>NZ_JAALBT010000003.1:0-317589 GCF_011077905.1 Providencia sp. M-27 | reverse complement strand
CAAATGTCAGAGCCGTTATGCGCCTGTTAGGGCGCGGCTGGTAACAAAGCCTTATAGGCGCATATTAAAAACCTCCGGCTATGCCGGAGGATATTTATTAGCTATATTTATAAATCACATATTTTATTTTGTCTTGTTAGCTGAATTATTGTAATACGATAATTTCGCCATCGCGGATCACTGCTTTAGAAATAACAGTTCCATTTTCATCAAATTCGGTGAGAGTGCCAACGAGATCTCCATTTTTAAAAGTGCCAGTAATATTTGGCTTATTACTTGGAGTATTGTGGTAAATTTTAAATGGTCCTGATAATTTGCCTTGTAGCGCGGTTAATTCAACATCAATACGGCCATTTTCATGATAGTTACGGACAGTCCCATCTATCTTGCAGTTTTTTAGTTGAATTAGGGATTCTGGTTTGCCATTTTCATAATAGGTTTTGATGTATTTATCCAAGCATCCTTTAGATACCCATGCTTTGAATTTTGGCTGACCATTGTCATACTCAGTTTCAAATGCCCCTTCAGCAAGGCCTTTCGGTGCCTCTGTGGAAGGAAACTCCATCGTTTTTAACTCACTTAATTCTCCAAATTTTGAATCTGAGTTTGAATTGGAATTTGTAGAGCCTCCAAGTTGGCATCCAGAAACTAATAAAATTAAAGACAGTAATGCAACAGATTTAATTGGTTTTAGCTTGAACATGTAGCCCCTATTATTGCTGTAAAAAAATAATGTATTCAATTGCATATAAAACTATAGCCTTTTTATGACTATATATTGTGAGAATTATCCTAAACTATTTGCTTTAATGAATTATGAGCGATTTTTAGGATGTTGGAGTTGAACAAATATTGATGTTAGTCATCTTGATAATAAGGTAGTTTAGTAAGTTAATACGATTTGTATATTCAGGGAGTCATGAATGTTAGTTGTTGAAATGTTGAGTACTGGTGATGAAGTTTTGCACGGACAAATAGTTGATACAAATGCAGCTTGGTTAGCAGACTGTTTTTTTCAGCAAGGTCTCCCTTTGAGTAGCCGAACCACTGTTGGCGATAATTTAGAAAGTTTAGTAGCTACTTTTCTTGAACGTAGTTTATCTGCAGATGTTCTGATTGTGAATGGAGGGTTAGGGCCAACGAGTGATGATTTAAGTGCTTTGGCTGCGGCTAAAGCTGCGGGAGTTCCATTAGTTGAGCATTCGCAGTGGATTGAAGTTATGGAGCGTTATTTTATTGCTAGAGGGCGAGTTATGCCTGAAACAAATCGCAAACAAGCGCTACTTCCTGCCAATGCTGAATTAATTGACAACCCTGTAGGGACGGCTTGTGGCTTTTCCTTAGTTTTGAATGATTGTCTGATTTTTTTTACTCCAGGGGTACCTTCTGAGTTCAAAGTCATGGTAAATGAGCAAATTTTGCCAAGGTTACGTGCACGTTTTACTTTGCCAGAGCCGCCAATTTGTTTACGCCTAACGAGTTTTGGCCGCAGCGAAAGTAGCCTTGCGAAGCAATTTGATAGCTTACCTTTACCTGAAAATTGTGTTTTAGGTTACCGTTCTTCAATGCCTATTATTGAATTAAAATTAACAGGCCCTGCGTCACAAAAAGAGTTGATGGAGAGGGATTGGCAACTCGTGAAGCAAGGAGTAGGGGATAATTTGATATTTGAAGGTACTGAAGGTTTAGCTCAAAAAATTGGAAAATCCCTAAAAGAAAAGAAATTACATGTAGTCGTCAGTGAACAATTTAGTGCAGGGTTGTTAAGTTGGACATTAAATTCTGCAGGAATAGTCATGTCTTCCAGCCAAATCCTGTCACTTGATGCGGGACAAACATTAGAAACCCTTGTGCAAAGAGCTCAAAAAATAGCGGCTAATCATCCGTTATCTATTGTTTTAGTCGTTGGTGAATATCATGAGCAATATTTAAACGTTGTATTATCAACACCTGATAAGTGTTATGCGCAAAGAATTCACTATTTACCAAACAACCATTCACAGAAAGAAAAGCAAGAAGTCAGTGTAATGTTAATATTAGATATGCTGTCTCGTTGGTTAAATGGTCGAGAGGTTATTGGCTATTATGAATGGTTAGTACAAACTGAAACACTTATCCTTGAGAGTTAGCAGGTTATGAAGTTAAACGATTATGAGTATATTCCTGTTCTTAAAGAGAAACCGTTTCAATCGGAATTTAAGTTAATTATAACAGAATCTATTAATTGGCTTAGGTGCATATTAAAAGAAAAACTCCATAGCGTTTATGTGTATGGCAGTGTGGCAAAAGGCTGTGCAAAGCCACAACAATCAGATTTAGACCTGTGTATCATACTGTGTGATGGTCTTACTCAATTAGAGGCTACCAAACTTAATGAATTACAAATTCAATTTACGATTAATCACACCGAAGTCAGCAAAATTGATTTTGATATTGGTATTATTACGGATGTGATGAGTGAGGCTAATTTATATAGTTGGGGGTATTGGATTAAGCATCACTGCCGTTGCATTTATGGGGATGATTTAGCAACATGTTTTAGCCAATTTACCCCTTCACGAGCAATAGCCGAAGCCGTTAATGGTGATTTTGTTGATGTGCTTAATGCTTATGTCGACCAAATCAATCATTGTAATGATGACGCTGAGTTAAAGTTATTATATCGGGCGGCATCGAGAAAGCTTATTCGTTCGACTGATATTTTACGTTGGAAAAATGATAATGACTGGCCAGAAACATTATCTGAATATACACAGAAATTCGTTCAACGTTATCCAGAACGACAAAATGAAATAAATTATTTTTTATGTCAAAGTTTACAGCCTTTTGTTGATGAGCAATTCTTGGAACATTTAGTCCAGTTTATCTGCTGGTTGGATGTTGAACATTCAAATATTATTAATAAATGAGCCAATTATGGCTCATCCGGTTGTAGTGCATTAATGATGTAATTAATACTTGAAACCCCTTTCTTGCAGGCTTTGTCTTTTAAAACTGTCGGAGTTTTATCAATGGCCATTTTTACAGAAGACAATTGATCTGTGTAGGTTTGTGCTCCAATAATCTCAGGATTATTATTTAAGTATTCAATAACCTCATCGACTCTTTGATAAAATTGCTCACATGAGTCACCATCAGTTTCTAAGGCTTTTAGTTCATTAAGTGCGTTTGGAATAAGCTGCTTCGTTTGCAACTGTACTTGTTCGATATACTTCCCAGACTTTACTTGCTCAACTATAGTCATTACCTGATTTTTCATGTTAAAAAACAAAGTAATAGCTATAACTAAAGCAATGGCTAGAATAATATTGATGCTAATACTGATCCAAAGTAAGTATTTTTTCATTACATTCCTTGAGCGAAAAATAAATCTGTAATATCAATATATAGTTTAGTCTCGTGATTAATACTTGTATTTAAGATTAACACGAAAAAAAAGGTAACCGAACAATTGGCTACCTAGATTATTATAGTTGATAGAGGTTATCGAACAGTCAAAACAGAAATTTTTGAATTCTGAATAACCATCGATGCGGTTGAGCCTAAAAAATATGTGGACATGCCAGGGCGCTTTGAGCCAATAACGATTAAATCTGCTGAAATTTCTTCAGCAACACGTAAAATCTCATCCCTTGGTGTTCCCATTAAAACTTGTGCACTGTACTTATTACTAGGAATATTAAATTCTTTGATTATCTCAGCCAGCTGCTTCGTGACATTTTCATGTTCACTATCCGCTTTTTCAGCAAAACCAAACCCCATTGTGGTATAGAAAGGAACAGTAGGAATAACCGCTAGAAAATGAATGTGTGCTTTTTCATATTTAGCAAAGTATTGAATATGAGCCATAACTAATTGTGCTAAGCTTTTTTCTGTTATATCAATAGGAACCAAAATATTATTGTACATGTTTTTCTCCGGCTTTTATTTATTGAGTCCATGCAGTAATCGGGGTATTGGTTTATAAGGAGTAACTCAGTTAAATCAGTAAATGGCCTAGTTAATTAAAATAAGGTTAATTTACGTATAGGGCTTACATTATTCGGAATTTATGATAGCAGATTAATATGATAAATACTTTGACGGCGGATTCAACTTAAGCAACTTAGTGGTGTTGTTTGTAGGCTGTTTTTCATGCGCTTTGTGCTATGCAAAACTTGAGTACTTTGAATCATCATCCTCCTGTTATATGATCTATACATGGTTTGTATACATATCATATTGTTGAGGTTATTTTGGGTATCGTAAAAATTTCAGATGAACTGCATGATTATCTACGCCATGCGAGCCAGGTTATGTCCCGTTCAATTAATTCACAGGCAGAATTTTGGATTAAAATTGGTATGCAAGCTGAACTAAACCCGAATAAGACATTTACTATGTTAATCAATGAAATGTTAGAGAAAGAGTCAATTGAATTAAAAGGAAAGGTTCATGAATAATATTACAATTAAAACAGCAGAAGAAATTGAACTGATGCGTGAGTCTGGACGACTTTTGGCTAGTGTTTTCAAAATGTTGGATTCATTTATCGTACCGGGGATTTCCACGATGGAAATTAATGATAAAGTTGAAAGCTATATTGTTAATGTGCTAGAAGCAAGGCCTGCGAGTAAAGGCCAATATGGCTACCAATATGTTTTGAATACATCGTTAAATGAAGTTGTTTGCCATGGTGTTCCAAAAACAGATGAAATTTTAAAAACAAAAGACATTATTAATGTAGATATTACGCTAGAAAAAAACGGTTTTATTGCTGATTCAAGTAAAATGTATGTGATGCCTGAAGCTTCACCACTGGCACGTAAATTGGTCAAAGATACTTATGCTGCTATGTGGGAAGGTATAAAGCAAGTTAAACCAGGCGCAACGCTAGGTGATATTGGTTCTGCTATTCAACATTATGCGGAATCTAAAGGTTATAGTGTTGTGCGCGAATATTGTGGGCATGGTATTGGGCGTGAAATGCATGAAGATCCACAGGTTCTTCATTATGGCGTACGAGGAAAAGGGGTTGAATTAAAAGAAGGAATGACATTTACGATAGAGCCAATGATTAACCAAGGTGGAATGAAAATTAAAACAAAGAAAGATGGCTGGACGGTCGTAACTAGAGATAAAAAATTATCTGCACAATCCGAACATACGGTATTAGTCACTAAAGATGGATACGAAGTTTTAACATTACGTGATGAAGAAAAATAGCGTTAAAAATAGACTTTATAAGCTTGTTACCATAAAGGTAACAGGCTTTTTTTAGATTAATTTTTACTATTGTCTCAATGCTACTGCTATACGGTTAAACGCACTCATTAAACTAATAGCGATAGTTAAATCAGAAATTTGTTCATCAGAAAAATGGTGTTTTAATTCATTAAAGAGAGCATCTGATGTATTGCTGGTAGCTATATTAACGACAGCTTCGGTCCAAGCTAATGCAGCGCGCTCTAATGAATTAAAATGATGACTAACCTGCCAGCCAGCGAGTGTGTCTATTTTTTTGTTACTGACACCATTTGAACGTAATGAGCTTGCATGCATATCTAGGCAAAATGCACAGCCATTGATTTGTGAAACTCTTAAATAAACAAGCTCTATTAGTTCTTTACCTAACCCGCTTTTATCCAATGCATTTTTGCATTAAATAAGCCCTTTATAAGCTTCAGGTGATAAATTGTTATAAGCTAATCTCAGTTCGCTCATGGGGGGTTCCTTACATATTTTGTTGTCAGATGAAATGCAATGTTTGGTGCGGTTTAGTTGGAGGGTTGCGCTACTTTATTTTATAAAGAAATCAAGCTCAATAGCATTAAGTGGCATTTGTGGAAACCAATATTAGATTAGTACGACAAAAATCTATAAATTTTTGCTGAATATCGAGTGGAAGTTGGTTATCTGTAATAATATCTGTCAATTCGTCTATTTGAGCGACACGAAATAATGACCATTTACCGTATTTACTACTATCAGCAAGCATAACAGAGCGTGTAGCATTTGTTATTAGATCACGTTTTAGACCTGTTTTTTCTTCTGTTGGTGTTGTAATTCCTTTTTCTAAACTCCAAGAGTTACAACTAATGAATGCAATATCAGGATAAATGCTACGTAATAAAACACGCCCATGCTCACCAATACAAGATTGGCTACTATCGTCAATTCTTCCACCAACAATTGTGACTTCAATTTGTTTGAATTCAGAAAGAAAAAGGGCAATATGGAGGTCAGCGGTGATAACACGCAGGGGCATATGAGTGAGCTCTCGCGCTAGCTCAAGCATGGTTGTTCCTGCATCAAGTAGAACCGTGCTACCTGGTTCAATTAAACGGGCTGCCGCTTTCGCGATAGCCCGTTTCTCTCTTAGATTACGCTGGTTTTTTTCGGACGTAGTGGGCTGAACAGGAATGAAACGGTTTAGGGTTACACCGCCATGCGTGCGAGAGATAACCCCAGTTTCATCAAGTTTAATGAGATCACGCCGGATAGTGGCCGCTGACACGGATAATGCTTGTACTAGTTCCTCAACAGTGACGAGGTTATGCTGTTTAAGATACTCAAGTATTAAATCTAATCTATCCATTGTGCTCATTAGTTATACTACATTCATCGCAAGTTTAAGTGAGATGGCCATACTTTCAGGATTTGCTTTACCCGTCCAAGCAATATCAAATGCGGTTCCGTGATCGGCTGAAGTGCGCAAGAACGGAAGACCCGCAGTGATATTAACACCATCATAAAAACCTAATAATTTCAAAGGAATATGACCCTGGTCGTGATACATGGCAACAACCATATCATATTGCCCTTGATAGGCTTGTAAAAATACAGTATCTGGAGGACAAGGGCCATAAACATTAATACCTTCAGACCTTACCTGTTCTATAGCTGGTTGTAAATATACGATTTCTTCATCACCAAATAAACCATTTTCCCCAGCATGAGGATTAACGCCTGCGATCGCAATACGTGGTTTTTCATAGCCAACGCGTTTTAAAAAGTCTGATGCGATACGAGACACGGTTATGATACGCTCGCTATTTAATGTATCTAAAAATTTACGCAATGCAATATGTGTTGTGACATGGATGACTTTTAATTTTTCGGTATAAAGCACCATGGCATAATCTTTGGTATTGGTTAGCTGGGCAAGTAGTTCAGTGTGACCTGGGTAGTTGTGCCCAGCAAGGTGCAATGCTTCTTTATTTAAAGGTGCAGTGGCAATCGCTTTCACTTCACCTGCGAGAGCTAGTTCAGTCGCACGTTTAATACAACGAAATGCTAAGTCACCAGCTTGAGCTTGGACTTTCCCCGCAATAAGTGCGCTAGGGTCGGCTAGGGGTTCATCAATAATATTGATGGTATCCGCTGAAAATTGAGCTTCTTTGATATTTTGTATCACATTGATTTTTATCTGAGGAACTACCCCTGATTTAATTAATCGCTGCATTGTTGATGCACAACCGATAACAACGGCAGAGGCTCCTGCCAGTTCACCTTCTGCAAGGGATTTGACGATAATTTCTGGGCCAATACCTGCAGGATCTCCCATGGTAATAGCAACAACATTATTTTTCACAATAAATTTCCTCAATATATTTGATGGCTTCGCATAAAGTGGTTATTTGACCAAACCCTCCCGCTTTGGTGATCACGGGTAAGTCATCAATTTCACTGTCAATAAAAGTGCCGCAAGGTATACATGGCAGCACCTCAGATTGAATTCGATAACCTTTTGCTCCCAAAGTATTGGCAACCGCAATCGCAATATCTCCACCTGTTAAAAAAAGTCCCCCGATGCTGGCAACAGACAGCGTATTTAAGGTCAGCAAACTAATAAAGTCGCTGATATTTTTCCCCAATTCATTACGAGTCATACCGTAGGTATTGCATAGGTCATCAATATGATGCCTATCTTGCACATCTCGGCTGGTTCGTATGATGGTGTGTTTTTGTTGGTTTAATGTTTGACTAATTTCTTTGATGAGCGCAGCCATGTAGTTATCTTGTGTAGTGGCTGCAAGTACTTGTGTGACATCAACATCAATGACACTGGCATCACAATGTGTTTGTGCATAGTTTACCTGTTCAATTGTTGCGCTGCTCATTGAGCCAGCGACAATAAATAACGGTAGCCCTTGCTTTTTATCCATGAAAATATTCTCAGGCAATGCATTTGCAAAGCCCGCAGCTCCAACGAGTAGGCAAGGTTGATCTATTGAAAATACGGCTTCAGCAATTAGTGCTAAATCTTCATCATTTTCAGCGTCCGTGACGATGATACTGCCTTGCGTTGGCTTTTGTGCTTGTAACCATGTTGCGAATCGCCCTGAACGTATTTGGTCTAGATTCACTTCAATAACGGGCAGGGTAGTCTGCTGATGGAGAATAGTTTGGATACGTGATGAAACTATTGGTGTTTTAGGGTCAGAAGCAAATTCAGTTTCAATAAGTGCTTTTCCATGAACGAGACATTCACCATTTAACGTTACACGTCCTGCCGCAGGAATAGCTGCGGCAACAATAGCAAGTTTTAAGCCTGTTTCTGACATAATTGTCTCTATTTCTGCCCCGATATTACCGCGAAATGTTGAGTCAATTTTTTTATAAATGACAGGTTTATCCTTCTGAGATAAAAATGGTTTCAGGCTATTTCGTAGGTTTTCTGAAGCAACTTGTGCATTTAATGCGCGACTTTCTGTATTAAGCACAACGACATCAGCAAACCAAGAATGTTTTTGTGTATTATCAAGAAGTATCTCTGTGCGCGCATGCTTTTTAGCAAATTGAACACCGGTATCATTTGCCCCTGTAAAGTCATCCGCAATAACTAATAGTTTCATAAATAACTCCTTACTCTTCAGTTTGTTGGGGATGTCTTGCTTGTTGACGTTTAGCAACCCAAGAGGTCAGGATAGGGGTTAGAATAGCGGTGGTGATCACGGATGCAGCAATCAAAGGAGCCGCAGAAAGCGCAATAGCCTCTAAGGATGGGTCGGCTTGTGCGATAGCGAGTGGTGTTGCCACTGCATTTCCTGCGGTACTTGAGGCTGCAGCGCCTGCGATACCTGAACCTCCTACTAGACGGTCTGCTCGAATATTAAACCAGCCGCCAACAAACGTAGTCAGCACACCGAGCAAGATACCTGCGAGTCCACCTTGTAATAGCATTTCTAAGTTGATCCCTGCGCCTAGTGCAAAAGCGAAGAAAGGAATTAATATTGGCCCACCTTTTGTTAGAAAATCGCGCATATGTGGGTCTAGATTTCCTAAGATCATGCCAACAATTAACGGAACAAGAACCGCAACTAATGCCATTAAAGGGATATTTGCCATACCAGCTGCGCCTAGCGCAATCATGGTAAAGAAAGGCCCATCATTAAGAGATAAAATCGAGATAGCACCAACGTCTCGTTTATTACCAAACTCCCCAACTAAAGCGGCATATAAGCCACCATTTGAATTGCTCATTGCTGCAATAATTGCAACACCAGTTAAACCAAAAATCCCTTCCATTCCAAAGAGATAATCGACGCCTAGACCAAGAGCAATCGCAACGACTAGTTTTGTTAAGGTAATTGTACCTCCTTGTAATAAAGCTTGTGGCGCCGCTTTAAAACTAATTCCTGCACCCATACAAAGCAAGAATGCACCAATAAGAGCAGGGGCACCATTTTTAAACAGTGATGTTGTAAAGCCACCGATTTCGAGGGCTTGAGGAGCAAAGGTGTTGATTAGGGCACCGAGTACTAATGGCACAACCATCATGCCACCAGGTATACGTTCAATCGATTTTTTTATTTGCATGGTTTTCTCCGCCATGATTTATTTTAGTCACAATGATTATATTTAATCAATTAAAAACAACAGTGATCAAGATAGCAATAATTCCATTTACCATTAATTGAAATTTTACTCTGATTTTCATCATCATATTGGTTTAAAATAATATAAATTTGGTTTTTTGATGGGGTTAATGTTATTTAAAATGAACGAGATAGTGATTATAAATAATCATACATGTGTTTTATGATTGAAAATAAGCATTAATAATTTAAAAGGATAAAACTAGGTTTATAACAAAATTATCTGTAATGGCTCAGCGATTCATTTTTACCAAAATAGAAACAACAGATTTAGTGCTTTCAAATTTAGGAATGTTAGACTTGTAGTTAGAAAATAAGTGGTGACAATAAGGCGCTTTACTATAATTATTAATTTGATAGGGATTAACTCATGCAATTTAAATCAATGATTAAATTGGTTGTTGGCGCTGCATTACTTCTAGTTATTGGTCTCGTAGGTATTAATTCATACACTATTGTACAAGATGGCTCGGTTAAGGTGGGAACATTTTTAGGAAAAGTTGATCCAGTTGCCTATGATGCAGGTTTACATTTTCCAATTAACCCGTTTACAACGTTTGATACATACTCGACAAAAGATATCCGTGTATCACTTAAAGAACTTAGAGTACCTTCTCAAGATAAATTAAAATCTATTGTTGATATTACAGTGATGCTTCAGTTTGATGGTGCTAAAGCTCCGGTATTACGTATTAATGGTGGTACCGAAAGTGAAGCTTTAGATAAATATGTACGCCAAAAATTGATTTCAACTATTTTGGAATTTGGTAAAGATGTCGCTAATGCGCAAGATCTTTATACTGCAGATACACAAAGAAAATTACAAGAATCTATTCGTGATGCTATTCAAGGTTACGCTTCCCCTTATGGCTATACAATAAAAGAAATCATGATCCAAGATATTACTTTGCCTGAAGTTGTTCAAGAGCAAGTGGTTAATACTAAAATGCGTCAAGAGCAAATTAACCAAGCAAAAGCGGAGGCAGAAAAAGAGCGTGAATTAGCTCAGAAGAAGGTTGTTATTGCTGAAGCGGAGAGAGAGTCTGCGGAACAACAAGCCATCGCTAGAGAGCGTAATGCACAAGCAAGCTCATTTGCTATGCGCCAAGAAGCTGATGCAAAATTGTATGCTGCACAGAAAGAAGCTGAAGCTAATGCAATATTGCAACGTACTATTACCCGTGAAATGATCAATTGGAAACAGTTAGAGATTGAACAAATTAAAGCACACAAATATAAAGGTGAGGTACCTAATATTGTTGTTGGTGCAGATTACGATGGTAAAATGATTATGGATATGCGTAATAGCCAGTAATATTAATTAAAATAATTACTGTATTTAAAGCTCGTTCTATTAAGCTTGAAGTGGCACACACAAAGTTGTGTACTGTTAGTCAGCGGGTTGTATGGCCTGATTTCGATATTCAACCGGAATCAGGCCATTTAATTTATAGAATGGTACACCCAATTTTTCTATAAATTAATCGCAAGATGGTTTACCGGTACGATGATTCAACGCGCCGTTATCAATAAGGAATTTTTGCATTTCTGGAAGATTATTCTTACATGCATAAGTTAATGCACTTTGGTCATAAGAAAACATGGTCACATCATCAGTCGTTGTACTTCGGTTAATATCTGCACCTTGCGATAATAAGTATTTAACCGTTTCCATTCTATTATTACTCGCAGCTATCATGACTAATGTTTCACCATCACTTTCAATTTGTTGATTATTCAAATCTACTTCATTTTTCATTAGCTGATGGACTTTTTTTACAACATTGACATTATTACCAAGCACTGCTGATTTTAGTACGTTATATACGTCACCTGTATCGGTAGCCCAAAGATTTGCATTTTGCGATATAAGATAATCAACCATTGCTTCATCGCCAATAAAAGCAGCCCATCCCAGAGCCGTTTGGTCTAAGCTACCTGTGTCTTTGGCTTCTATATCTTGCCCCTCAGTAACCATTTGTTTTACTTTATCTAAATCTCCCTGCTTTACGGCATCAAACCATTCGGAATCGGCGCCTTCGCTAGGATTTTCATAGAAGACTCTCCAAGGTAAGCGTTCTTTATTCGCGAGTTCAAGCATCGTAGCGTAATCTGTTTTGAACTGCCTATATTTTAAAGGATTATTATTATTAATAACTTGGGCTTGAGATACTGCCCCAAAAGTAATTAATGAAAAAGCAAATATAAATTTTTTAATATACATATTGAAGCCTTGTTAATATTTGTTTAAGTATTAGTATTGAAAAATAAACGACACAAAGCAATACAAATCATACTCATTGTATTTTTATGTGGCTATTCTGGTTTATTTGAATATATTAATTTCTTGTTTTATTTATTTTACGAGCACTATTAGCGCGAAGTATTTTGTGAACTTATAGTCTAATATAATCGTGCGAAACGCCTTAAAGAGTTAGAACTACTAATAGTAATAGGATTGGTCATGATTGCGGTAAGCGCTTGTTTATTAGGTTATTGTGTAAGGTATGATGGGAAGCATCAATTATATACCCCTTTGAAAGAACTCTATGAGGATGGTCTGGTCATCAGTATTTGCCCTGAAGTTTTTGGTGGGTTACCAACACCAAGAGCATCGGCAGAAATAATGGGGGGAAATGGTGATGATGTACTCGCTGGTCGAGCTAGTGTGGTCGGTAGCGATAATGTCGATGTCACGCAGGAGTTTATTCGCGGTGCGCATATTGCATTAGAAAAAATCCAACTAATGAATGTGCGATTAGTTGTACTTAAAAGCAATAGCCCCTCGTGCGGTAGTCAGCATATCTATAGTGGCCAGTTTGATGGTAATTTAAAAGTTGGCATGGGTGTTTGTGCCGCACTATTTAAACGGCATAATATTGATATATTGGATGAAAACTCACCTGATTTAATCATGAAAATTAACGGTTATTTAGAAATATTGTAATGAAAATATCTATAGATAATCAATTTAGGGGAGGGGAGTACTGCATTAGTGAGTTTGTGCTTTATTGTTAGCTAATTGGGTGTCGTATTATGATACCTAATTGCTGTTATTGTCTGAAATTTAGTAAAAAAATAGTACTGCCTAGATAATTGTATTGTTCTTGTGCTATATCATTAGTAAATAAACTTTATGAGCTAATGCAATGTTCAATATTTCTGAGTTGATCAATGACTCTCCAATCGATTCCATTCTTTTATTTGTGATCACATTTATCTTGTTAGTTATTTCCGCTTATGTCGGTAAATATATTTTCAAGCGTAAATCAGCCCACGAAGAAGCGACAGATGATGAAGCTAAAATTATTTTAGGGGCGATTTTATCTTTATTGGGTTTATTGATAGGGTTTGTTTTATCAATTTCGATTAATGGTTATAACAACCGCCAACAAACAGAAGAAAATGAAGCTATTGCTATTGGTACAGCATACCAGCGAGCACAGCTATTGAGTACAGATGATAGAAGTAAAGCCTCACAGCTTATTCAACAATATTTGGAAGCTCGGATTGAGTTTTTTAAGTCGGGTATCAGTGACGAAAATAACCAATGGCGGATGACTTCTTTGGAGAAGCAAAGCCAGTTGTGGGAAATAGCAGTAAAGGAAGCCAGCCAAACACCAAACCCGATTGTGGCTTCTGTATTAAGTGCATTTAGTGACCTTTATCTTTCTCAACAAAAGACGATGGCAAGTTGGCGACACCAAATTCCAAATGCCACTTGGTTTTTACTGATCTTTTTTGCTATCTGTTCAAATATCCTTATTGGCTACAATATACGCGGAACAAAAGGGAAAAATTGGTTGATACTCATATTGCCTTCATTAACCACGTTGGCTCTATTTATGATTGCTGAAATTGATGTTCCTGGTGAAGGTATGATCCACGTGACACCGGATGATTTGATTTTATTACAGGAATTCTTATTTAGGGATGGTGTTTGGTTGGGAAAGTAGGGTAGCTGTAAAAAAACTCCCCGCTAGCAAATTTGCCATGGGGAGTTCTGTTTTAGCGGACGATAATGCCTAATAGAATTCCGATTGCGCCAAAGTCAGCGTCACTGAATGTAGTATTAGCAATACCAATATCCCCAAGAACAGGTAACAGGAATACGGGTAGGAAGGTAATCAATAGTCCTTGAGCGAATGCACCCAAGATAGCGCCACGACGACCGCCTGTTGCATTACCAAATACACCAGCAGCTGCACCTACGAAGAAATGGGGGACAACGCCTGGAATAATAACCGTCATATTTAATGCATATAGAACGAACATTCCCAAAACACCCGCAGCAAAACTACTTAAAAAGCCGACTAATACTGCGTTTGGTGCATATGGGAAGACCACTGGGCAGTCTAAAGCAGGTTTTGCGTTAGGGACTAATTTGTCAGAAATACCTTTAAATGCAGGGACGATTTCTGCAATAACCATACGCACACCTTGCAGGATAATGTATACGCCCGCAGCAAATGTAATAGATTGCATTAATGAGAACATGAACCAATTCTTACCACCACTGACTTCGCGAACGAAATCACCGCCTGCGAATAAGCATGTAATGATAAAAATAATGAACATGGTGAAAGAGATAGCGACAGGTGTATCTCTCAAAAATAGTAAGCTTTTCGGGACATTCATATCTTCTGTTGAATGTTCTTTATTACCGAATTTGCTTCCAATGAACCCTGCTAGGACATAAGAAATCGTTGAGAAATGGCCAATCGCAACATCATCTGAACCCGTCACTTTTTTCATGTAAGGGTGGGCAATGGCTGGGAAAAATACCATACAAAAGCCAACAATCAGTGAGCCAACAGTGACTAATAGTGTACCTTCCATTCCCGCGGTGGCTAAGATAACCGCAATCATCATGGACATGAATAAAGTATGATGCCCTGTGAGGAAAATAAATTTCCAAGGCGTTAAGCGGGCAATCAAGATATTGATTAGCATCGCAAAGAACATGATCATGGCCATTTCACGACCGAAGCTTTTTTGTGCAATAGAAACAATAGCTTCGTTATTTGGTACCACACCATTAATACCAAAAGCATGTTGGAAAATAGCTGAAAAATCACCTAGCGAGCTGACAACTAATCCAGCACCAGCACCTAAGATCACAAAACCCATGATGGTTTTGATGGTGCCTTTAATACATTCAGTTACTGGTTTTTTCTGCGCGATCAAACCAATAAGTGCGATTAAACCCACAAGAATGGCTGGCTCAGATAAAACATCCTGCATCAGAAAACGAAAAAATGACATAGTGCCTCCGCTTACATTGCACCAAGTTTTTGTAAAGCAACAGTCAGGCGTTCTTTCATTGCTACTTTATCAATCATATTTTCGAGAGCAACGATTTCGCCACCAACTTGTTGTGCAACTAATTGTTCTGCAATATCGCTTGTCCCAACAAAGATGTCACTCACAGTGCCTTTTGCAGATCCTAAATCGACATGGTCAACATCAGCGTTAACTTGCAAGTCTTTCAAGATATTTTTGATGCTCATTTCCATCATCAGACTGGTACCTAAACCATTCCCACAAACAACAGTAATTTTCATAATGTTTACCTTAATATTGAGTTTATTCGTATTTAGCGATGATTTTTAGAATGTCATCGACGTTTTCTGATTGCATGATGTTATCTACATCTTCTTGATTATCAAATAGTTCAGCTAATCTTGCGATAGCACCAATATGGCTATTGCTATCAGTTGCTGCCAATACAATTAATAATCTGATTGGGTCATTGCCTTCGGAACCAAACTCAACGCCTTGCTTAATAACGGTTAGTCCAAGAGATAGTTGGTTTACTCCGTCTTCTGGGCGTGCGTGAGGCATGGCAATACCGGGGCCTAATACATAGTAAGGGCCAATTTTTTCGTGTGATTGAATTATTGCATCAATATATCTAGGTTCGATGAATTTATTATTAATTAATGGATTACAGGCGATTTTTATCGCTTCTTGCCAATTACTGGCACTGTCGACGACTTGAATGACGTTAGGGGTCAGTAATGTCGTTAGCATCGGGTTGCTCCTGGTAGAGTGAAATTATTATCTTTGTAATGGTTGAATGAATAGTAGTGCTCTATGGTAGCGCTATCTAGTTGAATATTTCATTTTCGTGATAGCGCTATCATTTTAAGAAAATATAGCGAACAAATATGAAATGAGTACACTTGTCGGCTGATTAACAAATTCAACCTGTGGTAAGTTAACCCGAGTTGGTGATTTTTACTGTTTCTTTAGATTTAAGACAATCATATTGGCTGTTTTTAATGTATTAGTTTGAAAACACGAGAAAAAGTAAAAGTACAGGGTAAATGGCCACCAAAGATCTGAATATCTTAGGGTTAATAATAGTTTAGGCTAAGTAAAAGTATTACATGCAAAAAATACGAAAAAGAAAAAATACAGGGCGAGTCACATTGCAGGATGTCGCAAAATACGCAGGTGTTGGATCCATGACGGTATCTAGGGCTTTGCGCACACCTGAATTAGTATCCGATAAGTTACGTGAAAAAATTAATGCTGCAGTTGAAGAGCTTGGTTATATACCTAATTCAGCGGCAGGTATTTTAGCTTCAGGCCAAAGCCGTACTGTTGCTGTTTTAATTCCGTCTTTGCGTGATCATGCTAGTTCAGTTTTTCTGCAATCTTTACAAGAAGCGCTGAACAAAAATAGTTATCAAGTCGTTATTGGTAGCCATGATTACCAGCAAAAAAAAGAGTCTGAGGTCTTATCAACACTATTACAGAGCAACCCTGCAGCTTTGATTGTTTTTGGGGCGATAAACTCAGAAAGCGTTTCGAATTATTTGAAGAATTTAGATATCCCTGTGGTCAGTGTTGCGGGGGAATCTAATCATCCAGTCACGTTGAATATCAAAAGTAATGTTGGAGACGCGGTTAATTTTTTAACCAACTATATGTTACAAAAAGGGTATAAGAAGATAGGTTATATTGGTGCTCAAATGGACAGCAAAATGCAAAGTCAGCAACTAAGTGGCTGGAACCGAGCAATGCTGGCGTATAACCAAAGTGCAGACCAAAGTATTACAACTCCGTATGTTGCAACGATGGACTTTGGTCGCCAAGCAATTAGTGAGATGCTGACCCGCCAACCTGAGCTTGAAGCGGTGATTTGTAGCCATGAAATGATCGCGCTTGGTGTCATTTTTGAGTGCCAAAGGCGTTTAATTCAGATACCTAAAATGTTAGCGATTGCCTGCGTCGAAGGCTCTTCAAATTGTGATCACATCCACCCATCACTGACTTCAGTACGGATTGATTATAGTAAAATGGCTAGAGAGACAGCGAAAAGATTACAAAAATGGCTTGCTGATGCCGATTGTGATTTCATTGAACGTAAAGAAGGGGTTGTTTTCCCCTATAAATTTGAAGCAAGGCAAAGTGCTTAAATTTAATTTATCGTTATTGATCACGTTTTTTTGAATATCTTGCTTGTCCTTAGTAAATAATGGTGAATTTGCTCACTATTTCGGGGGCTGAAAAGTGGTTTTTTTTTCTCTCGAAATAAGATTGTCGGCTTGGTCACTATATCTTTTTTATTCTCTGTTAATGTATGAAAACTGCAGGTAGATGAATTCGGTTCAGCTAGGATTTTATTGAATGCTTGCACTATTTTGCCGTATTAGATATTAACAGGGGAAAATTATGAAATTACTAAAAACAGCCATCTCCAGCGCAATTTTATTTTCTTGTGGTGCGATGGCTACGATGACGGGTTCTGAAATTCTGAAGGTACAGGATGGGGGAACACCGAATAAAGTTTATACTTCAGACAAACCAACCATTAAAGTAGCCACTTATAACATTGGTAAAAATGAGTTGGCATCAGATGTCAGTGACCTTGATGGGCTGAACAAAGCGATTGCAAAAATAGATGCAGATGTGATTGTTTTAACTGAAATTGATAACAAAACAGCTCGCAGTAAAAAAGTTCACCAGCTAGAAGAAATAGCTAAAGCCAATAAGATGGATTTTGCTTTTGGTAAGGCTCTGGATTTTGATGGTGGAGAGTACGGTGTGGGAATTTTATCAAAATATAAAATCGATAAGTCTAAAGTGATTAATTTACCCTCTGGTGATGCAGAACAACGTGTTGTATTAATATCCCAGATATCAAAACCAGGCTTTGATGCGCCAATCATTGTAATGGGTACACACCTTGATTGGCAGAAAGATCCAACCATTCGCATTGGGCAAGTGCGCCATATTTTAGATGCGAGTATTGGGGATACGGATACGGGATTTGATAATATTGCGGCCTCAATAAAAATATTAGCGGGAGATTTTAATTCAACAGCTAATGAACAGCCTATCCAAGAAATTCGTTATATGTGGAACCCAGTTGAGTTAAAAGGTGTTGATTATCGTAGTTGGCCAGCTGTGAACCCAGCCATTGATATTGACCATATTTTTACATTTAAAGGCCAAGTTTGGGATGTGAAAAAAATGGAAATCCCAACGGATAGTAAAGAGTTTCAATGGTCAAATGTTAGTGACCACCTACCTATAATTGCTGAATTAGAGCTACAAGAGCAATAAATACTTAACAGAAAAATTTTCGATAAAAGGCCTCATTTAGTTTGTAGGCCTTTCCAACTGTAATGATAAGTTAATTGGCTAGTATTTTTTTCCTTTCAATATAGCGTTTTTCAGCTATGCCTAAATAATACTCAACTGTTGAGTATATCTGCTGCCGCTGCTCAGTTAATTGTTGTGATGTATCTAATGTTGCACTCGTCTGCTGTTTAAATACGGTAAGGAATTTTTGAATGCTATCGAAATGACCGACGATATTAGCATAGTAAAATTGATATACATAAGACTCTTGAGAGTGGCTTAGCTCTGTGTTGTTTTTGATGTTATTAGTTGCAAGTAATAGTAATTGAATATTTGTCATGGTTTACCCTTTTCTTTGGAAAGCAATGCTACATGAGATGGAAAAAATATTTTGTCAAATTTAGCCGGATAATTTTATGTATTGGCTAAAAGAAGCAATTCTTTCTAGGAATATTCTGTAATTTGATTTGGTGGGATATATCAAAAATTGGGAAAAAGTAGGTATATATAAGAGTCTAATGGTAAATTACTATATAGATATTGTTAGAAATTCTTATGTTTTTTGGGTTTGTTCATTATGATTAACTTTTTAATATCAAAAAATTAACATTTTAGCAATTGATTTGTTTGTTATTTTGTTTTTATTAATCAATTGGTTAAAATCTATTGCGCTTAAGGGAAAGCGGCAATTTGGCTAATTTATTCTAAAAAAAATGCAAGATAACGAGACGTTAAGAATAAAGATGGAAGATAATTTAAATCAATGTGAATATTTTCATTTAATTGAATTTAAAGTATTTTTTTGTTTTTGGCTGCGAGAGTAGGCCAAGGGGGACTTATTTGAAAATAACGAATAAATTATTAATTAATTCAAATTTACGCTTATATTGAGTTAAATCACCTACCAAGTGAGTTAATTAATATTTCGACATAACTATTATTGAATTGAATTATTTTATTACATATTCCTGCTCATTTTTGTTAAGTTATGATGAACACTTAAATCTTATTATTGTTTTCTGTTTTTGGTAAAATAATTTTTTTAATTAAAAAATACAAATTGAAACAGTTAATGTTTTAAGTACTATTTATATTCATAGTTTAATATTGACGTTTTTACTCTATTGGAGCGTGAAGTAGAGTATAAATACGGATGGTTATATAAAACTAATTGTATTTTTTTACTCTGCTGGTGGTAGCTATCGAGGGTGATAATTAGAAAAAGCAGGTCATCTAATAAGGTATTCTTATATAGATAGGGTTAACCATTATTAAAAAAATTATTATTTACTTACAACTGACTCAAGGTAACTATTTAAGTCTATTCTTGGGGCAAAATTTTTAGGTCATTTTGGTCAACTGGCTTGTTATTGAATAAATGAGAGCTTAAGAATATGAATATCATAAAGTTGCTCACAATTTTATTGTTAGCTGGGAGCTCTTTTATATTAGGAGTGACATTGAACTACTCCCCTAAACCTGATCTTGTGAAAATGGCAAAGAGTAGTGTTGAAGACTATTTATCTTTCCCAGAGTCTGCTTCATTTAGAAATGTGAAATATAATTTTATTCGTCAAACTACGGATAAGGGGGAGTTAGGTTATGTCTGTGGTGAAGTGTTTCGAATTAAAAATGCAAGGTTAGAAGGATATAAAAAATTCATTATGAAAGCGTATAGTGATAAACAAGGGAAAGTATCCTTGTCTATTCCAATGGTTGAGGGAGATTACGATTTGATGCCAAAGGAAATGGTTGATTCGCTATGGACAAGATATTGCTTTTAAAAGTGAGTTATAACACCCATCTTCTTATTGAATTAAACTTGATAGGTCATACGCGTTTTAATTAAAGAAAGCCGGTTTACGGCTTTCTTTAGTCTAAATATGGCTTGAGTGTTGTATCTACGTGATTAACCTTTTAACTCTCTAGCACATTGTTGCAAATGTAAGAAAGAGGCGAATCTTGCATCATGACGAGTCTTATAAGCGTTATTTGCTTGGTAGGTTAAGTCAATCGCACTAAATTGATCCATAGCCTGTGCGACATCCTCACAGACTTTCCCTGCAACTGCTCCAAGGATTGCAGAGCCAAGCAATACAGGCTCACTGGCTTGTGTTGAAATCACTGGGACACCACACGCATCAGCAAGTAGCTGGCGGATCAACGGGTGTTGACCAGCACCGCCACTGACAACAATATTTTCAATCGCAGCACCAGAATTTGCTTGTGCTTCAATGATTTGTCGTAATCCATAGCCAATTCCACACACACCAGCAACATAGAAAGAAAGTAAATTTTCCATGCTGTTATCCATGGTTAATCCCGCAATGACGGCTCTGGCATGAGGGTCGGCAAAAGGTGCTCGGTTCCCTAAAAACTCAGGAACTACGTGTATTTTTTCAGCTAGCTCAACAGACTGTGATGGTGAAGATGCTTTTTCTAATACTAAATCTGCTAACATAACAGGCAAAGGTTTGCCTTGCTCTTTTGCCGTGAGTTTTGCTTGTGCAAAAGCGGGATGCAAGGAAAGTAGCTGGTCAATTGCTGCGCCAGCCGCACTTTGGCCACCTTCATTTAGCCACATACCCGGTACCATTGCACTGAAATAGGGCCCCCATACACCCGGTATAAATACAGGTTCTTTGGTGGTTGTCATTGTGCATGAAGAGGTACCAAATACATATGCCATATTGGCGGTTGCATCGCCATTAACGCCAACAGTACCAATACCGCCTGCGTGAGCATCTATCATACCAGCAGCGACAGGAGTTCCTGCTAGCAAGCCCATTTGTTGGGCAGCGGCTTCAGTTAAGCCTTCACCACAAGGCGTGCCTGGTTCCACAATAAGCTGGCCAATACGTGCGAAATTTTCATCTGCCAGTTCAGATAAACCAATCTGTTGAAAGTAATCCTCATCCCAGCGTTTCTCATGGGCAAGATATGTCCACTTGCAGGTGACAGTACAGGTTGAGCGAGCTAAGGAGTTAGTCGATTTCCATGTTAAAAAATCGGCTAAATCAAAAAATTGCCATGCGTTATCATAGGATTGACGTAAATTTTCTTTTAGCCATAAAATCTTAGGCGTTTCCATTTCAGGCGAAATCTTACCGCCAACATAATTTAGAACAGGGTGTTTTAATTGATTAATGCGCTCAGCTTGCTCTGTCGCACGGTGGTCCATCCACACAATAATGTTGCGCTCAGGGTCATTCGATGGGCTAACAGTAATAGGCTGTTTATCTGAACCAATGACAACCAGTGAGCAGGTTGCATCAAAGCCAATACCTGCAACTTGTTGTGGTTTTACTGTTGATAATGCTATTGCTTGCTTGACACAATAACAAACAGCGTCCCAAATTTCGTTACTTGATTGCTCTGCAAAATTGGCATTGTCACGAAATAGCGTAATATCACGTTTGGCAGAGGCTAACATATTGCCTGACATGTCAAAGACACCTGCGCGAGCACTGCCTGTGCCAACATCGATACCAATAACGACTTTATCGTTATCTTTTATTTGTGTATGTAAATTATTCATTTTCCCTCCAAGGTGCTAACTGCAATGAATTGCGAGATGACAAGTTAGAGATCAACACTGTTTGGCACAATAACAAGGTCACGAATAGTGACATTGCGTGGGCGAGTTAACATAAATAATACGGCTTCAGCGACTTCAATCGGTTGCATTAAGCTACCATTTGCTAAGGCTTCTTCCATTTTTTCTTTTGGCCAATCATCGAGTAAGGCAGTGACAACAGGGCCGGGTAATACTGCACCAACACGAACACCATGTTCAGAGACTTGGCGGCGCGTTGAATGGACGAAGGCTTGAACAGCAAATTTTGATGCGGTGTAAATCGGTTCCCAGATCACGGGGACAACACCAGCAATTGAACTGGTGAATAATACATCACCGGATTTTTGGGCAATAAAATGAGGTAACACCGCGCGGACACAACGGAAAGCCGCATTAATGTTTAAATTTAATACCTTATCCCACACATCTGGGTCACCCTCAGCAACAGGGCCACCAATATAGGCACCGGCGTTAGCATGGAAAATATCTAAACGGCCAGCTTTTTGTAAGATGGCATCTAACATTCCATCAACTTGTTCTGGTTTCATTAGGTCGACAACTAATGGGATCGCGTTTTCACCTAATTCTTCAACAAGTTGGTTTAATCGCTCTTCTGCGCGGTCAATTAAAACGACTTTTGCGCCTGCTTTAATTAGTGTACGTGCACATTCAAGACCGATACCTGAAGCAGCTCCGGTAATTGCTGCGACTTTGTTCTCAATAGAAATGGCCATAATTTACTCCAATCGGATATTTTAGCGAGATGTAAGAATAAAAAGCGTCTGAAATTAATGAAACAGCAATGAGTCACAGGGATGGATAGGTGGCTACATGCGATGGTTGATAGTATTTATTTTGCAGTCTATCAACTCAGGCATCATCAATTTCAATGTTGCTCAATCGATGTAGCAGTATTGCGACTTTTCGACTTTGGTGTCAAGCTAGTAAAAAATGGAGATGAGAATCTGTGACAAAGATCAGACAAAATAAGAAAACAACGATCTATGACCTTGCTGAATTAGCCGGGGTTTCAGCGAGTGCAGTGAGTGCAATACTTAATGGTAATTGGCAAAAAAGGCGAATTAGTGCACAGCTTGCTGAAAAAGTGATCCGCATCGCCGAAGAACAAAATTATGCAGTCAATAAGCAAGCTAGCTTGTTGCGCAGTAATAAATCCAAAATAATCGGTATGTTAGTCCCGAAATATGACAACCGCTACTTTGGCTCTATTGTCGAACATTTTGAGGAAATGGCGCGTGAAAGAGGGCTGTTTCCAATCATTACCTGCACGCGACGTGACCCTGAGTTAGAAATAGAAGCCGCGCGCGCAATGATCTCTTATCAGGTGGATTGGTTGATTTCAACGGGGGCAACGAATCCAGATAAAATTACCGAAATTTGCCAAGCTTCGGGGGTTTCAACCTTAAATTTAGACTTACCGGGCTCGTTGGCGCCTTCGGTTATTTCAGATAACTATCTTGGTGCAAAAAATTTAACTCAACGTATTTTAAGTAAAAATAAGCCTCAAACATCAATAAATGAAGCCTTAATTTTCATTGGTGGTCGTGAACATGACCACAATACACGTGAACGTATTCGTGGGTTTATTGATGCACATAATGAAAAAGGTATCACGGTTCCACAAGAAAATATTTTGGCTTGTGGTTATGCCCCCGAAAAAGCAGAAAAAGCGCTTTCTCAGTTTTTTGAACAGAATAGTAATGATCCACAG
Source organism: Providencia sp. M-27 (assembly GCF_011077905.1). Classification (NCBI taxonomy): domain Bacteria; kingdom Pseudomonadati; phylum Pseudomonadota; class Gammaproteobacteria; order Enterobacterales; family Morganellaceae; genus Providencia; species Providencia sp. M-27. The sequence goes on along the minus strand of NZ_JAALBT010000003.1, from coordinate 293,825 downwards.
AAAATAGTGAAATGCGGTTTATTTATTAATTCAACCATTTCATTAGAAGGGGTTATTGATTGGTTAGGTAAAAAGGGGTATATCGGTTCGCACCAACCTCATTTAGGCTGTTTTGACTGGGATCCCTTTGTTGCACTTTTAGGTAATGACATCGAAATGGTCAAACAGGATGTGCCAACGATGCTAAATCATATTTTTAAGTTGATAGATAATGAAAATAGCAAAGCACAATTAATTGAAGTGCTACCTGTGGGGGTGGTCAAAGGGTGATATCAAGAAAGTACCGCTTATCGTTGATGACCAATAAGCGGTGGGAGGTCATTATTTATTCAGTGTTGTAACCAATAATTGGTGGCGTTGGTTATAGAATTTTGTATAGGTCATATACCCAGCTAGTATGGTCGAAAGGCTGGCTGTGCCTAACAGCATAAAAGTCACCATAATCTGGTACTTAACGGCTTGTAACGGGTCAACTCCAGCAAAAATCAGCCCTGACATCATACCCGGTAAGCTGACAATTCCGACTGTTTTGGCTGAGTCCACCGTTGGGATCAGTGATGCACGAATACTGTCGCGAATTATAGATGCGGAAGCAATTTTTGGGGTCGCCCCCAAACTTAACATTTCTTGAATTTGTTGTTGCTGGCTTGAAAACCGTTGACCAAGGTTATTAAAGCATAGCCCTACAGCAATCATGGCGTTACCCGCAATCATTCCCGTTATAGGAATGACCTGCATAGGCGTAAATGCGATGGCATTGGTTAATATCAGAATTAACAATGTAAGAAATGTACCAGAGCTAATGGCTATTAATGCAGTAACATAAATTTTATCAATATATTTACTTCTTTTCTTGGCGTTCCACGCGGCATTGACGCAAATAAACATCACCAATGCAATCGTGAGCAATTCGTGATCCACTCTAAATATGTATGTTAGAATATAGCCTGCGATCAACAGTTGAATAATCGCTCGGCAAGTACTCCAGATAATATCTTTTTCAAGGGACAGTTTTTCTTTATGGCTAATAAAAATAGCCACTAGGACTAACAGGATAGAAAAGGTTAGTGATTCATTGGAAATCGTTGGTTGATGCACAGTGGTATCCTATGATTCGGTGTGGTGAACAGGAAGCGTAATAATTTCATTGGTATGAGCGATTTCATCTTGGTCATGAGTTACCCATAGCACCCCTATTTTTTTGTCACTTGCTAAATGATGAATAAATTCGTTCACTTTAATTTTATTTTCTTCATCTAGGGCACTGGTGATTTCATCTAATAGCAAGACTTGCGGAAGAAATTGTAAGTTTCGAATAAGTGACACTCGCTGTTTTTCCCCTCCAGAGAGCTCATTGATCCCTTTCTCTAAAATAGAAGGATGCAGAGAAAACAGCTGTAAATCACTGATGACTTTGTCTTTATTAAATGGCAATTTTCGGATTTGATACGGAAAAACGAGGTTGTCATACACGGTTTGCCCAAATAAAGTAGGCGTTTGAGTACAGTATGAAACCTGCTGACGATACGTCTCTGGGAGGATGGTAGTGATATCTTTCCCTTGAAACTTGATGGTTCCTTGAGTGGGGGAAATTAACGAGGCCACTATTTTTAATAAGGTACTTTTACCACAGCCAGAAGGGCCCGTAATCAGCTTAAAGTCGCCTGCCTGTAAGTTAATCTGCACATTATCAAGAATTGTTTTTTGCTCAATACTATAGCCAATGTTATTCAGTTGTAATAGCAAGTTACTTTCTTCCATATTATCAATAACCTATAAATTAAATGTGCAGTATTTAGTGTAAATGATATTCATTCCAATATCTTACTCAATAACTCACGGTTGATATTGTTCAATATCAATTTAGATATAACTAATATTATGCGCCAATTAACAGGAAAATTATAGGGGAAGAAAAAATACACTTTTGACGGGGTGTTACAACGTAAATGAATTTTTCGGAGGGTTTTCACAGTCAAAAATAAAGTACAAATATTCATTTAAATTATTATTTTGAACATATGCCCATTTAGAATTTAATGAGATATTTAATTTGAGAGATATCTCTTTTTTTTAGATGAATAATATAGAATTTAACCAGTGATAATATTATATTAATAACACCAAGTAATTTAACCTTCGCTTAATATTTTGTTGTCTCTCTAAGGCAACCCTATATTTATTTCACCTATATATTGAATATCACATCATGATATTAAGGAATTGAAATGAAAAAATTTAGTGGCTATAGCACCAACTTTTCACTCGATGGCAAAGTTGCATTAATTACAGGGGGAGCAGCAGGTATTGGTTTCGCGATTGCTCAATTGTATGTTGAAAAAGGGGCTAAAGTCGCCTTAATCGACAAGTCAGATAAAGTGATAAAAACTGCGGAAAAATTAGGGAATTCAATTGGTATTCAATGTGATATTACAAATTCTGAGGCAGTTTCTCAGATGGTAAAACAGGTTGTTGAGCATTATGGTACGTTAGATATTGTCGTCAATAGTGCAGGGATAGTCGCACTTGCTCCCGCTGAAAATTTAAGTGAATCAGACTGGGACTTAACCATGAATGTGAATTTAAAAGGGACTTTTTTGGTTTGCCAGGCTGCAGGTAATGTAATGATTAATAATGGAAAAGGGAAGATTATTAATATGGCATCTCAAGCTGGGGTGATTGCCCTAGACCAACATGCAGCCTACTGTGCCAGTAAAGCAGCGATTATTGGTTTAACCCAAGTATTAGCACTTGAGTGGAGCCCAAAAGGCATACAAACCAACGCCATTTCTCCAACGATTGTCATGACTGAACTCGGTAAAAAAGCGTGGGAAGGTAAAAAAGGTGATGAAATGAAAGAAAAAATTCCTGCAAGGCGTTTTGCGGAGCCATCTGAAATTGCCGCATGTGCGTTATTTTTGGCCAGTGATGCATCTGATATGATTACAGGTCATAATTTAGTAATTGATGGTGGTTATAGTATCCAATAAGGATATTAAATTAATAATGAATAAAGCGAGTATGGATAGGTACTCGCTTTTTTATTGTTTATGATTTTATTTAGATAAAAATAAGCCAAATAACATAGATATTATTTGGCTTGTAATAGGAAATTACAATGTAGGATAACAGATATTAATTATTGCTATATCAATTAATCATTAGGTTTTAATAATGAACGTGACATAGTAATAAGCTTTTCTACGGTAAAACCAAAATATTCAAACAATTTACTTGCAGGGGCTGATTCTCCAAAACTGTTCATTCCCATAACTAATCCATCAATCCCTACATATTTACGCCAGTAATCACTAATACTGGCTTCGATAGCAATACGATGGCGAACATGATTTGGCAAAACGCGCTGCTGGTACTCTAAGGGTTGTTGGTCAAAGGTATCTGTTGATGGCATCGAAATAACATTTACATGAAAACCTTGTTCAGTCAGTTGCTTCCATGCTTCAACCGCTAATGTGACTTCAGAGCCAGTAGCAATTAATAGTAATTCAGGCGTCTCACTATTGCTGCGCAAAATATATCCACCACGCGCAATATTAGCGAGCTGTTCGGCTGTTCGTGAATATTGAATTAGATTTTGGCGGGATAATACAAGTGCAGTTGGCTTTTGTTGATGAATGATAGCCTGTTTCCAAGCCACAGCGGTTTCTACTTGGCAACAAGGGCGCCATACCGACAAATTAGGCGTGGCACGCAGCGAAACAAGTTGCTCAACGGGTTGGTGTGTTGGGCCATCTTCACCTAAGCCAATTGAATCGTGAGTATAAATAAGAATTTGTGGCAATTTCATTAACGCAGCCATTCTCACGGCATTTTGTGCATATTCAGAGAACATCAAGAAAGTTGCCGTGTAAGGGCGAAAGCCGCCATGCAATGCAATGCCATTGGCAATGGCGGTCATACCAAACTCTCTGACGCCATAGTGAATATAGTTGCCTGAAGGTTGTTCATTAATTGGCTGTGACCCAGACCAATAAGTCAGGTTACTTGGGGCTAAGTCTGCGGAGCCACCGATTAATTCAGATAAAACAGGGCCAATAATATTGAGTGTATTTTGTGACGCTTTACGTGTAGCTATCGTTGCCGGGTTATCATTTAATTGTTGAATGAAGTTATCAATGATATCTGTAAATTTTTCAGGGAGTTGGTTGGATAATCGTTGCGTTAGTTGCTCTGCGAGTTCTGGGTATTGTTTGGCGTATTCTCGTAGTGCTTGTTCCCAACGTAATTGCTGTTCAGCACCACGTTCTAAGGCATTCCAAGGTTGGTATATTTCATCAGGGATCACAAAAGGCGGATACGTCCAACCGAGTTGTTGGCGAGTCAGTGTTATTTCATCTTGTCCGAGAGGCGCACCATGAGAATCTGCGGTACCGGCTTTATTGGGCGAACCATAACCAATCGTGGTTCTGCAGATAATGAGTGTGGGTTTCGAGGTTTGTTGGCGTGCTTGTTCGATAGCCGCTTTAATCGCAGGGCGCGAATGCCCATTAATTGATCTAATTACATGCCAGCCATAGGCTTCAAAACGCTTTGCGGTATTATCGGTAAACCAGCCTTCCACATCTCCATCAATAGAAATGCGGTTGTCATCATAAAACGCAATGAGTTTATTGAGTTTTAATGTTCCTGCTAATGAACACACTTCATGGGAGATCCCTTCCATTAAACAGCCATCACCTAAAAATGTATAGGTATAGTGGTCAACAACGGGGAACCCCGAGCGATTAAACGTGGCCGCTAGGGTTTTTTCTGCGATTGCCATACCAACCGCATTGGCAATGCCTTGCCCCAGAGGGCCAGTCGTGGTTTCAACACCGGGTGTATAACCTAATTCGGGGTGACCCGGTGTTTTGGAATGGAGTTGTCGGAACTGTTTTAAATCATCAATGGATAACTCATAGCCTGTTAAATGAAGCAAACTATAGAGCAGCATTGAGGCATGGCCGTTTGATAATACAAAGCGGTCACGGTTAGGCCAATGTGGGTCTGCGGGGTTGTGCTGTAAATAATCTCGCCAAAGAACTTCAGCAATATCAGCCATTCCCATTGGGGCTCCAGGATGGCCTGAATTGGCTTGTTGTACGGCATCTATTGAAAGAAATCGAATGGCATTGGCTAATTTATTTTGTGATTGAGTGGACATTACAAAGCTCCCAAAGTAAAAGCGCCTAAAGTAAAACTAACGTTCCCCATTTTCATACTCACTGATTCGAGCCACTTTCGGCGCTGACCGTCCCCCTTCATAATGGGAAGCTAGCCATGTATCGACAATGGTTTTAGCCAGTTCAGGGCCAATCACTCGTGCCCCAAAGGTAATAATTTGCGCGTCATTACTTTTCTGAGCTCGCTCAGCGGAGTATGTGTCATGGCACAGTGCTGCACGGATCCCTGTAACTTTATTGGCAACAATGGACATACCAATTCCGGTACCACAAATTAGAATACCGCGCTGGTGCTTACCTTGTACGATTGCAGTTGCAACCGCATGGGCAACATCAGGGTACATTTCATCTGCAACCCCTGTATTTAAGCAGTAATCAGTCACTTCAATGTTTAATGCTGCTAAGTGAGCCTTAATCAAATCTTTCATTTCAAATGCAGCGTCATCTGCGCCAATAGCAATAGATAGCATGATAGAGATCCTTATTGTTGAACAAAAGTTCATTAGTCAATCAAATGTGCTACTTAGAAAATAGGATCTTATGAACAAATAATCAATAGGTGAACATATGTTTTTATTTTTATGATGATGAATTCTGTGATCTACAGCTTCAAATTTAATTTTTTTTGCCAAAAATGTAAAAAACAGGCGTTTTAAGACGATTTCATGAGAATTTTTGCACTGAATCACACTTTCACACTCTCACTATGGGCAAGGATGAAGAAAAGAGGGTATGGTTAATTTGTATCTTCATTGAACTTATGTTCATTTTACAAACCGCCGAGGATAGAACTATGTGTGAACACTGTGATTCAAAAGCAACGATGAGCGCAGGCATTCCAGAAAAAATGAAAGCCGTGGTTGCTTATGCACCAAAAGACTACCGTTTAGAAACTGTCGATGTCCCTAAAATTAGTGAAGAAGAAATTTTGGTTCGCGTAGAAGCTTGTGGTATCTGCGCGGGTGATGTGAAGGCTTTTGAAGGTGCTCCTAGTTTTTGGGGTGATGCAGAACAGCCCGCTTATATCAAAGCGCCAATGATCCCAGGGCATGAATTTATTGGCCATGTTGTAGGCTTTGGCTCAAAAGTTGAAGGTTTTGCATTAGGTGACCGTGTTATTTCTGAGCAAATCGTACCTTGTTGGGAATGCCGCTTTTGTAAACGCGGTGAATACTGGATGTGTGAAAAACATGACTTGTATGGCTTCCAAAACAATGTGAATGGCGGTATGGCGCAATATATGAAGTTTACCAAAGAAGCCATCAACTACCATGTGCCTGTTGAGATGCCAATCGAAGATGCCATTTTGATTGAACCTTACGCCTGTTCTTTACATGCCGTGCAGCGCGCTAATGTCAAATTGGGTGATGTTGTCGTGCTTTCAGGGGCGGGAACATTAGGTCTCGGTATGATTGGAGCGATTAAAAAATCGGGTGCTGGTAAGTTAGTCGTTCTGGATTTATTTGATAAACGCCTTGAATTAGCAAAAGAATTTGGTGCCGATATCGTATTAAACCCTAAACGTGATGATGTAGACAAAATTGTCAAAGAGATGACAGAAGGTTATGGCTGTGACATTTACATTGAAGCGACTGGGGCGCCTAAATCGGTAGAGCAAGGCCTTAAGATGATCCGTAAATTAGGTACTTTTGTTGAGTTTTCTGTATTTAAAGACCCAGTGACCGTGGACTGGAGCATCATCAGTGACCGTAAAGAACTGGATTTATTAGGTTCTCACCTTGGCCCATATTGCTACCCATTAGTGATTGAAGGTATTGGTAATGGCGATTTCCCAACCAAGGGGGTTGTGACGGATATTTTACCTTTAGATAAATTTGCGGAAGGTTTTTCGATGATGGCGAAAGGCGACCCGCACATTAAAGTGGTTCTCGACCCGAACCTGTAGAGCTGTCGTGGGTTGAAAAAAAGACGAAATTAAAAATATAACGATAAAAATTGGACCTGAATAAATGTCACCCTACCAAGGCTTGTTATTCAGGTCCTAACCCAGCGAACAAGCACTGAGGTCAACAATATGATAATCAATAAACTGTCTAAAGTAACGGGGTTTTCACCAAAGTTACTACTTGGCTATTTTGGCGTCCTGATCTTTATGATGGGGGAAGGCCTAGAACAAGGCTGGCTGTCACCTTTTATAATTAGCCGTGGAATGAGTATTGAAGAATCATCATTACTATTTAGTGTGTATGGTTTTTTTGCTGCTGTCGCCGCGTGGTTGTCCGGTGTGTTGGCTGAAATTTATACCGCCCGTCGTGTGATGATTTTTGGTTTTGTGATGTTTGTCATTGGCTCGATTATTTTCTTGTCTGTTGGCTTACCGAGTAACAGCCTGTCTATCATGATCCCAACCTATGCGCTGCGTGGTTTTGGTTATCCAATGTTTGCCTATGGCTTCTTAGTTTGGGTGGCCTATGAGGCGCCAATTAAAAAACTGGGCTCTGCAGTCGGGATATTCTGGTTTGTTTATAGTGGCGGACTCGGTGTTTTAGGCGTGATGTATTCAAGTTATGCGTTGCCAGTTTTAGGTGAAATGGCAACGTTATGGAGTGGACTGATTTTTGTCACTATCGGGGCATTTATTGCTATCGCGCTTAACCGCAATAAAGCGGGAGACACAACGGACTCACCGAAAGAAAAAGTATCGCTCAGCTATGTATTTAAAGGGATCACCATCGCGTTTGAAAACCCCAAAATTGGTTTAGGTGGCATTGTTCGTACTATTAATACCTCTGCAGCGTACGGTTTTGTGATCTTCATGCCAATGTTTCTTGCTGACTTTGGTTTTTCCCGCACAGAGTGGTTACATATCTACGCGGCACTTTGGACAGTGAACATCGCTTTTAATCTGATCTTTGGTGTTGTCAGTGACCGTATTGGTTGGCGCAATATTGTGATTTGGTTTGGTTGTGTCGGCTGTATGGTTTGTACCTTAATGTTTTACTACGTGCCTTATTATTTTGGGCACAATTATACCCTGATGATGATTGCCGCTGGGTTATTCGGCGCATGTCTTGCCGGATACGTACCGCTTTCAGCCATCATGCCGAGTTTAGCGCCTGAAAATAAAGGCGCTGCAATGTCAGTCCTTAACTTAGGTGCAGGCTTAAGTACTTTTGTCGGACCTGCATTAGTTGGGCTCTTTATTAGTAGTGTTGGAGCCTTTGGCGTGATTTGGATCTTCTCAGGGCTCTATTTATTTAGTGCGATATTGATGAAATTTATTACTGTGCCGGAAGAATTACTTGAACAGACGGCAAAGATGCAGCTAACACCAGAAAATAAGTAAATGAGGGAATTATGAATAGAATCATTAATGAACCTGATCTCGTTGTTGAAGATGCGATTCAAGGTTATTTGAAAGCGCACCCTGAATATTTTGCACAAACTGATAACGCGCGCGTTCTAAAATACCCAAAAGCCCCAATACAAGGGAAAGTGGGCATTGTCACTGGTGGTGGTTCAGGTCATGAACCTGCGTTTTTAGGCTACGTGGGTGAAAACATGTTAGATGCGGTGGCCATTGGGGAAATTTTCTCCTCACCCACTGCGGGCGCTTTTTTAGACGCGTTTAAAGCAGCCGATAGCGGTGCGGGTGTTGCCTGTTTATATGGTAACTATGCGGGCGATAACATGAACGTCAAGATGGCGATGAAAAAGGCAGAAAAAGCGGGTATGCAAGTCAAAACCGTGGTTGCTACCGATGACGTCGCTTCAGCACCTGCGAGTGAAAAAGAAAAGCGCCGTGGCGTTGCTGGCGAAATTCTCATGTGGAAAGTGGGCTCTGCCGCAGCAAGCAAAGGCTATGATTTAGACGGTGTTATTAATGCAGCACAAAAAGCGATTAATAACTGCCACTCTATTGGTGTTGGGTTAACGTCTTGCACCATTCCAGCAGTGGGTCATCCAAATTTTCATATTGAAGACGGGATGATGGAGCTAGGCATTGGCCATCATGGAGAGCCAGGCATTGAAATCATGCCAATTCAATCGGCCGCGCAAATGGCACAAACCATGTTAGCGCCAATTTTAGATGATATGCAGGCAAAACAAGGTGATGAAGTTGTCGTCTTGGTTTCAGGGCTAGGTGCGACACCAGTTATGGAGCTGTACATCTACTATGCAGAGGTTGAAAAACAACTCAGTGAGAAAGGTGTGCGGATTGTTCGTAACTATGTTGGTAACTATTTTACCTCACTAGAAATGATGGGGGTCACACTGACATTAATGAAAGTGGATGATGAATTAAAAACATTGATGGATGTCCCTGCATATTCATTGGGTTTAACACAGGTTAAATAAGGAGACAATTATGCAAGTTATTTCAACGGGCAACGGCAAGGAAATTACCCTTGATTTAGTGAACATTATTGTTTCTAACCGTGAATACCTCAGTGAAATTGATGGCGCAATAGGGGATGGAGACCATGGCATTAATATGGCTAAAGGTTTTAATCTATGCGCTAAAGCAATTGCAGGCCGTGAATTATCACTCAGTGAAGGGTTTGAAGAAATTTCAGACGCCTTGATGGAAGGCATAGGTGGTTCGATGGGGCCACTTTATGGCAGCTTCTTTATGGGAATGTCAGACAGTATTTCAGGAAAAAATATGTTATCGCAACAAGATTTTCTCGATATGCTGAAAAATGGTTTATCTGAGCTGCAAGACATCAGCAGCGCGACAGTGGGTGATAAGTGCTTGATGGATACATTGATCCCTGCAGTTAATGCTTTTGAAGAGGCGACAAAAGCAGGGGAAAACTTTAAACAAGCGCTTGATGCGATGCAGGCAGCTGCTGTTGCAGGTCGTGATTCCACAGTAGATTTAGTGGCTAAAATTGGCCGTGCAAGCCGCCTTGGTGAACGTTCAAGAGGGGTATTGGATGCAGGTGCCACTTCTTGTTGTTTATTATTGTGTCAATTAGCGCAGAGTATTGAAAAACAGGATGCATTAGCTAATGCATAATTGTTTTATATAATTCTTTCGTGGATATATAGTCAAATATCATTGCTATATATCCACTCTCTTTTATAACTCACTTATTAATTGCCACTAGAAACGCTATACTAAAACCTTATCACCCTTGTTGCGATTAACACCAATAAAGAGGAAACCACTATCTTATGGATAGATCACAAACATCTTCCGAAATCGAGCTACTGACTGAAATTGCGATAGCTTATTATCGTGATGAAATTACTCAGGAAGAGATCGCCAATAAGTTTGGTATATCGCGAATTAAGGTAGGCCGCTTACTCAAGCGGGCAAAGGAAGAAGGTATTGTAGAGATCAATGTTCGCTATCATCCTATTTTTAGCACTCAGTTAGAACAACAGTTACTTTCTCGCTTCCCGATTTCCCGTGCATTGATTGCCCTCGATCATCCCGACGAAGAAGAGCAACGTTACCAAGTCGGCACTCTCGTCGCTAACTATTTATCAACAACGTTACGAGACAACATGATAGTCACGGTCGGCCAAGGTCGCAATGTTGCGGTAGTGGCTGATAGCGGTGGAGCCGTCCCTGAAAAAGATTGCCGTTTTATTTGTGGAATAGGCGGAACCCATCGCCCAGGTGATTCCATCAATGCGGATCATATCAGCCGTCGTTTAGCCAAAAAGTTTGGCGGAACCAGCGAAACCTTATACGCGCCTGCTTATGTCGAAAATAACGAATTAAAGCAATCATTTATGAAAAATGGCACCATTAAGGAAACCTTAGATCGTGCCCGTAAAGCGGATATTGCCTTAATTGGTATTGGCGATATGAATGAAGATAGCTATATGGTCAAGCTAGGCTGGTTTACACCGCGTGAAATTGTTGATGCGAGTTTGAATCAAGGGGTGATTGGCGATATCGCAGGTTATGATTTTTTCAATGCGCAAGGGCAACATGTTGATACCGTGATGAATGACCGCGTGATAGGCCTAAGTATAGACGAACTCAAGAAAATTCCTTGCGTAATAGCGATTGCCTCAGAGTCATCAAAAGCGATGGCGATTATGGGGGCCCTGCGTACGGGGGCGATTGATATTATTGCAACGAGTGCGAGTAATGTGCGGACGATTTTAAAGATGTCCCAATAGCTCGTCATACTTCAAGCCGTCGCGTTGTTGACTACGTTCATTCGCATTAGTCACATACTTGTGTATGCTCCTAATGACTCATTCACTTGTCGCCTAGCGACAACTTGAATTATTTAGAGCTATTATTTGTCATACTTCAAGCCGTCGCGTTGTTGACTACGTTCATTCGCATTAGTCACATACTTGTGTATACTCCTAATGACTCATTCACTTGTCGCCTAGCGACAACTTGAATTATTTAGAGCTATTATTTGTCATACTTCAAGCCGTCGCGTTGTTGACTACGTTCATTCGCATTAGTCACATACTTGTGTATGCTCCTAATGACTCATTCACTTGTCGCCTAGCGACAACTTGAATTATTTAGAGCTATTATTTGCCATACTTCAAGCTGTCGCGTTGTTGACGACGTATACTCAGTCATTGGTTCATTGTTTGACTATGACTCTAATTATTTAGAGTATCTATTATAAAATAGGTTTACATCACCTAATTAGTTACCTTATTATTTTTATATAAATCTTTGGGAGATGGCATTCCTCCTCATGTAAAACCGCCCGTTGAGGGCTGATGATGCCTACGTTAACCTTTTCATTTGATGGGGTACGTAGGTATTATGTGCCCTAATATAGGGCATAAATGATCTATACTCGTCATACTTCAAGTTACATGGTTGTTGACTGCACAGCACTAGCCAAATCACATACTTCTGTATGTTCATTGGACTATCTTCGCTTGTCGCCTACATGTAACTCGAATTATTTAGAGTATAACAGGGAGACTTTCCTTTCGTTTATCCCGCCAGACATTAAAGGAAGTTTCTATGTACGCCTCTTTATTTGCAATCGCGATTGGTTCTGTTCTTGGTGGATGGCTAAGATGGTTTGTTAGCCTAAGACTTAATCACCTTTACCCCAACATTCCCCTTGGTACGGTTGCGGTCAACTTAATTGGCGGCTTTGTTATTGGTTTTGCCATCTCTTACTTTGCCAATGCAAATATTAGCCCTGCCTATAAATTATTCATTGTGACGGGTTTTTGTGGCGCATTTACCACCTTTTCGACCTTTTCACTTGAAGTCTTGGTATTGATCCAAGAAGGTAAATTGGGCTTCGCCATTAGTACTATTGCCATCCATGTCATTGGCGCCTTAATATTTACCTTGCTTGGAATGTTATGCCATCACTGGCTAGCACAGGGGTGATTTATTAGCTAATAAATGATGTGCAGTAGCTTCATCGGTCACTAAACCTGTTACCCAACCACCATTCATAACGGCTTGAATGGCTTTTGTTTTGTGCGCGCCACCCGCAAATGCGATCACTGGTTTATTCGGGGAAGGGAAAAGTGGAACGCTGGTGTGCGTGTCATCTAGTGCGGTAGAAAGCCGTTCACCGTTAGCTTGGATAAAATGTCCCAATAACTCTGCGGCTACACCCTTTTCTAACAACATTTCCAATTGTTCATCCGTGACAAAACCTTCAGAATTGAGTGGGCATCCTTTGCCGACTTCACCAATACCAATAAAGGTAATATCTGCATTTAGGGCTTTTTCCGTGACTTCTTTATACACGCGATGTTGGCACCACATTGCTTTATCTTCAGGGCTATCGGCATAAAGCGGTGCAGGTAGAATGTAGTGCCGGCACTGTAATTTTTCTGCAAAACGTAATGGAATATCATAGCGTGTTGCTGAGCTATCACGAGCAATCGCACCTATTAGTGAAACACACTGGTGCTGGGCGGTTTCTAGGTAAGGAAGGGCATCAATAATACTGCGTAATGTTCTACCTGAACCGATACCAATAACTTGAGGTTTATCGGGGTCGATTAATTGCTCCATAAGCTCAGCACCGGCCACCGAAATCATATCGAGCGTCGCTTCTGTATCAAGTTGGCCTGAAGGGACAACAAAGCAATGTGTTAGGTGATACTTTTGCTGGATATCATTAGCGAGTCTTAAACACTCCGTAATCGGGTGCGTGATTTGCACCTGAACCATACCTTGTTCTTTTGCTAGTGAAATAAGGCGTTGGGCGACTTGTCTCGACAGCCCAAGTTCATGCGCAATTTCCTGTTGTGTTTTGCCTGCCACAAAATATAGCCATGCCGCACGTGCAGCTTGTTCCATTTTTTTTAATTCTTTCTGCATGGACATTCTCCTGCTGGTTTCGCTTATTGTAATTCTGGGCAATTGTTTATTAAAAGGGCAAAAGTTAATACTGTGAGCATTATCGCAGTAATTGTGATCGGATTGAAACTAAAATATAACAAACGGGCATATGCCCAAAAAAATAGCAATTATTTAATTTTAGGGTAAGGAGTCACAATGCTAAAGCAGAAATCAGTGTGGATGCACATCGGTGCTGGGTCATTTCATCGTGCTCACCAAGCGTGGTATTTGCACCGCTTGATTCAACAAGGGGATGATAGTTGGTCAATTGCCTTAGGGAATATTCGCAATGATGCGAATGCATTGCTTGATAACCTAACCAAGCAAAATGGGGAATATACCCTTGAAACAGTTTCACCTGAAGGTGAGCGCCATTATGAAAAAATCACTTCAGTGCGTAAAGTATTACATTGGGATGAGAATTTAAGCCAGTTAGTCGAACAAGGCCGTGATAAAGCAACACGCGTTATTGCTTTCACGGTCACGGAGGCGGGCTATTATTTAACCCCACAGCATGAGTTAGATGCAGAACAGCCAGATGTTAAAGCAGACTTAACGGGCAAAATGAGCACCATATATGGTGCATTAACACAAATTTTACGTGCACGTTTAGCGGCTCATGGTGAACCTGTGACCTTGTTAAATTGTGATAATTTGCGCCACAATGGCGAACGGTTTAGACACGGCTTTTTATCGTTTCTGCAATTAAAAGGTGAAACTGAGCTGTACCAATGGGTGAAAGAAAATACGCGTTCGCCGAATACCATGGTTGATAGGATCACGCCTCGCCCAACCCCAGATGTGGCTGAACGTGTAAAACAGCATACTGGTTGGGATGATAAAGCACCTGTTATGGGAGAGGCATTCATTCAGTGGGTGATTGAAGATGACTTTATTAATGGACGCCCTGCATTAGAAAATGTCGATGTAGAAATGGTTGAGTCCGTTTTACCGTGGGAAGAAGCGAAAATTCGTATTCTGAATGCGAGCCACAGTTGTATTGCTTGGGCAGGAACCTTAATTGGTTTGAGCTTTATTGATGAAAGCACCCGCCAATCTGCTATCAAACAAATGGCATGGAATTATGTCACACAAGACGTGATACCGTCATTGTCACCGAGTCCTCTCGATTTAGAACAATACCGTGATGTGGTACTTGCACGCTTTAGTAACCCTTATATTCAGGATACTAACCAACGTGTTGCCGCTGATGGTTTATCAAAAATTCCCGGTTTTATCACGCCAACACTGCAAGAATGTTATCAGCGCCAGCAGACTCCGGCTGCGACGGCTGTGCTGCCTGCTTTATTCTTCGTGTTTTTACAGCGCTGGGCTCGTGGTGAATTACCGTATGAATATCAGGATGGTGTGTTAGATGTGCCGCTATATCAAAAAATGATGAATAGCAGTGACGCATTGTCGCAATTTGTCTCAAGTGAAATGTTGTTCGGCTCACTCGCTCATTCTACTGAATTCCACGAATTGATGAGCAACACGGTTGAAAAAGTTGAAAATTGGCTCAAGTCACCTCAACAACCTCTGTAAGGAGAAAGGCGATGTACCTCGGAATTGACCTAGGCACTTCAGAACTTAAGGCTGTATTAATTAATGCTCAGGGCGAAATTGTTGCCTCAAGCCATATGGCATTAACCGTACAAAGGCCACATTCTCAGTGGGCCGAACAATCGCCAGATAGTTGGTGGGAAGCCACCAACGCGGTTGCGGCGACCTTGCGCCAAAAAGCCCCAGAAGCATGGGCAGCGGTGAAAGCGATTGGTTTATCAGGCCAAATGCACGGTGCAGTATTATTAAACAGCGAGCACCAAGTTCTTCGCGACTGTATTTTATGGAATGATACCCGCAGTGCGAAGGAGTGTGAATGGTTGATGGAAAATCACCCTGAGTTTCTAACGATTGGCGCTAATTTAGTCATGCCAGGTTTCACCGCACCCAAATTATTGTGGGTTGCACACCATGAGCCTGAAATATTCAAACAAGTTGCCAAGGTATTGCTTCCTAAAGACTATTTACGTTGGAAAATGACGGGGCAATTTACCAGTGATATGTCTGATGCTTCGGGGACATTGTGGCTGGATGTGGCTAAGCGTGATTGGTCCGATGAATTATTGGCTGCAACTAATCTAACTCGTGAACAGATGCCTTCTTTAGTTGAGGGTGCTGAACAAAGTGGTGTGTTACGGGCGGATTTAGCATCGCAATGGGGGCTGAGTGCCAATGTGATTATCGCTGGTGGAGGCGGTGACAATGCAGCCTCAGCAGTGGGCGTTGGCGCAATTAATGACGGTGATGCCTTAATTTCTCTGGGTACCTCTGGCGTCATTTTTGTGGTTAATAATCAATTACAAGCAGCACCACATCAAGGTGTCCATGCATTTGCTCATGCATTGCCAAATCGCTGGCACCAAATGAGTGTGATGTTAAGTGCTGCCAACTGTTTGCGTTGGCTTTGCCAGCTTCTTTCCACAACTGAAAATCAGCTGATGGACGAAGTGGGTCAATTGAGTGATGACCAGAAGAAGCAAGCTCCAGTATTTTTGCCTTACCTCTCAGGGGAAAGAACGCCCCATAATGACCCTTATGCAATGGGCTCATTTTTTGCGTTAAGAAATGAAACAACGCGAGCCCAGCTTGGTTATGCGGTAATTGAGGGAGTGACCTTTGCTCTGGCGGATGGCATGCAGGTTTTAACACAAACGGGAACGCAAATTAGCCGGTGTAGCTTAACAGGGGGAGGAGCGCGTAGTCCGGTTTGGGCGCAGCTGATTGCAGATGTGATTGATATACCGATTGTGACTCACCCAGCGAGTTCATCGGGGGCTTTAGGTGCAGCTCGTTTGGCATGGTTGGCAGATGGAGGCAATACAGAGATTGTGTGCCAGAAACCAGAAGTATTGAGTACTTATTTACCGCAAAAACAGTACCAAGTTTGGTTAAATCAACGGCTTGATGTTTTCCGTTTATTATACCAACAGCAAAAACAAACAAGGGAATTATTGCCACAATAGGCGAGTGTGGCGGTGTTTCCCTACACATCACCGCCACAGTTATCTCTTCGCGATTGATTAAAATAACAAAATTACAATGAGGAAACTGCAATGGAACAGAAGCAGTATTGGCTTGGTCTACCTAAGCATTTGTTCTGGGGTTTTATTGCCATCGCTATTTTTATGAGTGGTGATGGTTTTGAAATGGCTTTTTTATCGAAACATATTACTGATTTAGGGTTTACACCGGCACAATCAGCGATGGTATTTACTGTCTACGGCTTAATGGCAGCTGTTGCAGCATGGGCATCTGGCGTCGTAGCTGAAATTATCACGCCCCTAAAAGCCATGATGATCGGGTTTATTCTCTGGATTGTCATGCATGCCTTATTTATGGCATTTGGTTTAGGTATGAAAAGCTACAGTATGATGCTGTTATTTTATGGTATTCGTGGATTAGCTTATCCATTGTTTATCTATTCATTTATGATGATGTTGGTGCAAGTCATCCCTCGAGCGCATCTTGCTGCGGCTACCGGTTGGTTCTGGGCAATGTACTCGGTAGGTATTGGTGTTATCGGCAGCTATCTGCCTAGTTTCTCAATCCCAATGATGGGGGAAACAGGAACATTATGGATGGCCATCGGTTGGGTTGCACTTGGTGGTGCGATTGCGTACTTTAGCCTACGCAATGTTCCAGTTGACCGTTCTAAAGTCAATTTACCGATGAAAGATAAAATGGCCGAATTATCGCGGGCTGCCACCATTTTATTTACCAACAAAAACATCTTTATGGCGAGTTTAATCCGTATTATCAATACAATCTCATTGTTTGGTTTTGCGATTATCATGCCATTACTGTTTGTTGACCGTTTAGGGTTCACCATTTCTGAATGGTTACAGATTTGGGCTGTTTTCTTCTTTGTCACTATTTTTACGAATATTTTTTGGGGAATTGTTGGTGAACACATTGGTTGGGTTCGCCAAGTTAGATGGTTTGGTTGCCTAGGTATGGCAGTATCTAGCCTGATGTTCTATTACTTACCGGTTTATTTTGGCCATAATTTTGCGATTGCGTTAATACCTGCGATTTTATTGGGGATCTTTGTGGCGGCTTTCGTGCCGATGACAGCCGTTTTCCCAAGTATTGAACCTCACCATAAAGGTGCTGCCGTCTCAATTTATAACCTTTCCGCGGGATTAAGTAATTTTGCCGCACCCGCAATAGCCAGTTTAGTATTACCTTTCTTTGATATTGTGGGCGTTGTTTGGGCATATACAGGTTTGTATATCTTTGCAGGAATACTGACATTCTTTATTAAAGTGCCACAACCTGGGTTTGAAAATAATCGCAAAATAAAACCAGCTAAGGTAGCGACTGAACAACAAACGAGTCATTAAATTATTTTATCTATTACTCATTACGCCCCGTAGGTAGTTAATTATCTATGGGGTTTTTCTTTATTTAAATAAACTTTATTGCCAAAACAAACTAAATTGGAGAGGAAGGGGTATCATCCTTTTCAACGGCAATATAAAGAGAAACGGTTTAAAAATAAAATAAAGTAGAATATTTTCTATAAATAGAAATATTGGTCATCTTTATAAGGCGATTTTTCGTCATATTGCGATAATTATTGAAAATACAGCCATGGACAATAGAATATAATTTCATAGATTAAAAAATCAACTACAGTTGATTTGTTTATAAAAAATAACTTAAATGACATAAAATATTAACTTATAAACCTACATTTAGAGAATATTAAGGGGCTTGGCCCCTTTCAATGTTATATCTGACTATTTAGTTCACTGCATAGCTTTATTCCAAGCTGTTTAAATCCGGTTTAACTCTCTATACATCTGAATTTTCGGTGTTATGATGAATTTTGTTGCAATTTCGTGTATTTGCAGCGAAATACTCTCTATATTGGTGTTTTGTTGTGCTAAATAAAATTTATAATCTAATCCTAATTAAAATTAATAGTTTTCAATACCAAAAAATAATCTAATAAAAAAAGATAAGTGCGGGGAAAAAGTTATGTCACAGATGTTAGCTCTGTTTCTGATAGTGGGAATATTATATATCGGGGATGCTATAGCCGTTAGAACTAAGGCTTGGATCCCCTCCGTATTTGTATGCGCAGTGCTCTTTCTTTTAGGTTATTGGACTATTTTCCCGAAAGATATTGTAAGTATTGCCGGTATTCCTCAAGTAGTTGCGGTTACCTTGATGTATTTGTTAATTACAAATATGGGAACCTTATTATCGTTAAAAGAATTGTTGCGCCAATGGAAAACCATTCTTATCTCCTTAGCTGGGATTTTAGGCATCATTTTCTTAACCTTTATCATTGGGGTTGCCCTATTTGATTTAAATACTGTATTAGTTGCAGTTCCTCCGTTAGTTGGCGGTATTGTATCTTCGTTAATTATGTCAAAAGGTGCGGCTGAGGCTGGTTTAGTCGACCTTTCAGTTTTCGCTATTTTAATTTACGTCATGCAGGGGTTTGCGGGCTATCCATTAACAGCCATCATGTTAAAAAAAGAAGGGCGCCGAGTTTTAGAAAAATATCGCAATGGCCAATGGCAAGAAACCTTATCGGTAGACGGGGCAAAAGAGGTTGAAGTTAAAACGGTGGTATCTGAAGATGAAATGCCACGTATGTTCAAAAAAATCCCTAATCACTATAACACCAGCTATTTTAAATTCTTACGCTTAGCTGCGGTAGGGTATTTGGCTTATTTAGCCTCATCTTTTGCTGCTCCTTATGTGAGTATTAGCCCATTTGTGTTGTGTTTATTATTTGGTGTTATTGCCTCTTCATTAGGTTTCTTAGAAAGACAGCCGCTACAAAAAGCCAATGGCTTTGGGTTCGCTATTATGGCCTTAATGTTGTTTATCTTCGATACATTAAACCACGCGACCCCAGATATGTTATTGCGCCTAGTTTATCCGATGGTGGTGTTAATTTGCGCTGCGGTTATTGGGATGTACCTTGCATCATGGGTGGTTGGTAAAATATTAGGCGTCACCAAAGAAATGGCGTTTGCTGTTGCTCTAACAGCGTTATATGGCTTTCCAGCTGACTACATTATTACGAATGAAGCGATCAACGCGTTAACAAAAGACGAAAAGGAACGCCAAGTATTAACTAGCCATATGTTAGGGCCGATGCTAGTTGGTGGCTTTATTTCTGTGACCATGGTTTCTGTTGTATTAGCAGGTATTATGGTGGCTTATATTGTTCCAATTGCAGGGTAAAAATAATGGAAACAAGTACTTCAAGAATTCAGCGCCACTTAGAACAATTGGCAGAATATACCGCAACACCGGGTCAAGGTACTACGCGGATGAGCTACAGCGAACAAGATAAACAAGCGCGTGATTACCTAAAACAAGAAATGCGAGTCCTAGGTTTACAAGTCCGTGAAGATGCTATTGGTAATATTTATGGGCGCTTAGAAGGCCAGCAACCTGATTTGCCTGCGGTGATTGTGGGTTCTCATTTTGACTCTGTTCCTCATGGCGGGGCATTTGATGGCCCCGCAGGGATTGTCACCGGTTTGGATGTTGTCGCGCGTATTCGCGAGCAAAACTTAACACCAAAGTACCCCTTAGAAGTGATAGCCTTAGTTGAAGAAGAAGGTACCAGTTTTGGCCGCGGTTTGATGGCTTCAAGTGTAATAACGGGTTTGATTGGTACTAAAGAATTATACCAACTCAAGGATAGCCAGGGCGTGAGTGCTGCAAAGCGTATGGCAGAGGCAGGGTTCAATGCAGACAATGCATCCCAAGCTGTGCTTGACCCTAAAAAGGTTAAAGCATTTTTAGAGCTACATATCGAACAAGGCCCGGTGTTAGAACAGGCCAATGAAGATGTAGGGATCGTAGAAACCATCGTCGGTATCAGTCAGTTAGAAATTAAACTGACAGGTAAAGCTGGCCATGCAGGTACTACGCCAATGAATATGCGGGCCGATGCATTAGTGTGTGCTAGCCAAATTATCAGCCATATCCCTGAACTCGCAAAAGCGGCAGGGGATAATACAGTTGCGACCGTGGGACGTTTAGCGGTATTGCCGAATGGGGCGAATGTCATCCCAAGCGAAGTTACCTTTAGCGTTGATATCCGTTCTAAAAATGATATCGCATTACGTAAAGTGATTGAGCAAATAATTGAGTTAACAGAACAAATTAGTAATTCGTTAGCAATTTCAAGCGGTATTGTTCAGCCGTTATATGTTCAGCCAACGGAGCTCAATAGCGATATTCATCAACTGATGCAACAGCATGCCAGTGACCAAAACTTACGTTTTCGTTCAATGGTCAGTGGTGCAGGGCATGACACAATGATTTTTGCAGGTATTACTCAAACAGGGCTGATATTTGTGCCAAGCCGCAATGGATTAAGCCATCATCCAGATGAATGGACGGATTATGCACAAATTGCACGAGGGGCAGATGTGATGTTTGCTACTGTTAAGTCATTAATAGAATGCTAATTAATAAATAAGCCAGATACAGTATCTGATTGAGCAATAGGGTAAAAGGTAGAAAAATGATCAACAAAATAATTACAGCCGCAATCAAAAAACACACACCTGAAATGATTGCTTTTCGTCGTGACCTACACGCTCATCCTGAACTACCATTTGAAGAAATACGTACCACAAAACGTATTGCTGAAGAATTAGACAAAATTGGAATAGCGTATCGATTAACCGAGCCTACAGGCGTTATTGCTGAAATTAAAGGCGGTAAACCGGGCAAAACGGTAGCTTTACGAGCAGATATCGATGCATTACCCGTTTTGGAATTGAATGATTCATTAGAATATAAATCAACAATTGAAGGTAAAATGCATGCTTGTGGCCATGATGCACACACAGCGATGCTATTAACCGCAGCCAAAGCGCTGTATGAGGTGCGTGAAGAACTAGCCGGTAATGTGCGTTTAATTTTCCAACCCGCAGAAGAGATCGCCCAAGGCGCATTAGCCATGATCAAACAAGGCGCAATCGAAAATGTCGATAACGTTTTTGGCATGCACATTTGGACAACGACACCATCAGGAAAAGTGTCTTGTAATGTGGGAGGGTCTTTTGCTTCCGCTGATTTACTGAAAGTTACTTTTAAAGGTCGTGGTGGGCATGGATCAATGCCAGAAGCGACCATTGACGCTGCGGTTGTTGCTTCTGCATTTGTCATGAATTTACAAGCGATTGTGTCCCGGGAAACCTCATCTTTAGACTCAGCCGTGGTCACGATCGGTAAAATGGATGTCGGGACACGCTTCAATGTTATCGCAGAAAATGCAGTATTGGACGGTACGGTACGTTGTTTTGATATTGAAACTCGTAACCGCATCGAAGCCGCTATTCGCCGTTATGCAGAGCATACTGCGGCTATTTATGGGGCGACTGCACATGTTGATTATATCTATGGGACATTACCTGTTATCAATGAGGAACGTAGCGCGTTATTGGCGCAATCCGTGATTTCGCAAGCTTTTGGTGAGCAAGCTCTGATCCACGAAAGACCGACACCGGGCGGTGAAGATTTCAGCTTCTACATTGAAAATATCCCAGGGTGCTTTGCTCTGCTAGGCACAGGAAATGCCGAAAAGGACACTCAGTGGGCACATCATCATGGCTGCTTTAATATTGATGAAGACACGATGGCGACAGGCGCTGAGCTTCATGCACAATATGCATGGAGTTATTTACAGCAACAGGAGTTTTAATTGAGCCTGTTAATGCTATTAGGGTTAGTTGTTTTACCAATTCCGGGATTACCACTAACCCTACTGCCTATTTATTTTGGTTATTAAGATAAGTTAAGAGCGCGAATAGCGGCGAGTTGTGTGGCCGCTATTAATTATGATGAATAAAAATAGTGTCTCTTAAACGCTGTTGTTGTTCAAATCGTTGCTCTTGGTTGATCTGTGGGTCATGGGATAGCTGCATTAGCATTTCATTCATATTATGAACTGAGTTTTCATCAATCAATTGATTCACTTTTTCAACAATTTCATCATAGTAGGACATCACACAGCCTCCAATTAATATTCACTAGAGCTATCATAACGCAAAATCTATTGGTCTAGATAGGCGATTAATTCTGTTTATCGATCACCATAACTGCCATCGTATTCGGTTCTAAGGCTCGCATTATATGCGACTCATCTCCAGGGTAGTGAATATAGTCCCCAACTTGTAATTCAACAGGGTTATCCAATGGGCCGACTAATGCTCTACCAGACATAATAATGATGTGCTCGCTAACGCCACGCATATGAGGCTCTGAAATACGGTCACGGCCGGGCTGGGCAATCACAGTATAAATATCCCGTCGCGAATCAGCAGGGGCAGATGAGAGCAAAAAGGCCAAATAATTTGCGTGCTCAGCACTAACAGGTATTGCCTCCCCATGGCGGATCACTGTGATAGTTTCTTGTTTCTCTTCAATTAATCGAGCGAAAGGAATATCTAACGCGACACAAAGTGCCCATAAGGTTTCAATACTTGGGTTACCACTACCAGATTCCAATTGAGAAAGTGTCGATTTAGCGATACCCGCTTTGCGAGATAGCTCTGATAGTGATAGCCCACTTTTTTGTCTTTCACGGACAAGGGCTTTCGAAATCAACTCAATGGGAGGAGAAGGTAGATTCAATTTTAATTTCCTATTTAGATTGCACTTTATACTACGTATCGACATAATGAACGAATGTATTATATATAGAACGGTTTAGGAATGCTAACGTCAATAAGCTCAACATTAAATCATAGCACAGTGAAAAACATAGCTCTTGTCTGTTTTGCTGACTTAATTGTCGGCATTTCTTATGGCGCATTGGCGCTTTCACAAGGATTTGACTGGTGGGTACCACTCACTTTATCTATTTTAGTGCTCGCAGGGGCGTCTGAGTTTTTGTTTATTGGTGTTATTTTTGCAGGGGGAAGCCCACTTTCTGCTGCACTTGCGGGGTTGTTAGTCAATTCACGGCATATCCCTTTTAGTTTTGCGACCAGTGATTTAACGGGTAAGGGAGCAAAGTCATTACTGGGCTATCACATTATGAATGATGAGAGTGTTGTATTTGGTTTAGCTCAAGAAACTGAGTCAGAAAAACGTGCGGCCTTTTGGTTATGTGGAATAGGTATTTTACTGTGTTGGCCAATAGGTGTTGTGATAGGTGAGGTATTGGGCAGCTTTATTAGTGATACACATATATATGGGATGGATGCGATGTTTCCTGCGATTATTTTAGCGCTTTCATTACCTGCGTTATCGGATAAACGGCTTAGATTAACCGCTATTATCGGTGCAATCATTGCGGTTGCGACCACACCGATACTACCAGCAGGGATCCCCGTATTACTCGCACTATTGAGCTTGGTTATTTATATAAGGAAATAAATAATGACAAATAACCCATGGTTAATTATTAGCGGTATCTTACTGCTGGCGATTGGTACTTATTTAATGCGAGCGTCAGGCGCTTTGCTGCGCGGTCGAGCGGTACTTTCTGAAAATAGCAAAATGTTATTTTCAGCGGCAGCTATTGTTATTTTATTCTCAGTTGCGGCAACATCTACGTTATTTTCTGGTGATGAAGTTTCTGATTGGCCTAAAATTGTAGGGGTGCTAGTGGCAGGGGTACTAACGTGGTTTAAAAAGCCATTTATTATCATTGTATTGTCAGCTGCGATTGTGACTGCGTTACTTAGGTTAATTTAAGGGGTTAATTTGAGCTGGTTAATCTAAAAAAAGTTAATATGAACAATGGACTGGTCTGAGCCGTAGCTAATTGAATAGCGCTGATTTATGTAAATTATATAGTCAACAGCTAAAAATAGTGAACAGATAGGAATAGCTAGCAGATAAAAAAGTAGCCCCGACTTGAAAGGAGTGGGGCCACTGAAATTTACTCAGTTAGATCTTTTATTGTTTCAGAAGAGCCATTTTTTTGGACAGAGGCAATCCCTTTAAGCGCAGATTGCTTAGAAGCATACATTTCACTTTTAGCAATCACTTCATGATTCGCTGCTTTTAAAACGAAATAGTAAGGCTGAGCAACGTCTTTAGTGGATTTTTTTAATTCAAAATACCCCATGATAAGCTCCTGATTTTCTATTGAAAGGGTGTCAAACAAAGTGTTAATAAGTCGCAGTTATTAACAATCTGCTTGAATTAAGATTAGTCGCTATTAGGTGTTATTACTAGGGGAAAGGGTTCAATTCAGATAAACTTTTTTTCTAAAAAAAAAGCCTCTGGATACAGAGGCAATCGTAGGATATATAGAACTCTTTATTATTTAACTAAAATATCGGTTTTTTCTCTCAACAGCTATCTGGTTGTACATATCAATATAAAAGGTTTTGCCGATAACTTAATTAATATTCATTAATATTAGCTATTGATTTGCTGCTGGAGCACGCATTGGTTCCGGCGTTGGCATCGTATTCATTGCTTTAAATTCAGGGGCTTCCATCACTGTGACTTTGACCACATAGCGTTTGCCATCTTCAATTTTTGGGGTGCTATTGGCCAGTTTTTTTACAGTTTCATTTGGTGTCGTCGTTTGTTCTGTAACGCTATATACCATATTGTGGTGGTTACCCATGTGCTGACGAGGCATTTTGTGGTTAACGCCATTTGCTGCCGCAGTAAAACCGACGGTTAATAATGCTAATGCTAATAAACTGGTATTTAATTTTTTCATTTCAATTTCCTCTGTATTGGTGATGAGCAAATCATTCACCAATTCATTCTGTCTCGCAATCGCTTTTACCTCCCCTGACGGAAGCTTCATAATTACTGCATTTTTTATTCAAGCTTGTTCCATAATTTTTATAAAACAGTGGGTTAGTAGACGATAATTTACATTTTTAGACCACTTGTGCTAATGCAAGTTTCAGTGCTGGAGACATCAAAGAGGATAGTCTAGGATGGTAAGTTAGGTTCAATAAAACTCTTACAAAGTGAGTGTGTATGTCAGATAAAAAAATCCCCCTTTCTTTACTCGATCTTGCGCCAATTATTGAGGGTTCGACAGCGAAAGAGGCCTTTGCTCATTCCCTTGACATCGCCCAACTCGCAGAAAAACTGGGTTATCACCGCTATTGGCTAGCGGAACACCATAATATGACGGGGATCGCCAGCGCCGCTACGTCGGTATTGATTGGCTACCTTGCTGCGAATACGCAATCACTACGACTCGGTTCTGGTGGTGTTATGTTACCAAACCATTCACCGTTGGTGATTGCAGAGCAATTTGGCACATTAAATACACTTTACCCTGAACGTATCGACTTAGGTATCGGGCGTGCGCCAGGAAGTGACCAACGAACGATGCAAGCTTTACGCCGTCATATGAATACGGATATCGATAATTTTCCACAAGATGTGGCTCAAATTGTAAATTGGTTTGATGCAACTAACCCAGAGCCAGCCGTGCGCCCCGTTCCGGGTTTTGGTGAAAAAATTCCTGTTTGGTTATTGGGTTCAAGTTTATACAGTGCAAGGCTAGCCGCGCAAATGGGGCTACCATTTGCCTTTGCTTCCCATTTTGCCCCTGATTTATTGTTGCAGGCGCTGGATGTTTATCGTGTTAATTTCCAACCATCACAGAGACTCTCTAAGCCGTATGCGATGGTATGCATCAACATTATTGCCGCGGACACTCAACGTGAAGCGGAGTTTTTATTTACCTCGATGCAGCAAGCGTTTGTCATGTTACGTCGTGGCCAGCCTTCTCAATTGCCTGCCCCGGTCGAGAGCATGGAAAATATCTGGTCGCCTGCCGAGGAGTTTGGTGTTCAACAAGCACTAGGTATGTCATTGGTAGGGGATAAAACCAAAGTACGTCATGGGTTGGAAACGATATTGCGACAAACTCAAGCAGATGAAATTATGGTTAATGGCCAAATTTTTGATCATCAAGCTCGTTTACACTCTTTTGAGTTGGCAATGCAGGCCATGAACGAAATTATGTAGTGTATATAGTGGAATGCTTAACACCAATGCAAGGACGCATTTTCAGGCTGGGTTCAAAAAAGAGATAACCCAGAAAAATCTGGGTCATTGACGGCTAGCAAGCTATTTGTGGTTGATGAGGCTCTAAAGGGGGTAAACCATGAGCGGCACGTGCTCTATCGCAGGCCTCATTGTAAATACCATCCTGCCAAGATTGTTCGAACTCACGACACGGTGTGGGTCTTTGTGCATAAATCGAACAAGAGACACATTCACCTATCGTGCCTTCTAAGGCCTTACAGCGAGTATTTTGTTTTTGATTAGTCCCCTGCATACAACTCATAAAGGGGGTGACCTGCTCGGTTAAATGTTGGGGCACAATACCGCCTCCGCTCTCTGCTTCAGCCCAATAAAAAGAGACACGAAAATAGGCACAACACGCACCACAGCTGACACAAGGGTTATCTGAAGGATCAGTTTTTAGGATATGGACATTATTAGTCATATTAAAAAACCATAAATGATTGTTGATAAATCCCCATAGGAAATGGGGTGACGCAACACAAGCAGGAAGCTCAAGAAAACGTTGCTCAGGTTTTATTATCTTACGAAATTCCAGTTTATTGCAATGTTAATTAGCACAAAAAACTGGTTTTTTTGATATTCTCCAAGGTAAATAAAATCAGCATGTTTATAACAACGATAAAAAAAACCTGCCGAAGCAGGTTTCTAATATAGGTGACAGTTTAATTATTAAACATGTTTTAAATCTGCATCATCATTTTGATTGAATATTGCTTTATCTGTTTCACCCATCAACTGGCTGGTCACTGTACCTGCTGTCATTGAACCACTGACATTCAATGCAGTACGGCCCATATCAATTAACGGTTCAACTGAAATTAACAGGGCAACTAATGTGACAGGTAAACCCATCGCAGGCAGTACAATTAACGCTGCGAAAGTTGCACCGCCACCGACACCAGCAACACCCGCTGAACTGATAGTAACGATACCAACGAGTGTCGCTATCCATAGTGGGTCGAATGGATTAATACCCATTGTTGGCGCGACCATCACGGCTAACATTGCAGGATAGATACCCGCACAACCATTTTGACCAATTGTTGCACCAAAGGATGCAGAGAAACTAGCAATCGATTCAGGGATACCAAAACGACGTGTTTGTGTTTCAATATTCAGTGGAATACTTGCAGCACTTGAACGGCTAGTGAATGCAAAGGTTAAAACTGGGCCTGCTTTCTTAAAGAACTTAATCGGGTTCAAGCCTGTTGTCGCAACTAAAATGCCATGTACAACAAACATAATGCCTAATGCAACATAGGACGCAATAACAAAAGTTCCTAGGTTGATGATGTCATGTAAGTTTGAACTTGCTACGACTTTAATCATCAGCGCCATTACACCATACGGCGTTAAACGCATGACTAAGCGAACTAATTTCATTGCCCAAGCTTGCATAACATCAATCGCTGCTAAGGCTTTTTCACCACGTTCTTTATCGTCTTTAAACAATTGTAGTGCGGCAACACCCAGGAAGGCGGCAAAAATAACGACACTAATAATTGATGTTGGGTTTGCACCCGTTAAATCCGCAAATGGGTTTTTTGGAATAAACGATAAAATTAGTTGAGGTACGGTTAAGTCGGAAACTTTCCCAATATAGTTGCTTTCTATTGCAGATAAACGTGCTGTTTCGGATTGACCTTGAACTAAGCCTTCCGCAGTTAAGCCGAATACATTGGCAATTAAAATACCCACTAACGCTGCAATAGCGGTGGTAAATAACAAGGTGCCAATTGTTAAAAAGCTTATTTTACCTAGCGAAGATGCTTTATGTAGCCTTGCCACCGCACTTAGTATTGAAGCAAATACCAATGGCATAATCACCATTTGTAATAGCTGCACATAACCATTTCCGACAATATTAAACCACAGAATGGAGTCTTTTACCGTTTGGTGGCCACTACCATACACGAGGTGCAGTACTACTCCATAGGCAACACCGAAAACTAGGCCAACTAACACTTTTTTAGATAGGCTCCAGCCTTTAGCCCCTAGTTTTGCTAACAGTATTAGTAGTGCTACGAAGCCGAGCACATTAATAATTAGAGGAATATTCATTCCGAACTCCAAATCATATTTTTATAAGGTATGTTACTTGCCCTTTAGTCCTTATTGGTTATAAGGATTTAGTTGCTTCAAACAACTGGTTATATGTTATCAGCTGATAAAACACATTTCTTATATCAAAAAGTAATAAGATAGTATTATTCATACTTACATTATATTACAAAACTATAATTTATGTGGGGAGATATGTATCTATTTGATTATGAATATATTTTATGATCACATCAACATGACTATAAAAATCGAATTGATAACCAGCAGGTAACAAGCAGGCACAAACAGTCAAAACAATGGCGACAAAGCGTTCTCCACGTTGGCTATTTTTACCGCGGATCATGGGAAAACAAAAACGCTGGGGGAGTGGCCATAGTAACGGTACTCCCGAAGGCGTGAGCATATCGGCGACGAGATGACTGATATAACCCAATAAAAAGGCTTGGATAATATCAGCTGGGATTGCCCATTCAGAAGGTAGCCATTGATAACAAGAAATCATCAAGAGAAACCATGCAACTAGGCTATGAGTAAACCCCCGGTGCCCACACAGTTTGGATATGGGTAATGAAAAAATCCGCAGTAGTCGACCAGGAATTGAAGAAGGGTGGTCAATATCGGGCAATAATGCGCCTAATAAGGCCCCTGGAACCATGTGCAGCCAATCACCATGAGCAATCTCTGGGGTGATTTGAAGTTTATGAGCCATTATCAAAGAGGCGACGGAAAAAAGCAGATGCCCTTCAGCTGTCATGGTGGATAAAATACCATCTGTTTATCTATACAGTTGATTGGCAGTATAAAGTGTTTGAAAAGAATATGATAGTAGTAGAAAGGTAAAAAAACTCTTATTTATTAGCAGATAAGGGAAGAGTTTTATAATTTCACACAATTCCCCTACCTAAGTTAGATAGGGGAGAACACTTATTAGGCACACAAAGTGTTTTTAACGTAAATGTTCAGCTTTTAAGTCATTCAATGAGGCTAATTTGATATCCGCTAAACCAAAGCGCGGGTCATTAAAATGCTTGCTATCAGGCACCACAATTGAACGCATTCTGGCGGCTTTTGCAGAAATCATACCGTTAAATGAATCTTCTAATGAAACGCAATTGACTGGTTTAGTCAATAACTCAGCTGCTGCTTTAAGATAAACTTCAGGATGAGGTTTACTCAAAGGTAAGTCAGACGCAGAAATAACCGCAGAGAAATAGTCACGAATATCCAGAAGGTTTAATACTTTTTCCAACATATACAAAGGAGAGGCGGAAGCCAGTGCAATTTTTAAATCCATTGAACGGCAAAGTTCCATGGCATGCTGCACGCCAGGTAGAATAGGGCGAGTTTCTTCAACTAAGCCAACAACACGGTCAATGATACGTTGTGTGGCTTCTTCTTGGCTACATCCTTGCCAAGGGGAGGCGTGGTACCAAAGCTCCACCACATGGTCAATACGTAAACCTAAAGTATCAGGCAGGGTATCTGCAATTGAAACGTCGACACCCAATTGTGAAAAAATCTCAAGTTCAGCCTGTGCCCAAAACGGTTCCGAGTCGATCAGTAAACCATCCATATCAAAAATGACCGATTGGATGGGAAGATTATGGTACATGTCAAAACTCCATTCATGTCGTATCTATTAACGAAGGAGCAATGATATCAGTAAACTGACCTCAAGCGTATTACTTGAGTTAGTATTAAAACAATATTGAAGGATATTCGGACTGCATGAAGTAGAAATATCATGATAATGAATAACCACACTATTTTGATTAGTCTGAAAGTCTAAACATTGTTATCAATTATGAATTGAAATTTGGAGGCAATGAATATTTTCAGCTATGATTAGCCTTGAGAAATCATTGTAAAAACTTATCAAAAATAATAACGCTGAGGAAAAGCAGTAATGAATTACCATAATGCCAATTATGTCGCAGTCGGCAAACGTATTCTGGGTTGGGTTGTTTTTCTGTTAGCATTAATTTCGACATTGGTGTCTTTAATTAAATTGGCTGGCATGAAGGGGCTCGCAGGTGAAGGGGTCAATGCGGTCGCTAATGATTTTATTAAATTAATGGCGGAAATGACTCGTCAAACTACACCATTCCTAAATTTCTTTTGGAATAATTCACCAGTACCTCAAGTCGCTAATGGGTTTTCCGGCAGTAATATCAGTTTTATCATCATCTTTATTTTTATTTTTGTTGGGCTGGCGCTTAGTGCATCAGGTTTGCGCATGTACCGACAAATTAAGTTTATTCGTGAAAGTTTAGAAGATCACGTGATCATAGAAAAAGCAAAAGGCGTAGATATCTCGAAAGAAGAGCTTGAAGCTAAGGTGACTATTCCACGCCATACGATATTCACTCAATTTTTTCTTCTTTATTTTTGGCCAATTGTATTGGGGGTAGGGTTGTATTTTCTTCTGCGTTTCCTTAATTGGTAATTTTCGAATTTTCGTCATACTTCGAGCTGTAGCTGTGTTGGCTTCTTTCGGCTACTTGGGTCACATACTTGTGTATGCTCCCCAAGCTATCCTCAATCGCCGCCTTGCCACAGTTCGAATTATTTAGAAAATTAAATTTTTGTCGTACTCCGAGCTGTAGCTGTGTTGGCTTTTTTCGGCTACTTGGGTCACATATTTGTGTATGCTCCCAGAGATATCTTCATTTGCCGCCTACTCATAACGCAAATTATTTAGAAAATTAAATTTTCGTCGTACTCCGAGCTGTAGCTGTGTTAGCTTCTTTCGCTATTTGGGTCACATACTTGTGTATGCTCCCCGAGATATCTTCATTTGCCGCCTACTCATAACGCAAATTATTTAGAAAATTAAATTTTCGTCGTACTCCGAGCTGTAGCTGTGTTGGCTTCTTTCGGCTACTTGGGTCACATACTTGTGTATGCTCCCCAAGCTATCCTCAATCGCCGCTTTGCCACAGTTCGAATTATTTAGAAAATTAATTATTTGTCGTGCTAAATGCTAAAAAACAGGAGCTTATTTTTCGTTGAGTAGATTATCAATAATCGAGCGTGCTTGGTGGTAGCTTTGTTCGTTACCAAAGATATGGGCTTGGTTGAGTAGGTAATAGAGCTGATATATTGGCTGTCTATCTAAAAAGCCATTGGGAAGCGGCCAAACGCTTTGGTAGCCATCAATAATTTGGATCGGAAGATCTCGATATAATGGCAGCATCGCAATATCACATTCCCTATCGCCCCAATAACATGCAGGGTCATATAGCACCCCTTCAAGATTTTGAGTAATAGCACAGTTAGCTGGCCATAAATCACCATGTAATAAAGAGGGTTGCGGTTGATGCCCAGCAAGTTTGTCCTTAACAATATCGACAATTTGCTGAATATCAGCAAATACCATCCCTTTTTCAGAGGCGAGTTGTAATTGTAAGCCAATACGCTTTTCTGCAAAGAATGAATTCCAGCGCTTTTCCCAGCCATTAGGCTGCACAATTGTGCTTAGCATGGTATCAAAATCAAACCCGTAACTAGGCTGTTCTTCCCATTGATGTAAACGCGCTAATTGTTGACCAAAATGCCATGCATTGGTGTTATCGAAAGGTTTGAGAGGGAAATATTCGAGCAGAAGAAAACTGTGGTGCTTATTGCTGCCAACACCATAAACCTTAGGAACGGTTATCGTTTGGCTTTTAGCGAGCATTTCAAGTTGTTCAGCCTCTTGTTTAAATAAAGGCAAAAACTCACGCCGATTTTGTTTAATGAACACGGTGTGTTCGCCATAGTCAATTCTTAATGTATGGTGAATATCACCACCAGACAGAATGACTTTGTTACGTAGCTCCGCCTCTCCTAAGTGTTCACTTAATAAACGACACATTGCTTGCCACATGACTCACCTCGCTCTGCTTTGGTCTTCATTAATACAATACTATAGCGACAGTTTAGGAATTAACAGTGATAATTGTTTAAAAAGAAGAGGCTATCACGAAATTATAGAACAATTATCAGGTGAATAAACATTAATCTAGCCTATATTCAGCCAAATGAGAATGTTCAGATAATTTAGCCGGAGTGCAAGATCTTGACGCCATCTGTGAGCGATTTCAGGTAAACTGCAAAAAATACTTTCATACTTAAGGGGTGCTATGAACATGGATTTTCAAAAACCGCGTTGGTTAAGAGACTTACTGCGATTTATTCCACTGAAAAGCCAGTTTGTCCTATTTGGTAATGTTCGTGACCTACAAGCCAGCGAAATTGCGCCTACGGTAGTGACACCGCTGCCATTTAACCAAGCACTCTTTAATAACTTATTTCAGGCAGGATATGCCTATGTGATTACCTACACGCCACTTATTGGCTTCCAATGCGTGGCAAACCCCAAAGAAAACCCACAAGCGACTGCCACATTGATGCAAAACTTAGGTTTGCATATGGCTGATGATAAAGCCGCTGGTGGTATTGATATGCTAAATCATTTGCTGGAAAAATTTATTAACTACAAGCAGCAGCCAATTGCATTATGTATTGATTTCGCCTCTTGCTTGATTTCCCATCGCGATAATCTAACTCCGGCTGAGCACAGCTTATTTACTCGCGCTCTGGTGGTTTCTCATCAAGCCAAAGCGCGACCAACCGGGGAAAATAACCAGCCGTTCTACAATTCTATTTTTTGGATTGTGGAGAAAGAGACCGACCTGCCAGATTGGTTTTTAGTTAATAACCCACGAATAAGAGCCATTCCCGTGGCGAAGCCTGACAACCAAGTTCGTCGGGTCCTTACGCCAATGTTGCTTGCTTCCTTGGCGGATATTAATGGTATAGAACAGGCGAATAAAGACAGCTTATTTAATGATTTCATTGATGAAACAGAAGGTCTCTTATTATTAGACTTAACGGCAATAGTACAGCTTGCACGGATTGAAAATGTCCCTGTGACACGTATTAGTGATGCGGTACGGCGTTATAAAGTCGGCATAACGGAAGACCCATGGAAAAAAATTGATAAGCAGAAAATACATTACGCACCAGAGATTATTTCTCGCCGAGTGAAAGGTCAACAACACGCTGTCACCCATTTATTGGACATTATTAAACGTGCAATGACGGGAGTGGGGGGGCATAAAGGTGGTCGGCCTCGAGGCGTTTTGTTTCTAGCGGGGCCAACGGGGGTTGGGAAAACAGAGCTGGCGAAAACGGTCACTCAATTGCTATTTGGTGATGAAAGTGCCTACATCCGCTTTGATATGTCTGAATTTAGCGCTGAACATGCAGACCAACGCTTAATTGGTGCTCCTCCTGGCTATGTCGGTTATGACTCTGGTGGTGAATTGACGAATGCCATTCGTGAGAAGCCATTTAGCGTGGTGCTGTTTGATGAGATAGAAAAAGCGCATCCGCATTTAATGGATAAATTTCTACAAATTATTGATGATGGCGTATTGACCTCCGGCCGTGGAGATCGCGTCTATTTCTCGGAATCTTTGATTATTTTCACGTCAAATCTCGGTATTTATCGCTTGGATGCGAATGGTGAGCGAGTGGCGAATGTGCAACCCAATGAGCCTTTTGAAACGGTGACACGCAATGTGAAAAGTGAGATCGAACGTCACTTTAAATTAGTACTAAATAGGCCTGAGTTACTCAATCGAATTGGGGAAAATATTATTGTTTTTGATTTTATTCGCCCCGATGTGGCACAGCAAATATTCGAACAAATGGTGGACAATATTCTTTCTGGTTTGGAAAAACAATCGCTGACGATTACCATTTCCTCACAAGCCAAAGAGACGTTAAAACAACATTGCTTAGCCGATTTATCTAATGGTGGTCGAGGTATACGTAACCAATTAGAAAGCTATTTAATTAACCCGTTATCTCGTGCTGTTTTCGACCAAGATTTGCAACCTAATTCAGCTTATCAAATTGTTGAAATTGCCACAGGCGAAACCACGCAAATCACGTTAGCCGTGATGAGTAATTGATGTGGTGAATATTAGTATTTCACGGATCCATTTCCCAGTTACGGCCTTAGGCCCCGGAAAACGTATTGGTATCTGGTTCCAAGGTTGTTCATTACGTTGTAAAGGCTGTCTTTCTCCTGATACATGGCAAGTGAAAGACAATAACATCACGGTAGAACAATTGCTGGAGCAGATCACTGAGTGGCTACCGTTGGCAGATGGCATCACGATTTCTGGGGGAGAACCATTTGAGCAACCTGAAGCCTTATTCGCATTAGTTAGTGGGATTAAACAGCTAACAGACGCGGATATTTTAGTCTATAGCGGTTATCAATGGGATGACATCGAAAAGCGTATTTCACAAATGGCTCCCTGTATTGATGCCTTGATCAGTGAGCCATTCAAAGTGGATCTTCCGCAAACCCAAATGCTCAAGGGTAGTGATAATCAACAATTACATATGTTGACACCATTAGGAAAAGCACGATTTATGGCATATCAGCGCTCGACGACACCAGAAGATAAAGTACTGGATTTAGCGTTTGACGAGACTGGGCGGCTATTTTTGGCGGGTGTCCCTGAACGTAATGATATGTTGCGCCTACGTACCTTGATTGAGCAGCAAGACCAGTCTTTGCAACAACTAAAAAAATAATTAATTGGATGAATGGATGACCATGATACGTTTTTGCCCACATTGCCAAACAGAGAGACCATTAACTGAAATTTTTTGTGCGGGGCAAATTAAAACACCACAAGGAGATAATCAGTTTTGTGGTTGGGATTTAACCCTTGAAGCCATTCATGAATCTGGCTGGCGTCCTATTGATGAGCCCAATACATCGATTGAGCGTCCACAACTCAATATTGCTGAAAATAATCAAATTATTGAACAAAGAGTTTGTGTGAATGGGCATACCATGGATGAGGGGGATTTTATTTGCCTCGAATGTGGGGAAGATGCTGCGGTTGAGCCAAGCAATGCTGAGGAACAATCTCAACAACTGATAGGCAATTGGCGGCTTGAGCGACGTATAAATCAAAATGATAGTCTACGGGAGCGTTACTTAGTCACACATATTGAAAGTGAAAAAAGTGGCGTACTTACCTTATATCAAAAAGGTGAAGAACCTGATCCAACTATTTACCAAGTACTTCAATTGCTCCCAACAGACCACGTACCTGAATTTTATGAAACAGGCCGCTGGGAAAACCGTGCTTGGCATGTGACTGAATTACTGGAAGGTGGCTCACTCAGCCAATTTATTCAGCAAGGGGATTTTTGGCAACTTCATGAAGTTCCGAAATTAGTTGAGGAAATGGGGAAAGCGATAGCGGCATTTACCGAACATGGTTTGCGCCATCGCAACCTATGTCCCGCTAATTTATTGATCCGCAGCCGTGAGCCTTTAGATATCGTTGTTATTGAATATGGCTCTGCGAGTTTGTCTGAGTTTGACCTTGATATCGTGACCCCTTTGGATATTTCCCGTTATAGCGCACCAGAAACTTTAGCAGGCGGTGTAAGCGCTGCATCAGACTGGTGGAGTCTCGGGGTTATTCTATTAGAACAGCTAACCCGAGGACAGTGTTTCGCTCAAGTTCATGATAATGCGTTCTTAATTCAAGTCATGACCAATGGCATTGATTTACCTGATGATTTAGACCCTAACTTACAATTATTATTACGTGGATTACTGTGTCGGGATCGTTTTTTACGTTGGCAATGGCCACAGGTGTCAGCATGGCTAGAAGGGAAAGCCGTCCAAGCCCCACAAACCGCGATAGCAGGCTCGCCAGCTCAATACCATCAAGTCCAGTTTGCAGGTCAGCAATTTTCTCAGCCAGATACTTTTGCCATGGCTGCTGGTGAACAAGCTCATTGGGATGATGCTGTGCAATTTTTGTTACGCGGGGAGTTAACATCATGGCTCGCAAAATTTGATAATAGCCAGGAGCAGTTAAAGCAACTTCAGGGCTTTTTAGATAGTGAAAAATCGCTAGATGGATCCGTGCAAAGTGAAATTAATCAAGATATTAAGCTAACTTTAGCCTTAAAAATCCTCAACCCGAATATGCCATTTATTTATCGTGGCGAAATCATCACACCAGCGTGGTTATTAGAACAACCTATTCTTGCTTATACCCTCATTAGTGAACCATTAACTCAACATATTCAGAATATTGACCCACAACATTGGTTAGTGCAGCTCTACCACCGCCAGTGTTTAGTACGCCAACGCGCTGAACAATTGAATATATTACTCAATGAAGAAAGCTTGAAACTGTATTTGTTGATCACGTCAATAAGCCAGCTCGCTGCGCGTTGGGAATTGCTGCATAGCCAGTTTCCTGACGCTCATAACGAAAGCCTACAAGCCTTATTAGATAGACAAAATCGACAAGAAATTGATTATATTTTATTGCTAAGTGCTGATATTGGGCAATTTGTTTCACTGACCGCATTAGTCGAGCAATCTTTTGAATTAGCAAAACAAAATGATATCCACAGTTTTGATAGCGAAATAGCCAAAAACCAGCTTTTGTTACCAAGAGGGGAGCTATACCAGCTCATTAACCTCCGAGTCAGTGATTTTAAACGAATTGGGCTTCCTGAACTCGATAGTTGGGTGGATAACTTTTTATTAACGCGTCGCTTGCCATTAGAAAAAATACTCGTTTTGCTCGCTATTCCATTCGAACATTGGCAAGTCCCCGAGTCACAAAAATATGTTCTTGAAGTTCTAAGGTTTTTTACACAAAAGCTCACGTCAGTGACACAACGTGGAAACCTAGTGCGCATGCGTTTAACGCAAAATACTGGGCGAGTCGATTTAATGGAATGTGATAGCCCGGTTCGCCGTGCGAATATGCTACTCGAACACTTATTGAACCGTAAAAAAAGTGCGGTTAGCATTGATAGTGATTTATTATTGCAGCATCGGGGCGTCAATAGCCGATTACGGATCCTACAATCAGATACGCAGTTATATCAACGGGATACGGGTATTGATGGCATGTATCTTGGTTTCCCATTCTTATTATTGCACACACAGCCGAACCAAATTAAACCGCGAATAGCGCCTTTATTTTTATGGCCGGTTTCGTTGCGTACTTCTTTAGCTCAAAATAGCCCCATTCAGCTTAGTTTTGATCAGGAGCGGGGGGCAATACGCTTAAATCCAGCACTCGCAAGCTTTGCGGGTATACCTTCAGTGACTGAATGGCAAACAGTATTAGATAATTTATTATCTAAAGCGGGTTTAACCATTGAAGATATGATGGAAACACTTGCGCCTTTATTACCGATACAAGGTACGGAACTGACGCCACTTCCGTCGAACACGACCTCAATTGCAGAGAACAGTGCACAAATCTGTTGTTCAGCGGTACTCTTCCATACCTCGTTTATTGGCCAGGCGATGAGTAGCGATCTACAGCAAATTGCTGGGCTACCTATTTCCCAAACAGCCTTAGCGACAATGCTAAAAGTCTCACCGCTCAATAGCACGAGCGAAACGCAGCCAGGTAATTTACTTAACCAGTATGCGTTGTCATTGGCCGATCCATCACAAGAACAAGTTGTTCAAGCTGCACAAGCGAACACGGGGCTGCTGATTGAAGGGCCGCCAGGGACAGGGAAAAGTCAAACCATCGTGAGTTTGATTGCGGATGCAATAGGATGTCAGCAAACCGTTTTAGTGGTATGTCAAAAACCTGCGGCATTAGAGGTGGTCTATAAGCGTTTGATTGCTAATGGATTAGGAGATAGAGCGCTATATATCAGCCAAGGCCAAAGAGGCCGTGACACTATTTTGGCAGTGAGGGAGCAAATTGAGCAACTTTGGGAACAAGAAAAAAGCCAGCTCAGTGAGCGTGATTGGTCAGGAGAAAGAATTCATCTTGTTAATCGCGTTCAGCTATTTGAACGAAAATTAGACAACTACTTTCACTCGATGAATAATATCGACGAAAAGTTTCAAATTTCTTATAAACAAGTATTAACCCAATTGATTGAACTTGAAAAGCTTCCTCATTTTGATATTGATGAACAGAAAATTAAGCCATTATTAGCGCAACTTGATAGCCATACGATTGAGCAACTAACGGATGACTTGAAGTTACATGCATATACTTGGTGGCAATTGGATTATGAAAATAATGCACTAAACGCCTTAGCACAGTTTACGGTAGAAGAGCCTCAATATTTATTGTTTAATCAATCTATTACAAGGTTGATTGATACTGAAAAACAGCGTGATGAAGCTTACCAAACACAATATCAGCAAATTACGTTGACTCAATTATCGACTCATGAGCAATGGCTAATACAGCATGAAGTACAATTTAACCAATTAACGGCTGAACAATGGCGGGACTTCTCCCGTTGGTTACCTCTATTTAGCGGTGAAACGGGAAATTCCATTATTCGCCAACTTGAGCTGTTGTATCAGCGATTATTATCGATTAATGCAGAAAATATCGACCCGTTATTATTCCCTGTGTTTAGGGGGGTTGATAATCAGCATCTTGCCCAATTATCGCGAGCATTGATGGAAACAATGCAAGGGTCATGGTTACGTTTCTTGAACCCGTATTACTACCGTCGGCAAAACCAATTGCAGTCATTTATGGCAACGAGTGGCTTAGCGTCGACGACTGAAAAACAGACGTTAGTGCTTGACACCATTGGTGTTGAGCAACAATGGCGCTTACTTGAAAAAGAATTACAACCATTATATCAACAGCTTGGTCTTGAACTTCAGCCAAACCACCAGTGGCGTAGCACATTGCAACCGCTGGTCATGCAATTAAAACGAGTGGCAGATATGGCTGAGCTTCTCGCTCAGTATCCTGAACCTGTGCATTTTATAGACGCGATTATTCAGCAACAAAGAACGGGGTTTACTCATCAATGCTGTGAAATCAGAGCGGCAATAGCCAAATTACGCGCAAGAACGGAAAGCTTGAACCAACTGAGTGAGCTAGACAGTGTATTTTCACCAGAAACAGTTGAACGGTTTAAAGTGGCCGTGGCAAACGGCGAGTCATATACGGCTGAACTGGTGAAAATAGAGCAACAAAAAGAAAATTTATTGCGTTACCAATCATTTAGGTCGGATACGCAACACTTTTCACAACAGCATTGGGGGCTCCTTGTGCTATTAAAACCGGCAATCAAGCAGCTTATTGCCACTGACGGTTTCACAACGCAATGGCGAGAACAATTAGTCCAAACTGTTAACTATTACTTCTGTCTGTTCACTAAAGCGCAGTTAGTGGCAACATTGCCTGCATTAAGTACCAACCACGACCAGCTGATGTCGGATCTAGCCGAACTAGAGAATGCCCAAAGACAATTACAACAATTCAATAAATTGGCATTGACGGCGAATATAGATATCAAAATGTTAGGAAACCGCCGTGAATGGGAAGAAATTACTCGTTTAGCAGGGCCAAGAGCTCGACGTTTGAGGGAGTTTATACAAGAAGGTAGAGATATTGGGTTAATGCAACTACGGCCGGTTTGGTTAATGACACCCGATGTTGCGAGCCAAGTACTTCCACTTGAAAGCGCTATGTTTGACAGCGTAATCTACGACGAAGCCTCACAGATGCCAATTGAATTTGCATTATCGACCTTATTTAGAGCCAAACAGGCTATTGTGAGTGGCGATGAAAAGCAAATGCCGCCATCAAAATTTTTCACAGGTAAGCTAATTGAAGACGACATTGATGACGAAGACGATGACCAACAAGAATTGGCGGGAGAGCAATGGGATTATCGGCAAATCAGTGATTGTCCTGATTTATTGCATTTAGCGCGAACCGTATTACCTATTCATACATTGGATATTCATTACCGTTCTGCCTATCGAGAACTAATCAATTTCTCCAATTTTGCTTTTTATGAAAATAGGCTCAACATCCCAGCACAATTTTCTGCCAAAATGGTCAGTGAAATTAAGCCATTACAGCTTATTCCAGTTAATGGTACTTATGTTAACCAAAGCAATGAAGCTGAAGCTAACGCCATCGTGGAACATTTGGCTTCAATGTGGCAACGGCCTTTCGAGCAGCGGCCTTCTGTGGGGGTCGTCACGTTTAACCAAAAACAAGCAACATTAATTAACCAAATAATTCAATTACGTGCAGCACAGGATGAAGATTTTCTTCAGGCGTATACGCAGGAAAACCAACGCACTCATGATGACGAAGATATGTCATTTTTTGTGAAAAATGTGGAAAATGTACAAGGTGATGAAAGGGATGTGATTTTATTTTCTACCACATTTGGTCGTAATGCGCAGGGGACATTCAGGCGTAACTTCGGGGTACTAGGGCAAACTGGTGGAGAACGGCGTTTAAATGTCGCTATCACTCGTGCTCGCCAGCAAGTTGTGATTATGACATCGATGCCAATAGATGAAATTTCTGATTTATTAGCCACTTACCGCAAACCGGAAATCCCACGAGATTATTTACAAGGCTATCTGGCTCATGCATTAAATGCATGCAACCCATTGATGAAAAAAGAAAATGAAA
Organism: Providencia sp. M-27; assembly: GCF_011077905.1. Lineage (NCBI taxonomy): Bacteria > Pseudomonadati > Pseudomonadota > Gammaproteobacteria > Enterobacterales > Morganellaceae > Providencia > Providencia sp. M-27. The sequence goes on along the minus strand of NZ_JAALBT010000003.1, from coordinate 252,738 downwards.
AACTACTCCACCGCATGTGCCATACACAGTCTGCGGTTGGTAGCGAAGCACTCCCACAAAATGCGTTTGTCGATTCGGTCATGGGCTTTATTCGGCAAAGTGGCTGGCAGGTAACCACCTCAAGCCAAAATGGGGTATTCCATTTTGATGGAGTTGTTGAGGAGCAAACCAGCGGCCGTTTGCTCATCGGCATTGAATGCGACATGCCATCACACCCACTATTGAAAACAGCCCGTTCTAGGGAACTGTGGCGTAGCACTGTTCTGACGCGTGTGGTACCCGCACGCTATCGAGTGTCTATTATCGAATGGTATCAAAATCGCGATTTGGCACAGCAACAACTGCATGATGCCATTTCACAGGCTTTATTAACTTCATCACTCTCTCAAATAGAGAGCCAAAATCCGCAAGAAGGTGCGTTATGAGTTCATCGGTTCATCGTATAACTGTTAGGGAAATGAATGAAATTCAGTGCCGGCGTCAGCTTGCGGTAGCTAAACGTCGATTTAAACAGTGGCAAGTATTGGCAAATAGTAGCCAATATCATCAGTCGCGTATTGCACAAATCACGCAAGCTTATCAGCAGCTAATGGAAAATGCTGCTCAGCTTGCCACATTGTCATCACGCAATTTAAGCTTGTTGAATAACCAATTGGTTGAGTTCACTGGGACACTGAATAACGAAGTACAGGAAGTTCGTGAGCAACAACTTGAAAAACAAGCGCTATTAGCCCGGACAAAAAAACACAGAGAACATAATTTGGCTGAGTTAATCACATTGGTTCGTGAAAAATTGCCAAATGAAGCTGAACTACTTACACAATTAGTTTCGGCAAGTGAACAGGATGAAAGCCAATCTAATAAACTGATTTTTAAAGCATTAGCTATATTGAGCCAGCAATCAATGGTGCTAGCGCCAACAGCAGCGGCATTATTGGAACAGCTAAAAGCACAATCTGAAGGTGTAAAACAATTTTGGCAATCAGGCTTACCTCAAACACCGTTTGCCAAACAATGTGAACAGATCTTATTGATGATTGAAAAGCTGAAATTGATGACCTCAATTGATGATGCTCAACGTGCTGAGCAACAACTGGTTGAGCTTCGGGAGCTTAAAGAAGGAACACAGCGCCATTTACGTGCCGACTCATTGATCATGACATTGGCGGAGCAATTAAAGTTAAGCCAGCAACGCGTTGAACTTATCGATAAAATTGAACAGCTTTGTGATGAATTGGCTATTTTTGCGAGTGACGAAAATGAAGCCATGATTTCGAGTGCGTTAGCGAGTATACAATCAAGCTCGATAGAAGCGTTAACCACATGGGTCGATAAGCTAGGCAGCGCAGTGAGTATAGCCGAGCAACAAGTTGTTGCTGCTGCACAAAGGAAAACGGTCTTAGATGGGTTAGGGAAACTCGGTTATCAAGTTCAAGATACGGATGTTAAAGCATGGCTTGATGATGGCAAAGTGGTTGTCACACATCCTGCCACGCCGGGATATGGGCTTGAATTAGGCGGGAAACAAGCGCGTTTTCAAGCGCGTACAGTGGCTTTTTCTGCAGGGCGAGATAATTCACGAGACCAGGATGTTGATGCAATTTGGTGCAATCAGCACCAACAATTACAAGATATTATTGCCCAAACAGATGCGGAACTTGTTGTTGAACAGGCGATACCAGCAGGAAGTGGCGAAATGAAAGTGTATGAAACTCAATCTGAAGAGCAACGTCGCAATATAGCTGTAAACCATCCCAAAACACGCAGTAAGTAAATATGGCTAAAAAAGCTTTAGTCACATATTAGAAAATTATTTAAAATAAAAAAGCTGAATTCGTTAGGCGCGAATTCAGCTTTTTTGTTATGTCTGCCATTTATTATGCTGTATGCATACTTTGTGGGTTTGTTTGACTTCTTTTACGTGCAAGTACTAGCTTGCTATAGAGCAGGGCTATTACGAAATAAACCGCTTGAGTAACGACTATGGTTGGCCCGGTTGTCGCATTGATGTGAAAACTCAGGATAGTCCCAATAACACTCGATGTTACCGAAGCGATGATGGCGACGACGAGCATTTTGCCGAAGCTCCGACATAGAACAAATGCAATAATCCCCGGTGAGATCAGCATGGCAATAACTAAAATGATCCCAACCGCTTGCAGTGAAGCGACAATGGTTAATGCAAGTAAAGACAGTAAACCATAATGGATCAGTTTGACGGGTAGGCCAATCACACGGGCTTGGTTTGGATCAAAACAATACAGCATGAAATCTTTACGTTTCAGTAAGATAATTGCAATAGTTACCCCAGCAAATAACAGAATTTGCTTAAACTCGCTATCCGTGATCCCTAAAATATCACCAAATAAAATATGCGTAAGGTGCTGCTCGGTATCTATTTTAGCAAACATCACCAAGCCAATAGCAAACATTCCTGAGAAGACGATACCCATTACGGTATCTTCTTTTATCCGACTATTTTCTTTTAAATACCCCGTTGCGACAGCGCAGAATAAGCCAGAGGCAAACGCACCAATAGCCAAGGGAATACCTAATAAAGAGGCAATGATGATCCCGGGTAACACTGCGTGGGAAATAGCATCCCCCATGAGAGACCACCCTTTTAATACTAAAAAGCACGATAAAATGGCACACACAGTCCCACTCACAATTGCGGTGATCAAAGCTTTTTGCATAAAAGGAAATGCAAACGGAGCCATCAATAAGTCAATGAAATCACTCATGAGATGCTCCTTGTTGGTGTGATTGATGCAGCCGAGCTACTTCCTTTTTTGCTTTACGTTTTGAGGCAAAAATACCGTGTTTAGGCGCAAAGAAAAATGCTAGCAGGAAAATAATGGTTTGTAGGGTGACAATTAACCCTCCTGTAGCACCATTAAGGAAATAACTGATATAAGCGCCAACAGCACTGGTTACGGTGCCAATCGTGACGGAGATAATGAGTAAGCGTTTAAATTGGTCAGTTAATAAATAGGCGGTTGCACCTGGCGTGACGACCATTGCGATAACAAGAATAGCGCCAACTGTTTGCAAGGCAGCAACGGTACAAGCACTTAATAATGTGAAGAAAATTATTTTTAGGCGTAATGGATTCAAGCCAATTGACCGTGCGTGACTTTCATCGAAAAAAACGGCTAATAAATCTTTCCATAAACACAACAGAATAATAAATGAAACGCCGATAATAATTTCTACTTGTAATACGTCAGAATCCGCAATACCTAAAATATTACCAAAAATAATACTTTGTACATTCACAGATGTTGGGTTCAATGAAACGATCAACAAACCTGCCGCAAAAAAAGTAGAAAATATAAAGCCAATAACAGCATCTTCACGCAAACGAGTTAGATGTTTTATTAATGTCATGGCAAGTGCTGCAAGGATCCCGGTAAAAAAGGCGCCTGCCGCATAGGGTAAACCTAAAGCATAAGCACCAGCCACCCCAGGGACAACGGAGTGGGAGAGCGCATCTCCCATTAATGACCAGCCTTTTAGCATCAAATACGCTGATAAAAATGCACAGACAGCACCAACAATGGCGCTGACCCAAATGGCTTTTATCATGAAATCGTATTCAAAGGGCTGTGATAACATCTCAATCATTCGGAACCCTTAGCTTGGTTTTTTCGAACGGGAGCATCATGGTCATGACCATAGAATACAGCCGCTCTTTCATCATCGGTAATGACGGTGACAGAGCGTGGGTCATCGTCGTCATGAAGCTCTTGACCTGACAGGTTAATATGACGCAATACACCACCAAACGCGTTTTGTAGATTACGCTGTGTAAACGTGGTTTCGGTTGGGCCACTGGCTAACACCGTGCGATTGATTAAGATAACATGGTCGCAAAACTCAGGCACACTACCCAAGTTATGAGTTGAAACGAGGATCAGATGACCTTCGTCACGCAAACTACGCAGTAGGTCTATAATGGCATTTTCAGTTTTAACATCAACCCCAGTAAAGGGTTCATCAAGGAGTAAAACTTTACCTTCTTGTGCGAGCGCTCGTGCTAAAAAAACCCGTTTTTTCTGACCACCTGAAAGCTCGCCTATTTGGCGATGTTCAAGCCCTGCAAGGTCAACCCGTTCTAATGCCATTTTGACAGCATCTTTATCGGCTTGTTTAGGGATGCGAAAAAAACCCATTTTGCCATAACGCCCCATCATCACAACATCAGAAACGAGAACGGGGAAGTTCCAGTCAACTTCTTCCGTTTGTGGGACGTATGCAATCACGTTTTCTTTCAGTGCCGTTTTTATTGGCTGATCATTTAATGTCACACTGCCTGAAGATGGGGTGACAAGCCCCATAATGGTTTTAAATAGCGTTGATTTGCCACTGCCATTTACGCCAACTAAGGCACAAATAGAGCCACCAGAGATAGTAAAGCTTGCGTCGTAGATAGCGGTGTGACCATTATTATATGTTACAGTCGCATCATCGACGATAAGATTCGGGTGTTCGAATTGACTTGAATGATTCATATTACTGTGAAAATCCTTTCGCTATCGTGTCTACAGTCGTATTTAAAAGATCTATATAGGTTGGTACTGGGCCATCGGCAGTTGATAATGAGTCAACATATAATACGCCGCCGTATTTTGCCCCGGTTTCTTTACTGACTTGGCGAGCAGGCTTATCAGAAATTGTACTTTCACTGAATACCACAGGGATGTTGTATTTGCGGACAGTATCAATCACTTTTTTCACTTGTTGAGGAGAGCCTTGCTCTTCTGCATTGATTGGCCATAAATAGACTTCTTTAAAGCCGTAATCTTTCGTTAAATAGCTAAATGCGCCTTCACTTGAGACTAACCAACGTTCATTTTCTGGAATACGGTTTAAGCGTTCACGTAAAGGGGTATCAAGCTCTGCAATTTGCTGCGCATATTTTTTCGCATTGGCATTATATGTTTCTGCATTTTCAGGATCATATTTAACTAGAGCTTGGCGAATATTTTCAATATAAATTTTAGCATTAGCAGGAGACATCCAGGCATGTGGGTTCGGGTTGTCTTTATACTCACCTTCACGGATTGGCATTGGCTCAATACCTTCAGTGACTACGACAGCAGGGACATTCTTAAAGTTTTCAAAGAAACGTTGGAACCAAACTTCCAAATTCATCCCATTCCATAAGATTAAATCTGCGTCATAGGCTTTCATAATATCTTTAGGCGTCGGTTGATAACCGTGGATTTCTGCTCCAGGCTTCGTTATAGACTCGACAATTGCCGCATCTCCAGCTACATTTTGAGCGATATCTTGGATAATGGTAAAAGTGGTAACGACTTTAAATTTTTTAGCAAAAGCCGGCTGACTAAAAAAGATGACTGCTATCAAAGCAAACATGCTGGTTAGTAAAGGTGCAGATAATCGAGATACGTTCTTCTTCATAAAAGTTGACCCTGACATTATTGGTTTAGCGTTTTTTAACATACAGTTGTTAAGGTTTATAACAATTATATTTTATATCTCAACTGATAATGATTATCAATATCAATTGAGAAAAATAAACATAAAAAATGTGGAATAGCATTATTCGTCATTATGGGCTTCTAAGTCCCATGGTTATTTGTATGACTAAAACACGTCCTGAAGTAAAAGTTAAGTAAAAATTATTTTATTTTTCTTAGGATTAGTTATTCTGCCATCGGCTTCCATCGTAGAGGATTCGACAGTGAAAAAAATAATTGGCGGCACTTTTGCGCTACTGCTACTTGCAGGTTGTTCAAGCGAGCCAGATAGGCCTGTAACAAAACAGCGGATGCTAGAGCCTACAGGGCCTGTAACAGCACAAAATACGACATTCCCAAGAACGCCTTTTGATGAGTTTATTCGTGAGTCTGCGGCTCGTTACAGTGTTGATGAAGCTTTAATTAGGGCCATTATTGAGGTCGAATCCAACTTTAGGCCTGAAGTTGTCAGTAAATCAAATGCAATAGGTTTGATGCAGATTAAAGCTTCGACAGCGGGACGTGACGCATATCGTTATCAGGGAAAGTCGGGGGAGCCGAGTTCTCGTGACTTAAAAGATCCACAAAAAAATATTGATATTGGTACAACTTATATTCGTATTTTAAAGGAGCAACATCTTGCTGGAATTAGCCACCCTCAGACATTATATTATGCAACGGTTGTCGCTTATGTGAACGGGGCGGGGGCATTATTAAGAACATTTGATAATGATAAAGGCCGGGCGATTGCAATGATTAACAGCTTATCGCCGGAAGAATTTTATCAACACGTGCAAACAAAGCATCCTGCACCGCAAGCCCCACGCTATTTGTGGAAAGTTAAAAATGCTTACAATGCATTAGCGATGTCTTATTGATATTCCTTCATTAAATATGGGAGCTGCGCGACAATTTCAACGATGCCGTTGATAACAAATTGCACTCCCATACAGATTAATAAGAACCCCATCACCCGAGCGATTGCATCAATACCGCTATTACCTAACCACCTCATAATCGAAGTTGCGCCTTTTAAACCAATCCAAACGATAAAGCTTGCAATAAAAAAGGTGATAACGGGGGCGACTTTTAAAACCCATGGAGCGAAACTAACATTACCTTGTAATGATGCAGTGGAGCTGATGATCATGGCGATAGTACCAGGGCCAGCTGTACTCGGCATCGCAAGGGGAACAAAAGCAATACTAGGGGATTCTTGGCGTTTTTTGGGAACATTCGGGTCATCAAGGGCATTGGTAGTCGGGTCTTCTCCAACATCACTGCTAGGAAACAGCATGCCAAAGCCAATAAATGCCACAATTAACCCACCTGCAATTCTAAGACCTGGTATTGATATTCCAAATGTATTCATAACTAACTGGCCTGCATAAAAAGCGATAGTCATAATTGCGAACACATAAATAGAAGCCAATAATGATTGATGGTCACGCTGCTCTTTTGTCATATTAGCAGAAATACTTAACATGACCGCAATAGCAGTTAAAGGGTTGGCAAGAGGAAGTAGTAGCACAAGACCAATACCAACGGCTTGAAATAGCTCAAAAAAATTTGTCATGGAAGTTTGATTCAAGCTCCTGATTAATGTAAATAAAACACCTTATCTCAAATGATAGCAAAATTTCTTATAGATCTGTAGGTTAGCATTTATAGCTAGAGGGATACTTTATGAAAGGGGACGATTACAGTACTGATGGGTAAGAATTAATATCAACTATCATTTATTAGCTTGAAGATAATTGGAGTTGTTCACATTAACTGTGGATAACAATGGCCTTCATCTGTGAATAACTTACTTTATTTATTAAATAACAATGGGATACTGAGTTGTGGTAAAAGTATTCAATTTTTACAGGCAAAAAAAAACCTTTTTATAGGGGGATAAAAAGGTTAAGGGCATTTCGTAACAGGTTGTCTTTAAGTTGATATGGAATGTAGTATATCTGCTGCAATGTTATTTACTGATAATTTATGTAAATTCATTAAAAGAATTCAATGTAATAGGCAACCAAAGAGTAAAAAAATATGTTAAACGGAATCAACCACTTAACGTTAGCTGTAACTGATTTGGATAAAAGTATTGGTTTTTATCAATCACTACTTGGTATGAAGTTACATGCGAGTTGGAAAAAGGGCGCCTATATATCCTGTGGCGATTTATGGTTATGTCTATCATTAGATACAACTCGCCAATTTTCGTCCCCAGAAAAAACGGATTACACACACTATGCCTTTAACGTTGATGCGAAAGACTTTCTTATCGTTGTTGATCGGCTAATGCAAGCGAATGTCATTGTCTGGAAAGAAAATAAAAGTGAAGGAGATTCTTTTTATTTTCTTGATCCAGATGGCCACAAATTAGAATTACATGTAGGCGGTTTATTACAACGCTTAAAGAGCTGCCAAGAAAAACCGTATGAAGAAATGAAATTTTATTAAAAAAGTCATGGATTTCTTTACAAAGGATTTTTAATTTTAAAAATAGCTTTACGCAGAGTTGTATATCCTATTTTCAGTTAATTTTGAGTAATAGGAAAAAGAATGAAAAAACTTATAGCGACATTAGCCGGGGCGTCTATGCTATTAGTTTTGGCAGCCGCCATGTTACTAATCGTTTTTCCTCAGCAGTGGAAGCAAAGTATTTATCCGAATATATCCCAAGCCTTACCAACATCGCTCAGTGCTATTTTACCGCAGGGTTTAGCCAGTAATGATATTTGTAATAGCTTAGAGGATAACCTGCAAAGTTTTACTGATTATCTTAAAGTGAATCAGGACATTGTTGATGTTAAGGGAATGAATAGCTTAGATGAACAACTTGCCAATATTCAAACCAGAATTGATTCTATGCCCAGTGATGTGCGAAATTTAGTTTGCCAGCAAGAATATAGTAAACTAGAAGGTTTAAAGAGTGTGTTTTCCTTAAGTCCCAATAACTAATTATTTTTGTCGTTAATATCACTCCTCTATATGTTCCCCCACTCAAATTTATATATTCATTTATGGTATGTTAATAGCATCATTTTGGCTTGTAGGTAACATGATGAATATATTTAAATTACCATTATTGAATTGGTTAGTCGCTAATGGGGTAGCTGTATATTTTCTTTCCAAGCAAGGTCTTTTAGATTGGACGTTTTCTGGTTGGATGGGGATCTTAGGTATCTTAGTGGCACTTGAAAGTGTCAGTTGGGTCGCGACAAGCCTTTATTATTTTTATAAACATAAAACATCACCAAATCCTACGGTTAAGGCAACGCATTTAGTGACTAACGGGCCTTACCGATTTTCACGTAATCCAATGTATTTAGCTTTCACATCAATGAGCTTGGCTTTAGCTTTCTTCTCGCACTCTTCTTATTTCTTGATAGCGGGTTTGGTCTTTTGGTTAATTACCGACTTGTACACTATTCCGCAAGAAGAGCGATTTTTAGCGGGAAAATTCAATGAAGAGTGGGAGCGTTATCGCAAGCAGACACGACGTTGGCTATAATGACTAAAGAATTAGTCGTATCCAGTGGATCGCATTGGTATCGGCTTTCTTTCGCAAAAAAAGAGAAACTATTTCCTGCATTAGATAGCTTATTCGCCATTTAATCGGGAAGGTGTTGATTTTTCAGATGAAGAATAACAATTAGCGGCATTACGCTATCGCCATAAAATAGGTCTGTGTTATCATTAGTAGTTGAGTTACTCACGATGTAACGAAATAGGGCGCTTAAGTTGCCCATATTTGTGTACATATCTTGCATAGTGAAGTGAGAAATCGTTAGTAACGTATTGATTTATAACTTTGGAATAATCAAGCAAGTGATCTTTCGTGTGGGTCACCACTGCTGATAAGGATTTTTTAATGCCTGTTATTACTCTTCCTGATGGAAGTCAGCGTCAGTTTGACCATCCCGTTTCAGTGATGGATGTTGCTCGTGACATCGGAGCGGGTTTAGCTAAAGCCTGTATCGCGGGTCGAATTAATGGTGAACGTGTTGATGCATGTGAAATAATTGAACATGATGCAAACGTGTCCATTATTACGAGCAAGGATGAAGACGGACTCGAAATTATTCGTCACTCTTGTGCTCACCTGTTAGGCCATGCCATCAAGCAATTATGGCCAAATACGAAAATGGCGATTGGGCCTACTATCGACAATGGTTTTTACTATGATGTCGATTTAGACCACATGCTGACGCAGGAAGACTTGGAAAAGCTTGAAAAGCGTATGCTTGAGCTTGCCAAAACAGATTATGAGGTGGTGAAAAAACGTGTTTCTTGGAGCGAAGCTCGTGAAACTTTCGTTGCCCGTGGCGAAGACTATAAAGTTGAAATTTTAGATCAAAATATTAGTCAAGATGACCGCCCAGGTTTATATCATCACGAAGAATATGTTGACATGTGTCGCGGTCCACACGTACCAAACATGCGTTTTTGCCACCATTTTAAATTACAGAAAGTGGCTGGCGCATACTGGCGTGGTAACAGCGATAACAAAATGCTGCAACGTATTTACGGCACCGCATGGGCTGATAAAAAACAATTAGCAGCTTATTTATTACGTTTAGAAGAAGCAGCTAAGCGTGACCACCGTAAAATTGGTAAACAATTAGATTTATACCATATGCAAGAAGAAGCGCCGGGTATGGCGTTCTGGCATAATGACGGTTGGACAATTTTCCGTGAACTGGAAACCTTTGTACGCACTAAACTGAAGGCCTATAATTATCAGGAAGTGAAAGGGCCATTTATGATGGACCGCGTATTATGGGAAAAAACAGGTCACTGGGATAACTATAAAGATGCCATGTTCACGACTTCATCTGAAAACCGTGAATATTGTGTCAAACCAATGAACTGCCCGGGTCACGTACAGATTTTCAACCAAGGTTTGAAATCATATCGTGACTTACCATTGCGCATGGCAGAATTTGGTAGCTGTCACCGTAATGAGCCATCAGGTGCGTTGCACGGCTTAATGCGTGTGCGTGGCTTTACTCAGGATGATGCACATATCTTCTGTACTGAAGAGCAAATCTTAAGTGAAGTAACCAGCTGTATTGAAATGATTTATGATGTTTATGCAACTTTCGGTTTCGAAAAAATTGTTGTAAAACTATCAACTCGCCCTGAAAAACGTATCGGTACTGACGATATGTGGGACAGAGCGGAAGAAGATTTGGCTAATGCCCTGAAATCAAAAGGTATTGAATTTGAATACCAACCAGGCGAAGGCGCATTTTATGGTCCGAAAATCGAGTTTACACTGTACGACTGCCTTGACCGTGCATGGCAATGTGGTACTGTCCAGTTAGACTTCTTCTTGCCGGGCCGTTTAACAGCTTCCTATGTAGGTGAAAATAACGAACGTATCGTTCCTGTGATGATCCACCGTGCTGTGTTAGGTTCACTAGAACGCTTCATTGGTATCTTAACAGAAGAGTATGCGGGCTTTTTCCCAACATGGTTAGCACCACAGCAAGTGGTCGTAATGAACATTACTGATAGTCAAGCAGACTATGTTCAAGAATTAGTTAGCAAGCTGCAAAGTGTTGGCATTCGTGCGAAAGCGGACTTACGTAACGAGAAAATCGGCTTTAAGATCCGTGAACACACGCTGCGTCGCGTCCCTTACATGTTAGTATGTGGTGATAAAGAAGTTGAATCAGGTAAAGTTGCTGTACGTACCCGTCGTGGTAAAGACTTAGGTAGCCTTGATGTCAACGAATTCATGACAAAACTGCTTGAAGAGATCCGCAGTCGTCAACTCAATCAGATGGAGGAATAAGGTATTAAAGGCGGAAAAAAACTCCCAACAGCGCGTCCAAATCGTATTAACGATGAAATTCGCGCAACAGAAATCCGTGTCACTGGTTTAGACGGTGAACAACTTGGCGTAATGAGTGTGCGTGAAGGCCTCTTTAAAGCAGAAGAAGCTGGTGTCGATTTAGTCGAAATCAGCCCAAATGCCGAGCCGCCAGTTTGTCGTATCATGGACTACGGTAAATATCTTTATGAGAAGAGTAAGTCTCAAAAAGAACAAAAGAAAAAACAAAAAGTTGTTCAAGTGAAGGAAATTAAATTCCGTCCAGGAACAGACGAAGGCGACTACCAAGTTAAACTACGTAGTTTAATTCGCTTTTTGGAAGATGGTGACAAAGCTAAAGTAACACTGCGTTTTCGTGGTCGCGAAATGGCTCACCAACAGATTGGCTTAGAAGTGCTTAACCGCATCAAAACCGATCTGGATGAACTGGCATCAGTTGAATCATTCCCATCAAGGATTGAAGGACGCCAGATGATCATGGTATTGGCACCAAAGAAAAAATAATTAAGCCAGTATGGTTATAGCGAAGTATCGCTAGAGTCTAGCAGCGCTCATTTGGGCGCTGCTTCTCTGTTTTATTCGTGATGAAAAATTTTATTATTGATGAAAGTAATGCCATACCAGCTAAGGTAATCGGTATATTTAACGTCTTGTTATTTTCTTCATTAATGAATCAAAGTAATTGTGTCAAAGCGATAATTGGACTCAAAAGCCAAGTTTTCAAACAGTTCAGAATGATTTATTGCAAGAATTACTTGAGTAATCCAGCAAGAAGCATTAAAATCCGCGGTCGAATCACTTTGTCAGCGCATAGCGCATTAGGGCAAACTAAGAATATCGTACATGCGTCAAGTAGTAACTATTGAGTGACGGGTGTATTTGCTTGAGAGAAGCAAATCTCTTTATCCAATTGGAGGAATGAAGTATTAAAGGCGGAAAAAGAATCCCAACAACACGTCCAAATCGTATCAATGATGAAATTCGTGTTCCAGAGGTCCGTTTAACAGGTTTAGACGGTGAACAGTTAGGCATCATGAGCGCACGCGAAGCGCTTGAAAAAGCTGAAGAAGCAGGCGTAGACCTCGTTGAAATCAGCCCAAATGCTGAACCGCCAGTTTGTCGTATCATGGATTACGGCAAATTCCTTTATGAGAAGAGCAAATCTCAAAAAGAGCAAAAAAAGAAACAAAAAGTTGTTCAGGTGAAGGAAATTAAATTCCGCCCTGGTACAGATGAAGGTGATTATCAGGTCAAACTACGCAACCTGACTCGCTTTCTAGAAGATGGTGATAAAGCTAAAGTTACGCTGCGTTTTCGCGGTCGTGAAATGGCTCACCAGCAGATCGGTCTGGAAATGCTTAATCGCATCAAAGCTGATCTGGAAGAGCTGGCATCCGTGGAATCTTTCCCTTCAAGAATTGAAGGACGTCAGATGATCATGGTGCTGGCACCGAAGAAGAAATAATTAGGCCTGCAAGTAATATTCGTTTATAGCAATATAGATGTTATTCGCCTAATTAATTCGTAGCTAATCACAATGCGAAGTTGGAAATAAAAGAAATGCCAAAGATTAAAACTGTACGTGGCGCAGCAAAGCGCTTTAAAAAAACTGCAGGCGGTGGCTTTAAGCGTAAGCATGCAAACCTTCGTCATATTCTGACTAAAAAGTCAACTAAGCGTAAACGCCATTTACGTCCGAAAGGAATGGTATCTAAGGGCGATCTGGGTCTGGTAGTAGCCTGCCTGCCTTACGCATAAGTAAACAATTTAGTTAATTAAGATAAAAGACGATAGGAGATAGCTATGGCTCGCGCAAAACGTGGTGTAATCGCACGTGCACGTCACAAAAAAATTCTGAAGCAGGCGAAAGGTTACTATGGTGCACGTTCACGTGTTTACCGCGTAGCGTTTCAGGCGGTAATTAAAGCTGGTCAATACGCTTACCGTGACCGCCGTCAACGTAAACGTCAGTTCCGTCAACTGTGGATCGCACGTATCAACGCTGCGGCTCGTCAGAACGGTCTGTCTTACAGCCGTTTCATCAATGGCTTGAAAAAAGCTTCAATTGAAATCGACCGTAAGATCTTAGCAGACATCGCAGTTTTCGATAAAGCAGCATTCACTGCTTTAGTAGAAAAAGCGAAAGGCGCTTTAGCTTAATTGTTTGCTTGAAAAGAGGAGGGTAACTTCCTCTTTTCATTTATAGTTATTTGTGTTAATACTTTAGATACAGTCAGTTATTGAGAGTTAGTTACATGCATTCTGTTATTTTTCGTTTCTTTTTTTACTTTAGCACCTGAATATCGGGGGCTTTTGCGCGTAAATAGAAAGAAGAAATGAAAGATTACGCTAAAGCCTCCTTAGGGAGGCTTTTTTGTTTCTAGTTTTAGATTAAGTAAAGTAAAATCAGTTAAGTATTCATTCATTACCAAATGGAATGTGAAGCTTAATATATATAGTGAATAACTAGCAAAAAGACCAATTGGTCATAAAGGGGAAACAATGCCACATCTCGCTGAGTTGGTTGCACAGGCAAAAGCAGCCATTGAACAGGCCCAAGATGTTGCTACGTTGGAATCAGTGCGTGTTGAATATTTAGGCAAGAGCGGCCATTTCACACTACAGATGAAAACGTTGCGTGAACTGCCTGCTGAGGAACGTCCAGCAGCAGGGGCTGTGATAAATGAAGCTAAAGTACAGGTTCAAGATGCTCTGAACGCCCGTAAGGACGCGATGCAAGCTGAAATCCTTAATGCACGTCTGGTATCAGAAAAAATTGACGTGTCATTACCAGGGCGTCGAATGGAAAATGGTGGGTTACACCCAGTGACCCGCACAATTCAGCGAATTGAAGAATTTTTTGGCGAATTAGGTTTCTCTGTTGAAACAGGCCCTGAAATCGAAGATGACTACCATAACTTTGATGCGCTAAATATTCCTGCTCACCACCCTGCGCGTGCAGACCACGATACTTTTTGGTTTGATGCAAAACGCCTATTGCGTACGCAAACATCAGGTGTACAAATCCGTACAATGAATGGTCAACAACCACCGATCCGTATCATTGCCCCGGGTCGTGTATATCGTAATGATTATGACCAAACGCATACACCTATGTTCCATCAAACAGAAGGCCTGATTGTTGATAAAGATATCAGCTTTACCAATCTAAAAGGCACATTGCATGATTTCTTGAATAACTTCTTTGAAGAGGAAGTTCAAGTACGTTTCCGACCATCATATTTCCCATTCACCGAACCTTCAGCGGAAGTTGATGTTATGGGTAAAAATGGTAAATGGTTAGAAGTATTAGGCTGCGGAATGGTTCATCCAAATGTATTGCGTAATGTAGGTATTGACCCTGAAGTCTACTCTGGATTTGCCTTTGGTATGGGGATGGAGCGCTTAACAATGCTACGTTACGGTGTTTCTGACCTACGTGCATTCTTCGAAAATGATCTTCGTTTCCTCAAACAGTTTAAATAAGGCGGGTCTATCTCATGAAATTCAGTGAACTATGGTTACGCGAATGGGTAAACCCGGCGATCAGTAGTGAAGCATTATCTGACCAAATCACGATGGCGGGTTTGGAAGTTGATGGTGTAGATGCAGTTGCTGGCCAATTTCACGGCGTTGTTGTTGGTGAAGTGGTTGAGTGTGGTCAACACCCAAATGCAGACAAACTGCGCGTTACAAAAGTTAACGTAGGCGGTGAGCGTTTATTAGATATCGTCTGTGGTGCACCAAACTGCCGTCAAGGCCTAAAAGTTGCTGTTGCAACGGTTGGTGCGGTATTACCGGGTGATTTTAAAATTAAAGCGGCAAAACTACGTGGCGAGCCTTCTGAAGGTATGCTGTGTTCTTATTCTGAGCTGGGTATTTCTGATGACCACAGCGGAATTATTGAATTGCCTCTAGATGCCACTATCGGTACCGATATTCGTGAATATCTAAAACTTGATGATAATGCGATTGAAATCAGCATTACACCTAACCGTGCAGATTGCTTAAGTATTCTTGGGGTTGCACGTGATGTCGCTGTTATTAATAAATTAGCGTTGAATGAGCCTGCTATTAATACAGTATCCGTGACCACAAAAGACACTTTCCCAATTCGAGTAGAAGCACCTAATGCGTGCCCACGTTTCTTAGGCCGTGTGATCAAAAATATTGATGTGTCAGCGCCAACGCCATTGTGGATGAAAGAAAAGTTGCGCCGTGGTGGCGTCCGTTCTATTGACGCGGTTGTGGATATTACCAACTACGTCTTATTAGAATTGGGTCAGCCTCAACACGCTTATGATCTAGACCGTTTAGATGGTGCTATTGTTGCTCGCATGGCAAAAGAAGGGGAGAAACTGGTTCTCCTTGATGGCAGTGAAGCAACGCTAAAATCAGACACATTAGTGATTGCTGATGAATCAAAAGCACTGGGGATTGCAGGTATTTTTGGCGGTGAACACTCAGGTGTTAATACGGAAACCAAAAATATTTTATTAGAGTGTGCATTCTTCGACCCATTATCGATCACAGGTCGTGCACGTAATTACGGTTTGCACACTGATGCATCTCACCGTTTTGAGCGTGGTGTTGACCCTCAATTACAGTTTAAAGCGATTGAACGTGCTACTGCGCTAATTGTTGAGATTTGTGGTGGTGAAGTCGGTGAAATTATTGATGTAACCAGTGAACAGCATTTACCAAAAGCCGTAAATATTAAACTGACGCGCAATAAATTAGACCGTTTGATTGGTCACTTTATTGAAGATGAGTTAGTTACTGATATTTTGACGCGTTTAGGGTGCAAAGTCACTGTTTCTGCTAATACATGGGATGTTGTCGCCCCAAGTTGGCGCTTCGATATGCAAATCGAAGAAGACTTAGTGGAAGAAGTCGCTCGTGTTTATGGTTATAACAGCATCCCTGATGTGCCATTACGTGCTGATTTGACCATGACTAATCACAAAGAAGCTAACCTACCTTTAAAACGTATTAAAGCAATGTTAGTTGACCGTGGTTATCAAGAAGCAATCACTTATAGTTTTGTTGACCCTAAAGTTCAAGCTTTACTGCATCCACAACAAGATGCGTTGCTTTTACCTAACCCGATTTCTGTTGATATGTCAGCGATGCGTTTATCGTTACTGACTGGTTTATTAGGAACCGTTGTCTATAATCAGAATCGTCAACAAAATAGAATTCGTTTATTTGAGACAGGTCTGCGCTTTATTCCTGATAATCAAGCAGAATATGGGATCCGTCAGGAACCAATGCTTGCAGGGGTGATTACAGGCAATAGATTTGAAGAACATTGGTCATTAGATAAACAAGTTGTTGACTTCTTTGACTTAAAAGGTGATCTTGAAGCTGTTTTTGAATTGACTGGGAAACTAAATCAAATTACATTTAAATCTGAGGCACATCCTGCATTGCATCCAGGTCAAAGTGCTGGGATTTATCTGGAAAATGAACACATTGGCTTTATTGGTGTGGTTCACCCAGAATTAGAACGCAAACTCGATTTAAATGGTCGTACGGTGGTGTTTGAGGTTCGTAGTGATGCGATAGCACAACGTGTTATTCCTGAAGCTAAGGCGATTTCGCGCTATCCATCGAACCGCCGTGACATCGCTGTTGTCGTGCCAGAAGATGTGGCTGCTGCTGAAGTTTTAGCAGAGTGTAAAAAAGTTGGCATAAATCATATAGTTGGCATAAACTTATTTGATGTGTACTGTGGTGAAGGAATAGCAGATGGCTATAAGAGCCTTGCTATCAGTCTTGTCTTCCAGGATACCCAGCGTACTATGGAAGAAGAAGAGATCACTGCTACCGTTGATCTGTGTATTGCTGCGTTAAAACAGCGATTCCAAGCCTCCTTGAGGGACTAAACCTATGGCGCTTACTAAAGCTGAAATGTCAGAAAATTTGTTTGAAAAACTGGGTGTTAGCAAACGTGATGCTAAAGACCTTGTCGAAACTTTCTTTGAAGAGGTTCGCCTTTCCTTAGAAAATGGTGAGCAAGTAAAATTATCTGGATTCGGTAACTTTGATTTACGTGATAAAAATCAACGTCCCGGACGTAACCCAAAAACTGGGGAAGATATTCCAATTACTGCACGCCGTGTTGTTACTTTCCGCCCAGGCCAAAAATTAAAAAGCCGTGTAGAAAAAGCAACGCCGAAAGAGTAATTATATCGTTTGATATGAAAAAAGACCGCCTAGGCGGTCTTTTGTTTTTGGGTCACACAAATTGTTTTAGTTCTCTATCTATTAGCGTCGTAAGAAGTTTATTCGCGTAATCATGAAGAGCTTTTTCTTCCATCATGAATGTAGTTTGTTTCGCTTTACTTAATTTATTGAAATTATTTTCTTCATCAGCTGTTCTTTTATTTGATGACAACCCTCCGCCAATAGCTATGGCAATATTCTCTGGTTCCATTTTGTTTTCTTTTGAATGCATAGCAATTTTAACAAATAGTGGCATACAAATTTGTAGATGCAATGGTAGTTCTTGCAGCTCAGGTAATCTTTCATCCGCATTGTTTTTGGCTATCCGTAAAATTTTATCTCGCTTGTTCGGCGCCATATTTTTAACATGTTCTTTTGTTTCATTTTCTTGATGGATTGATTCCTTATATTTATTTATTAATTCTTTAAGTTTGTGTTCTTCATTTGGCTGCTTGATTAATATTTTGTTTCGTAATGCTTTAATCGCACCAGTAAGTTCATCTTGCGTCAAGTGATTATCTTCTAGTGCTTGTTGACTAAAGCTTGGGTTATTGGTGAGTTTCACTAAAAGATTAGATATCTTAGTACTAGCACCGCTCTTCCTGAAGATACCTTCTTGTTTAATATGTGTCGGGCTACTTAGTAAATCAAAAATCATCGTATTCATGGAATGAAATTCTGTTTTTTTATCCTCGGGTACGCCAGGATACTGGTTGATTAATTTCTGATTATTTAAGTAGATCCTTTCGGCATCACAAGCCTCTTTTTTAACTGGGCTATGGTTTGACAAATTACTTGTTTTAAGTTCGCTGTATTTCTGGGGCTGCTCAGTATGAGTTGGCACAAGATGTTGATTTACAGAGTTGGCAGGGGGGGGGTTATTGACAGATAGTGGTAAGCTTGTAGTATTTTTAACGTATACTGGGTTATCTATAATCTCAATTTTGTCAAACATATGTCTTAGCATGAATGTGAATTTTTGATAAGTAGATATAAAAAAATTCATTCCTGTATTTTTAATGGCCTTTATCGAATGAGTAAAAGACGTATTTTTTCTTTGCTCAGACGATTGTGCTTTATTAGGGGGTATAGTATTTGCATCATTATTTATTTTAGAAAAAATCATATGTATTACTCCAAAGTAAAAAAAATCAAAATGAGTTTAGATTCATTCATATGCTATCTCTTACATAAAAAGCTATAATTCCTTAACCTAATGAAAAAACATTTATTATCATGATAACTAACCAACTGGAGCGTTTGAAAAAAATACAGAAGGTAACAGATTTACGCTTGATTATTATGGTGGTTATCAGTCTGTGTATCGTATCCGTTTTTTACCTTTGTGTTGGGGAAATATGGTATTGGCCAAACCAATTGGTAGGGGAAAGTGCCCAGCTTTTTGTTTGGCAAATTCGTTTTCCGCGCCTATTAGCCGTGATAATTGTCGGTGCTTCTCTTGCAGTCACAGGCGCTATCATGCAAGCCTTATTTGAGAACCCATTAGCCGAACCAGGATTATTGGGAGTAAGCAATGGTGCGGGTGTTGCTGTGGTATTTACGGTACTATTGTCTTCAGGCGTGACGCATTATTGGCTATTAAGTATTAGCTCAATTATGGGAGCACTATTTTTTACTTCCATATTGCTCTATTTTGCTCGTCGTAAGAACTTGAATAACTCCAGTTTATTGCTTGTCGGTGTTGCACTCGGTGTGATTAGTGGTGCCTGTATGACATGGATGGTGTATATGAGCAGTAATCTTGATTTGCGACAGTTATTGTATTGGATGATGGGAAGTTTTAGTGGGATTGGTTGGCATCAAATTGGCCTTGTTATTGGCTGTTTACCATTTTTAATTTGGGCACTTTTTCAAGGAAATATACTAAATTATCTTTCATTGGGAACGGTACAAGCCTATCAATTAGGTATCTCAATTCATAAATGGCGCGTTATATTAATTATTATTAGTGGTGTATTAATTGGTCTTAGTGTGGCGATAGCGGGGGCAATAAGTTTTATTGGTTTAGTTATTCCTCATATATTGAGATTAAGCGGTTTAACAGATAACCGCGTATTATTAATTGGTTCTGCTGTGGCGGGGGCGTTAGGGTTATTAACTGCAGATTTACTGTCTCGGTTATTAATTGCCAATGCTGAAGTTCCTATTGGTGTTATTACGGCAACGCTAGGGGCACCGATATTTATTTTCTTGTTAATTCGTCACCAACAATGGCGGTAAAAGTGATGGATAATAAACTGATTATTGATATTAAAAATATTACCATCGATACTCGACTAGTTAATGTTTCAACTCAAGTCCTGGCTGGACAACAAATTCATCTATTGGGTGCTAATGGTGCGGGGAAAAGTACATTGCTAGCTGCAATAAGTGGCTATTTACCTGTGGATGGCGATATTTTAATAGGTGGAAAAAGTATACGGCAGTATCGTATTGCTCAATTGAGCCAACAACGTGCTTATCTTTCACAGTTGGTTAACTCCCCCCCTATACTTAAAGTTTTTCAATATGTTGCCCTGTTTTCGCCTAACACAATATTTTCTACAGGTATTTTTGAACGATTATGTACAGACTTTCAACTCACATCACTATTAAGTAAGCCTATTAGCCAACTTTCTGGTGGAGAATGGCAGAGAGTTCGAATTATAGCTGCATTTTTGCAGGTCTGGGACAGCCAGCAATGCGAAGGAAAATTTATATTATTGGACGAGCCAACCAATAATTTAGACATTATTCAGCAATCAATGCTTGATAAATGGATTAAATATTTTTGTGATTGCTTAGGAACCGTTATAATGAGTGGTCATGACCTTAGTCATTCGTATAAAAATGCATCTTGTATTTGGATGATGAAACAAGGGCAGTTAGTTGTAATAGGGAAACCAGAGTGCGTCATGACAGAAAAAAAATTATCTGACATATTTATGTCTGAAATTAAGTTAGCGCACAGCACATCTCACCGAGTATGGCAGGTTATAAATTTAGTCGATGCGCAATGAGTTGTTTGTATCACACCTTTTTGCATGATAATACCGCAATGTTTGCAGGTGTTGAGGTTCGGTTAAAGTATAATTAACTAGAATATTCTATTCACAATGAAAACTAGGCTATAAACAATATGAGCAATTTCTTACCATTTTCAAAACCGGCAATTGGTGATGAAGAGGTCAAAGCAGTAGAAAACGTTCTGCGTTCAGGCTGGATAACAACGGGCCCACAGAATCATCAGCTAGAAGACGATTTTTGTAAGCGCTATGGCTGCAAACATGCAATTGCATTGTCATCAGCAACAGCAGGTATGCATGTTGTATTAATGGCATTGGGTATTGGTCCTGGTGATGAAGTTATTACACCTTCTCAAACTTGGGTGTCAACAATCAATATGATTGAGTTGCTTGGGGCAACACCTGTCATGATTGATGTTGATCGCGACACACTGATGATCCAACCTGAAACGGTGGAAAATGCGTTAACGGAAAAAACCAAAGCAATTATTCCAGTACACTATGCTGGGGCACCTTGTGATTTAGACGCGTTACGCTTAATTGCTCAAAAAGCGGGTGTGGCTTTAATCGAAGACGCTGCGCATGCCGTTGGTACACGATATAAAAACGAGTGGATTGGTGAAAAGGGAACGTCTATTTTCTCATTTCACGCGATTAAAAACGTGACCTGTGCGGAAGGTGGGTTAGTTGCAACAGACGACGATGAGCTCGCTCAGCGTGTGCGCACACTTAAATTCCACGGCCTAGGCGTTGACGCATTTGATAGGCAAATGCAAGGCCGCAAACCACAAGCTGAAGTTGTTGAGCCCGGTTTTAAATATAATTTGTCTGATATCCATGCCGCAATAGCCGTAGTGCAGTTATCACGAGTAGAGCAATTGAATCAGCGTCGTGCTGAGCTTACGGCTCGTTATCGTGAGTTACTGAAAAACTCCCCTTTACAAATGTTGAGTGTCCCTAGTTACTCACATTTACATGCGAATCACTTATTTATGGTACGTGTTGATAAAGCCGAATGTGGCATTGATCGCGATACATTCATGGAAAAATTGAAAGAGCATGATATTGGAACAGGGTTGCATTTTCGCGCTGCACATACTCAAAAATATTATCGCGAAAAATATCCTGAATTAGTTTTACCAGAATCAACATGGAATAGCGCCACATTGTGTTCGTTACCTTTATTTCCCGATATGACTGATGCAGATGTTGAACGGGTTGTTAAAGCTGTAGAAGCAGTTCTTTTGGAGTCAAAATAGTGTCACACGCAGATGAATTTGATGAGATTAAAAAAGTCTCAGTAGTAATCCCTGTCTATAATGAAGAGCAGAGCTTACCACAGTTATTGGAACGTACTATTAAGTCATGTAAACAATTAACTCAATCCTATGAATTAATTCTAGTTGATGATGGTAGTAGCGATCGTTCAGCACAAATGCTTACAGAAGCAGCGGAAAATCCTGACAACCACGTCATTGCAATTATTTTAAACCGCAATTACGGTCAACATTCTGCTATTATGGCGGGCTTTAACCAAGCTGATGGCGACTTAGTGATTACTTTGGATGCAGACTTACAAAATCCACCAGAGGAAATCCCACGTTTAGTCCAAACTGCAATGCAAGGTTATGATGTAGTTGGTACGCGCCGTGCGAATCGCCAAGACTCTTGGTTTCGCAAAACAGCCTCTAAAATGATTAATGCGATGATCACGAAAGCAACTGGGCGTTCAATGGGCGATTACGGTTGTATGCTTCGTGCATACCGTCGTCATATCATTCAAGCGATGTTGCAGTGCCATGAAAGAAGTACATTTATTCCTATTTTAGCAAATACATTTGCACGTAGAACTATTGAAATTGATGTAGCGCATGCAGAACGTGAGTTTGGTGATTCTAAATACAGCTTTATGAAGCTGATTAATTTAATGTATGACTTATTAACTTGCCTAACTACGGCACCACTGCGTTTATTGAGTGTTGTCGGAAGTGTTATCGCGATTGGCGGTTTTTTATTAGCGGTATTGTTAATTGCATTGCGTTTAATTTTTGGCGCAGAGTGGGCTGCAGATGGCGTATTCACTCTGTTTGCAGTACTCTTTATGTTTATTGGTGCGCAATTTGTTGCCATGGGGCTACTGGGCGAATACATCGGTAGGATCTACAATGATGTGCGCGCGAGACCTCGTTATTTTATTCAAAAAGTCGTTGGAGCAGATGCGAAATCCGACAAAAATCAGGAAGAAGACTAATGAAAGCTATTGTTTTTGCCTATCATGATATTGGCTGCGTAGGGCTAAAAGCGCTTGAAAAAGCAGGTTTTGATATCCAAGCAGTGTTTACACACACTGATGACCCAAATGAAAACCACTTTTACTCCTCAGTTGCGCGTTTAAGTGCTGACATGGAACTTCCTGTTTTTGCGCCTGAAAACGTTAATCACCCATTGTGGATTGAACGTATTCGCGAAATGAAACCCGATGTCATTTTCTCTTTCTACTATCGTGATATGTTAAGTGAAGAGCTGTTAGCTATCGCGCCTAAAGGTGCGTTTAATCTACATGGCTCATTGCTACCTAAATATCGCGGCCGTGCACCTATTAATTGGGCATTATTAAAAGGTGAAAGCGAAACAGGTGTAACCTTACATAAAATGGTCGCTAAGGCAGATGCTGGCGATATCATTGCTCAAGAAAAAGTGGTTATTACCGATACAGACACTAGCCTGACTTTACATGCGAAAGTCCGTGAAGCAGCGGAAGTTTTATTGGATAAAACACTGCCATTAATCGAAGCAGGTAGTTACAAAGCCGTTGCACAAGATGAAAGCCAAGCAACGTACTTTGGTCGTCGTACCGCTGAAGATGGCTTGATTAACTGGAACAACAGCGCAAAAGAAGTTAACTGCTTGATTCGTGCAGTGACTGAACCTTATCCAGGTGCGTTCACTTATTTAGGTGCACGTAAAATGGTTATTTGGCGCGCACGCGTTTTAGATGACAACCAAGGTAAACCGGCAGGTACGGTACTTTCGAGTGACCCACTGCGTATCGCTTGTGGCCAAGGTGCTATCGAAGTTGTTAGCGGTCAAAGTGAGACCGGTTTATATATGCAAGGTAACCGCCTTGCTAACGAAATGGGGATTGTGACTGATGTCCGCGTTGGTGCGAAACCAACAGCACAAGTTAAGCGTCGCACACGTGTTCTTATTTTAGGTGTGAATGGCTTTATTGGTAACCATTTAACAGAACGCCTGTTAAAAGATGGTAACTACGATATCTATGGTATGGATATCGGCTCTTCTGCAATTGAGCGTTTCATTGGTAACCCACGTTTCCACTTTATTGAAGGTGACGTTAGCATCCATACAGAATGGATTGAATACCACATCAAAAAATGTGATGTTATTCTCCCTCTGGTTGCGATTGCGACGCCAATTGAATATACCCGTAACCCACTACGCGTTTTCGAATTAGACTTTGAAGAAAACTTGAAAGTTGTACGTTACTGCGTGAAATATAACAAACGTATCATCTTCCCATCGACATCTGAAGTTTATGGTATGTGTGATGATAAAGAGTTTGATGAAGATGAGTCACGTTTAATTGTTGGTCCAATCAATAAACAACGTTGGATTTACTCAGTTTCTAAACAATTACTTGACCGAGTGATTTGGGCATACGGTGCGAAAGAAGGTTTGAAATTCACCTTATTCCGTCCATTCAACTGGATGGGACCTCGCTTAGATAGCTTGAATTCTGCACGTATTGGTAGCTCACGTGCTATTACTCAGTTAATTCTAAACTTAGTTGAAGGCTCGCCAATTAAACTGGTTGACGGCGGCGCACAAAAACGTTGTTTTACAGATATTAAAGACGGCATCGAAGCATTGTTCCGTATCATCGAAAATAAAGATGGTAAATGTGATGGCCAGATCATCAATATCGGTAATCCAACAAATGAAGCGAGTATTCGTGAATTAGCAGAAATGTTGTTGGAAAGCTTCGAAAAACACCCACAACGTGGAAAATTCCCTCCATTTGCGGGCTTCCGTGAAATCGAAAGCAGCAGCTATTATGGCCAAGGGTATCAAGATGTTGAACACCGTAAACCAAGTGTTGAAAATGCACGTCGTTTACTTGATTGGGTTCCAACTATCGATATGAAAGATACCATTGAAGAAACATTAGATTTCTTCTTACAAGGTGCAGTTGAAGAGTTAGGTAATAAAGACTAATGAAAAAAGTTGGCTTGAGAATTGATGTGGACACCTACCAAGGTACTTTAAAAGGGGTTCCACAGTTACTCAAAGTGCTCAAAGAGCATAATATTCAGGCCAGCTTTTTCTTCAGTGTAGGACCCGATAATATGGGGCGCCATTTATGGCGCCTTTTGCGTCCTAAATTTCTGTGGAAAATGCTTAGGTCGAACGCAGCATCCCTTTATGGGTTAGATATCTTATTAGCGGGCACAGCATGGCCGGGTAAAAAAATTGCTAAGGATTTAGGCTACTTGATGAAACAAACTTTGGATGCTGGCCATGAAGTTGGCTTACATGCATGGGATCATCAAGGTTGGCAGGCTAAAGTTGCCAAATGGAGCAAATCACAGCTGACTGAGCAAGTTAAGTTAGGTGTTGATGCGTTAGAGCAAGCCATTGGGCATCGTGTGACTTGTTCGGCCGTTGCTGGTTGGCGAGGTGATGAGCGAGTGTTAGAAGTTAAACAAATGTTTAACTTTGACTACAATAGTGATTGTCGTGGTAAATATCCATTTAGGCCAATTTTAGCCGATGACTCACTTGGGACAGTTCAAATCCCTGTCACACTGCCGACTTACGATGAAGTTGTAGGAACAGTCGTGAGTGATGACGCATTTAATGATTTTATTCTTCAAGCAATTAAAGAAGATCAAGGCGTTCCAGTTTATACTATCCACACAGAAGTGGAAGGAATGTCCAAATCGGAACAATTTTCACAATTATTGGAACGAATTACTCAAGAAGAAATCCAATTCTGTACATTAAGTGAATTACTGCCAGATGATTTGAATTCATTGCCAAAAGGGCGTGTGGTGAGGGCACCATTCCCCGGACGTGAAGGCTGGTTAGGCTGCCAAGAAGAGGAATAAGCAACCTATGTTGAATAACCGAGCGAGCAAAGTAGGAGCCTCTCTGCTGGCTCTTTTTTTTATCTTAACCTATTTGTTGCCGTTAGATAGCCGTTTACTTTGGCAACCAGATGAAACACGATATGCAGAAATTAGCCGTGAAATGTTACAGCGTGGAGATTGGGTTGTTCCTTACATGCTGGATGTGCGTTATTTTGAAAAGCCAGTAGCAGGTTACTGGATAAACAATATTAGCCAAATGATCTTTGGTGAAACTAACTTTGCTGTTCGTTTTGGTTCGGTTTTTTGTATTCTTCTTAGTGCATTACTTGTCTATCGTATGGCAAAAATGATGTGGCGTAATAACCACGTTGCTTATGTTGCAAGCCTCATTTATATCTCGATGTTCTTAGTATTCTCCATCGGGACCTACAGTGTGCTCGACCCAATGTTGTCCTTATGGATAGCAGCAAGTATGTTTTGTTGCTTATGGGCAATGAAGTCGAGGGAAGTCAAATCTAAATTAGCGGCATGGCTTTGCCTTGGGCTAGCATGTGGCATGGCATTTATGACTAAAGGCTTCTTAGCCCTCGCTATTCCAGTGATTGTCATGCTTCCTGTCACAATCTACCAAAAGCGGTTCCTTGAGTTACTTAAGTATGGGCCTCTCGCAATCATTTCTGCGGTTATTATCAGCTTGCCATGGGCCTTAGCAGTTGCAAAACAAGAGCCTGATTATTGGCATTATTTCTTTTGGATTGAGCACATTAAGCGTTTCACGGCAGATGACGCTCAGCATATAGCACCGTTTTGGTATTATATTCCAATTATTATTCTTGGTGCGATCCCATGGGCAGGCTTGCTACCGGGTGCGATCATGAAAGGCTGGAAAGAACGGAAATCTAGCCCTGATATGTTTTTCTTGCTGTGCTGGTTTGTTGTCCCAGTCATCTTTTTCAGTATTTCCCGTGGTAAATTACCCACGTATATGTTGCCGTTTATGGCACCACTGGCATTGCTTATGGCGAAGTATGGGGTTGACTGCGTTCGTAATGGTAAAATGAACGCATTGAAAGCCAATGGGATCATTAATGTTGTATTAGGAATTGCAGCTGTTATAGCGGTAATTGTCGTGAGCACGGTGATCAAAAAGCCACTGTACGAACCTGATGAATGGTCAAAAATGGTATTGGGGGTTGTGGCATTTTCTATCTGGGCGATTATTGGTTACCTATGTACAGTATTAAATGCAAAGTATTGGCTATGGGCAGCATCATGTTCTTTAGCTGTAAGCTTGTGTATTGGTAGTGCTCTACCGAACAACACCATTGATTCTAAACTGCCTCAAAACTTTATTCATCAAAATCATGATCTACTGATGAATAGCAAATATTTGATGGCGAGTAATGTTGGGGTCGCAGCAGGCCTTGCGTGGGAAACGCAAAATTCCAATATCTATTTATACAATAGCAGTGGAGAGCTAAGGTATGGTTTGGAATACCCAGATAGCCAACATCGCTTAATTAAACCAGATCAATTTGCACAGTGGTTAGAAAAAGCACGCAAAGAAGGGCAGGTAACCGTTGTCTTTTTATTAGGCCGTAAAGAAGGGTTACCGGACATTCCTAAACCAGATGAAGTCATTAAAAATTCACGTATGGCGATTGTGG
The DNA here is from genome assembly GCF_011077905.1 of Providencia sp. M-27. Lineage (NCBI taxonomy): Bacteria > Pseudomonadati > Pseudomonadota > Gammaproteobacteria > Enterobacterales > Morganellaceae > Providencia > Providencia sp. M-27. The sequence continues at coordinate 225,381 of NZ_JAALBT010000003.1, read as the reverse complement.
TATACCATCAACAATGATTGCACAACTATTGCTGTTATTGCTGGTTAGCGTTTTGACCTGTGTTGGGCAAGTGGCTCAAAAGCAAGCCGTCGTCAATTGGCAGAGTAATAAAACCAATAAAACAGCATCAGCCCTTCGGTGGCTGGTGCTGGCAGTTTTCATGCTAGGACTTGGCATGTTGTTTTGGCTGAAATTATTGGAAACCATGCCGTTGAGTATTGCTTATCCAATGCTAAGTATTAATTTTGTATTAATTACACTAATTGGCCAGTTTGTGTATAAAGAGCAAACAGGGCTTAACCACTGGTTGGGGGTTGTGGCCATTATGTTTGGTATTTTGCTAATGAGTATCAGCGTATGAATAAGGGGTATTTATGGGTGATTGGCAGTGCGTTATTAGTCACAGTCGCTCAACTGAGCTTAAAAGCAGGGGTAGTTGAACTACCCTCATTCACACTTGGCTGGCATTGGCTACAATTTGATTGGTTACTCGCTAATATTGCTAGTTTAGGAATTATTTTTTTAGGGTTAGTTTGTTATGCGTTATCGATGTTATGTTGGCTATTAGCATTAAAATACATAGCATTGAATAAAGCTTACCCGCTTATTAGCCTAAGCTATGTTTTTGTTTATTTATTAGCAGTTTTCTTACCTTGGTTTAATGAACCCGCTACAGGGTTAAAGGCCACTGGTATTGGCTTTATTTTATTAGGGGTATGGCTAATTAGCCGGCCCAATAAATCATCAAGTGATAGAACAGAATAATTTCTTAGTTGCTTATATTATCGTCATCACGCACTATAATATAAGCAAGTTATCGTAATGAGATAGATAAATAAGGTGCTTTATGGTTATTAAAATACAACACCTACCACTATTACTGTGTTTAGTTTTAATTGGTTGTGCATCAACGCCTGTTAAAAGAACGCCACCACCACCGTTAAAAACACAGTTATCAGATCCAATCATGACGATAGCACAATTAAAAGACCAGCTAGAGCAGTGGTATGGCACGCCTTATCATTATGGTGGAATGAATCAAAACGGTGTCGATTGTTCCGGCTTTGTCTATCGCACATTTAATGATCGCTTCGCCATTCAACTACCTCGCACAACGGTGGATCAAACTCAATTAGGCACACGTATTGATAAATCTGATTTGATGCCAGGGGATTTAGTCTTCTTTAGGACGGGCTCAGGAGAGAATGGGCTACATGTGGGTATTTACGATACCGATAATACATTCATTCATGCGTCAACGAGTAAAGGGGTGATCCGCTCATCAATGGATAACGTTTATTGGCGAAAAGTGTTTTGGCAGGCAAGGCGCATCTAAATTCACTATTTTATTCAGTGATTATGTTATCTTAAGAGCAAGTTTTGTTTTAAGGATAACTTAATGTCAACAGTACGTTTACTCATCTCTGGATCCTACGACCCTTGGTTTAACCTTGCGGTTGAAGAAACTATTTTCCGACAAATGCCAACTGACCAACGTGTTATGTTTCTCTGGCGAAATGCTGACACGGTAGTTATAGGGCGTGCGCAGAATCCGTGGAAAGAGTGTAATACTCGAAAAATGGAAGAAGATAATGTCCGTTTAGCCCGGCGTAGCAGTGGCGGTGGCGCTGTTTTTCATGATTTAGGTAACACGTGTTTTACGTTTATGGCAGGAAAGCCGGAGTATGACAAAACGGTTTCTACACAAATTATTGTTGATGGGCTAGCACTTGTCGGTATTAACGCAGAAATATCAGGTCGTAATGATTTAGTCTTAGATACTGAAAGTGGCCCACGAAAAATTTCGGGTTCTGCATACCGAGAAACGAAAGATAGAGGTTTTCACCATGGAACCTTACTGATTAACGCAGATTTAGGTCGCTTAGCAAATTACCTGAATCCAGATCCTAAAAAATTACAGGCAAAAGGGATCACATCTGTACGTTCTCGAGTGGCTAATTTATCTGAGCTTGTCCCCCATATCTCTCATGAAATTGTTTGCGAAGGAATCATTAAGAGTTTTTTTAATTACTTCGGTGAAACGGTCGAAGCAGAGTATATCTCCCCTGAAAAATTACCTGACTTGCCAAATTTTGCAGAAACCTTCGCTAAACAAAGTAGTTGGGAGTGGAATTTTGGACAAGCACCCGCTTTCTCTCACTATTCTGATACCCGTTTTCCTTGGGGAGGAATTGAGTTTCATTTTGATATCGAAAAAGGTGTGATAAATCGCTGCCAGTTTTTTACAGATAGCTTAGACCCATCCCCTTTGGAGTGGTTAAGTGAGCAATTATCGGGTAAAGCCTATCAAACAGAAACGATACGCTCTTTGAGCAAAGAGATGGCCGTTAAATGGCCACAATTGCAGGAGCAGTTAGCTGATTTGGAAAACTGGCTAGTCCATGAGTTAAGTTAAAAAAAGAGCCGATATAATCGGCTCAGACTGGCGACAAACATTTATGTTTAGCGGCAGTCTAATAGGTTATTGAAAATAAAAGAGGAAAATCAATTTGTTGATTTTCGACTGATAACACAAAGCGGGAAAAATCACACTTTTATCTCGCTTTGTCAACAACCTTGAGCCGATATAATCGGCTCAGACATAGACTACAAAATTGCAAATAACTAATAGGAAGGGACGTTCTAAAATAATCAGTTATGACAGCTACAAGTCATAAAGTTTTTGCATTCAGGTAATTCACCCGATTGGCGAAATTTTGCAGGCGTTGTATCAAAGTGCTTTTTAAAGATACGGGTAAATGTTGCCTGTGAACTGAAGCCATATTGCAATGCGATATCAAGAATAGGTAAGTTGCCTTCACGTAATGATTTGGCCGCTTCTAATAAACGACGTTTACGGACGTATTCGCCAAGCGTGCAACCTTTCATTTCTTTGAAAACACGCTGTAAATGCCATTTTGAATAACCGCTTTTATCGGCAATTGTGTCGATTTTGATGCCTTCATTGCGCTGCAACTGGCTTTCAAGCCATTTAACAATATCGTTGACTACACTTTCTGACATATTTACCTCCTACTCAAGTAGGCTATTGTTCATTAATAACTAATAATAACTCACGAAATTAGGGTCTATTCTTCCTGTTTTTCCGATATATCGATAGGCTAAACGTGCGGTTTTTTAATGAGAATAACTATCAGTACAATAGATGTTGAAAAAATTAACATTTTAAACATTCATCATTGTATGTTTAAAATTGTTTTAATTCAAGTGATTATATTCTTTTGGTGTTTTGTTTAGGTGATGACAAGACAGACGTCTTATTACGTTCAAGAAAATTGATTAAGCCATTCGAAATTATTAACCAAGTAAATAATTGAAAAATTATTGTTTCATTTATAATCATTTTTCTATAACAATAAACAGGAAATTCCGAGGTAATTGTTTTGGTGGGAGAAGACCATAATTGTATTTCGGGGAGTAATAATCAATAGAATACGGTAAGTATGATGTACTATACTCGTCATATTTCAAGTTGCAGCGTTGTTGACCTCGCTCAGCTCGCCGGATCACATACTCATGTATGCTCATCGGTCTCTCTTCACTTGTCGCCTAGCTGCAACTCGAATTATTTAGAGTATATGTGAGTAGTAGACAATTATGTTATTTCTATACCGCAAAAGCGGTTTATGTTGTTGCTATGAATAAATCAGGTAAAGGGTTCTATGGCAAATTTCATCTCTAGCTTAATCCACTATCTCTGATAGGAAAGGATCCAGAAAATTACCATTAGAAGCCCGTTTATCTTTTTATTATTCTTTTATCAAATACGTGATATAGAAAGAATTTGTTTGCTCCATTCTATTTGTTCTGGTGTGCCTTCTATGCGCTGGCCATACATTTGAATAATTTGGTTACCTTGGGTATCAAAGACCTCAAGGCTTGTTACAAAGCCATCTTTAGTTGGCTTACGTGTGACCCAGCACTCAGAAATGCCGCTTTCAATGAGATGAAGTTTAAAGTTTGTACTTGAAATATTTAACCAATCAGTTTGAGAGCTTTCAACAGAGAGTGATGATAGTTCATTTATTTTTCCTGTAAATATTTGCACGCATCCACGGTTTCCTACAAAGAGCATCACTTCATTTTGTGCTTGGTATGCAAGGGAAAGCAGATCAGATAAGGCCGTTGAAGGTACTTGCCATGCTAATTCTTTGCTAACTACACGAAAAACTTGCTGACGACTTAAATTGTGTTTCTTTAATATGCCAAAAAACTGATGAACATTTGTCATCTCACGCCATTGTTGTTCTAATTGAGAGGCGAGTTCTTCGCTGATTTTCTGTTCTGAAAATGGCGGAATTGTTTTAGGTTCGATAGGCGGATTTTCTGATGTGTTGTAGCGTTCTATTATGGCTTGCCAAGCAGCGATATCCGTGTTGTCGGTGGAAAAGACTTTGTGTAAAGAATCACCATATTTATCGAAAAATTGAATACTGTGGCGAGTTCCCTCTGGCGTTTCTTCAGTGAGTGCAAAAATTGAACTCCACTGCGCAAAGAACATACGTAAGTCTAATGCTTTAGGGTTTAGAAATAGCCCACCATGGCTGCTAAATTTCGGGTTATTATATGCGCCCGTTTGAATACTAACAGCATACTGATTGCGAGTGATCCCTATAGCTTTCCCTATCGTGGTTAAACCTTGCAAGATATCAACGGGTTTGCTGACCAATCGTTGAACATTATCTTTACCGACACGACAATGAATTAACTGGGCTTCAGATACGCCAAGTAAGGCCGCTATTTCTTGGGAGTGCTTATGAGTGTACGTTTTTTTAGCTTGTAGGTAATCATGATAGAGGTTTGAATTCACAAATTTTTCCTTTTTTCCTTAATGAAATGACAAGACACAGTGAAGCGTTATCAACTGATTTATTTTTATACTGTTGATAAAATGAATAAAATCAGTTGATAACATGTTTTTTTACTACTTAACTACCAGTTGTAATTCATGTTGATATAAAAGTTTCGGCCTTCTTGAGGAACTCCCATTGAAGAAACATACGGCTTATCAAATGCATTTTTCATTGTGAGAGTTGAACTTAATCCTTTAATGAACTGATCTGCTTGGTAATTCACATAAAAATCATGAATGCTATAGCCAGCATGCTGAATGACTTCTTTATGATAACGATCTAAACCTTGGCCTGATTTGTGATGCCACTTTTTATATTTATCATTACCTTGAAGTTGCGTTCTTGCAGAGAATTCCCCTATCCAACCTAGAGTAAAGCCAGTACTAGCAACCGGTACATTGAATCGAGTCGTTAGTGTTTCAGGGCGTATAGACGAAAGAGAATAATGAGAGCCGTCTTCTCTACCTGTGGTTTTATTGTGATTGATATTTAATTCAAACCACGGTGTTCTGTAGCTTATAAAGTTATCGATGCCATAAATGGATGCGCTGGGGATATTGATATAATAAAGTTCATCGGGGAACCATTGGCCATACCTTGGCGTATAGAGGCCTTCAAGGGCAATATGGTTTTTAGATTTGGTCTTAAAGTAGGTTGAACCAAATTGAAGGTCGCTATTATCAATAAGTACCCCATCAAAACTGAATTTTACGCCTGTTTCGAGGGTTTTATTCGTTTCTGGAAGTAAATCAGGCGATGGGCGAAAGTTCGAGGAAGTGCCAAAAAAGGGTATAGTGAAATGGTTTGAATTGTTATAAAGCTCGGACATACGTGGGGTACGGTATGCTTCAGCGTATGATGAAAAAAGATTGAGCCAATGGGTTGGAGTAATACTAACAGCCATACGGGATGACAAGTTGGTATGTTTACTTTCAGGGAAATTATCCCTCGATGCACGGTATTGTGTAAAGCGCGTTCCAATTGATAAAGTTAACGGTAATTGATGCAATGTCATGTCATTGACCAACCAGCCTGACATGTTGTCGAGTTCTGCCGGTGGATAACTTATTGCATACTGATTCGACGTTTGCTTTTGCTGATAATATTCGAAACCACTTTGAATATGATGATTTACCCAGTTATACATAGGTAACGTGAAGCTATTAGTAAATTTAGTCCCATAGGTATATTGATTTCGCGCTTCAGAGCCATACTCTTTTGGTTTGCTCTTGACCTTAATTGTATCAGTTTGATCTAAATATAAATCTGTATAATAAACATCCCACTGAGCTTGCCAATTTATCTCATTTTTGGGTGTAAAAAATTGGCTAATGGCAATATCTCGCTGATGGCTTTGCCTTTCATGCGGTGTATTTGGATATCTATTTTTTTCTGAAGGTTTAGCGGGTTGTTTTACCCCTAAACTGTTGTTGCGGTATTCTTTTAATTGTAACGTCAAGTTATATGAAGGGTGGGCAAGCCAACTACTTTTGAGCATCCAGTTGCTTAGCTGTTCAGTATTATCAACTTCTTCAAATTCGGGTGAGCCGAGTAGGTACTTTTTACGTTGACTATAGCTGAATAGGGTATCCGTTGATTCAGTTCTGCCCAACAGCGTTGCACCTGCATAGTAACCGTGGTCATTACGGTTAATACCGCTGAATACCTGGCCACCGAGTTTTTGCCCTGGCTTTAATATGTCAGCTGCATTTATTGTTTTGAATGAGACAACTCCAGCTAATGCACCGCCGCCATGATGTACAGATGATGCGCCTTTATGGACGTAGACTTTTTTTATTAAGGTGGGGTCAATAAATGTGGCTTCATATAAGCCGGAATAAAAGTCTTGGGTGATATTATCAACAGTGACTTTAACACCTCGTGAATCATAACCTCGCATTTGAATGCCCTGGCCATAAGTGCTATTGGAACCAGAAACAAATACCCCAGCTTGGCCTTTTAGTAAATCTAAGGCGGATGTTGCAGATTGATATTCAGGTGCTTTTGCATCAATTACATCGACTTGTTCTGCTACAGCGATATTCTCTAAACTAAGAGGTGAGGTAGAAACGTGAATAATGTCGCGGGTATCCGTTTTTGACATTGCTTTTGGAGTCGATGAATTTTCAGCCAAGACTGTGTGGCTAAACCCGGTCATTACGACAGTAGCAGTAAGAGCTGAGAGTGATATTCTATGATTTTGATGGAGTGATGCAGGCATCGATTTAAACAGCATAGGAAATCCTTTCCTTTGGTTTCAGAATTTGCTGGCTGCCTGGATAAGTTATCTGGGTGGCATGCAATGAGTATTTGTACAGCGTATTTGTTTATTTGAACTAGTTGGCTCTGTAATGTTGCAGCGAATAGCAAGGGCTAGGCTACGGGTTACCTGACGGATAAATTAGTTCGTAGTGAGAATTATTATCGTTAGTGAGAGGTGGGTCAAGAATTTTTTAGATTAAAATGCTGTTTTTGTTTAAATGATTAAATTATTATATCGTTTTGGTTATATTTAAATGATAATTATATTTATTATAAAATATAAAAGCCCTTTAGTTTTTACTTCACTAAAAGGCTTATTGTAAGAAATAGATTGGCGTTATTAAGCTTATTTGAAGCGTGACTCAACAGCTTGAGCAAGAATTTCAATAAGTTGTTCGGTATCTTCCCAACCAAGACATGGGTCGGTAATAGATTGGCCATAAACTAACGGTTGGTCAGAAACCACTTTTTGTGTGCCTTCAACTAAGAAGCTTTCTGCCATCACTCCACTGATAGCGGTCGAGCCATCTTTTATTTGCTCCGCAATATCTCGTGCAACTTCGAGTTGGCGACGATGAATTTTTTGACAATTACCATGGCTGAAATCGACCACTAAATGCTCTGGTAATTCAAATTTACGTAGTTTGTCGCAAGCTGCGGCTAAGTCACCGGCAGTGTAATTAGGCTGTTTACCGCCACGCATAATTATATGCCCATGCGGGTTACCACTGGTTTGGTAAATCGTCATTTGCCCGTTTTTATCCGGTGATAAAAACATATGCTGTGCTTTTGCCGCTCTTATCGCATCAATAGCAATATTTATATTACCGTCAGTCCCATTTTTGAAACCAACAGGGCAAGACAGTGCGGATGCCATTTCACGATGGATTTGGCTCTCTGTTGTACGGGCTCCAATAGCTCCCCAACTAATGAGGTCTGCAATATATTGTCCAGTAACCATATCAAGAAATTCGGTTGCTGTAGCTAGCCCTAATTGGTTAACTTCAATCAGTAACTTGCGTGCTAAGCGGATGCCTGTATTGACTTGGCAAGAATTGTCGAGGTTAGGGTCTGAAATTAACCCCTTCCAGCCAACGACAGTACGCGGTTTCTCAAAGTAAGTTCGCATGACAATTTCTAAACGGTCTTGATGACGTTCTCTTAATACATTTAATTTTTTCGCGTATTCAATAGCGGCATCGATGTCATGAATCGAACAAGGGCCGACAATGACAAGTAGACGAGGGTCTTCACCAGATAGAATCTGTTCAATTCGTTTACGTGACGTTGTCACGTTGTCAGCAACTTTTTGGGAAATAGGAAATTCATCAGCGAGAGTTTGTGGGGTAATTAAGCTATCCACTCTCGCAGTACGTAATTCATCAGTTTTGTGCATTTTCTTTCTCAAAAAACTTTAATAGGCATATGCCCTATAAGTGATTAAGATCACAATAAACGAATGTGGCTTAATTTCAACCTCCAACTTAGCAGGAATGAATATTTTTTTTATTAGTATTGATTAAAATATTCGTCTTTGTAAGCCCATGGTATCAATCACTTTTGCAGAAATCTCTTCAACAGAATAGTTCGTTGTATTTAAGTAATTGATTTTATTTTGTCTAAATAAAGCTTCCACTTCCGCTATCTCAATACGACATTGCCTGATGGATGCATAACGGCTATTTTCACGGCGCTCTTCACGAATGGCCGCTAACCGTTCAGGGCTGATAGTTAAACCGAATAACTTATGAGTATATGGGCGCAACGCTACAGGTAACTGTAAGTTATCCATATCATCAGCCGTGAATGGGTAGTTTGCGGCTTGGATACCAAATTGCATCGCTAAATAGAGACTTGTTGGCGTTTTACCACAACGTGAAACACCAATAAGTATCACTTGGGCTTGGTCTAAATTACGTAAAGAAATCCCATCGTCATGAGCTAGAGTGTATTCAATGGCAGCTATACGTGCATCATATTGATTCATATTCTGCATAGACAAACCATGAGTTCGATTGAGTTTCGGCTCGGGTTCTAGGCCAACTTCCTTTTGAATTGGGGCGACTAAACTTTGGACGATATCTTGGCAAAATCCGGCACTTTGGGTGATGATTTGCTTTACTTCAGGGGAGATAATCGAATAGAACACTAAAGGGCGCAACTGGGTTTCTTGGAAAATAATATCAATTTTTTGTTTAATTTCCTGGGCGCGGGCTTCGCTTGTCACAAACGGCAGAGTATAAGAAATAAATGACAGAGGAAATTGAGAAAGTACGGCGTGTCCCAAAGTTTCAGCGGTGATTGCTGTCCCATCAGAAATAAAAAAAACAGTGCGTTGAACTTGGCTTGCCATATTATTCATTGTTCCTAATTCGGTCATCATTATTCGTCTCTTATTGTATTTATCACTGGATATTGGGAGATATTATCTTTGTTTAAAGTTTAAAAATTAGTTTGTAGGGGGAACTATAGCCATTTTTTGAACGATTTTTAGAACAAAAAAGTTTTCTTCAGTGATGGAACGATTCACCAGTCCATCTTCTCTTATCGTCTGTGCTAGTCTATTTCACGAGGCGAATTTTCGCCAACGAGATTTTTTACGATTTGTACTCTGTCACTAAATTGCTATAAAAGGATCGCTTTCAATGTCCACAAATGGCCTCACTCCGTGTAATGTACTTTGGTATAACCAATTAGGGATGAATGATGTTGACCGTGTAGGAGGCAAAAATGCTTCTCTCGGTGAAATGATCACTAACTTATCTGATCTGGGAGTATCCGTACCTAACGGTTTCGCGACAACCGCACAGGCGTTTAATGATTTTCTGGAGCAGAGCGGTGTAAATCAGCGCATTTATAACCTGCTAGATGAAACGGATATTGATGATGTGAACCAACTGGCTGTAGCAGGTGCTCAGATCCGTCAATGGGTGATTGATACCCCACTGACGAAGGAGTTGGAACAAGATATTCGTGATGCATTCGCGCAATTGTCAGAAGGTGAAGCGGAAGCCTCATTTGCTGTCCGTTCATCGGCAACCGCTGAGGATATGCCTGACGCTTCGTTTGCAGGGCAACAGGAAACATTCCTTAACGTTCAAGGGATAGACGCAGTATTAGTTGCGATCAAACACGTTTTTGCTTCACTGTTTAATGACCGTGCGATTTCATATCGTGTTCACCAAGGTTATGACCACCGCGGTGTAGCGTTGTCCGCGGGCGTTCAACGTATGGTACGTTCAGATTTAGCCTCATCGGGTGTTATGTTTACGATTGATACTGAATCGGGTTTCGACCAAGTCGTATTTATCACCTCTGCGTATGGTTTAGGTGAGATGGTGGTGCAAGGCGCTGTGAACCCAGATGAATTTTATGTTCATAAGCCAACACTAACCAATAACCGTCCCGCGATTGTGCGTCGTACACTGGGCTCTAAAAAATTACAAATGGTGTATGCCAACAGTAAAGAGCACGGTAAACAAGTACAAATCGAAGATGTGCCAGAAGCGCTACGCAATCGTTTCTCTTTAACTGATCTCGAAGTGGAAGAGCTTGCACGCCAAGCTATACAGATTGAAAAGCACTACGGTCGCCCAATGGATATTGAGTGGGCAAAAGATGGTCATAATGGGCGTTTGTATATTGTCCAAGCAAGGCCAGAAACCGTTCGCTCTAATCAACAAGTGATGGAGCGTTATCAATTAAAACAACAAGGACAAGTTTTAGTTGAAGGACGTGCAATTGGTCATCGTATTGGTTCTGGGGTTGTTAAAGTCATTCATAACTTGAGTGAGATGGATAGAATTCAGGCCGGTGATGTACTCGTTACCGATATGACTGACCCTGATTGGGAACCTATCATGAAAAAAGCCGCTGCGATTGTCACAAATCGTGGTGGACGTACCTGCCATGCCGCAATTATTGCTCGCGAATTAGGTATTCCAGCTGTTGTAGGATGTGGTGATGCAACTGACCGTTTGCACGAAGGCCAAGAGGTGACCGTTTCTTGTTCGGAAGGTGATACGGGCTTTGTGTATGAAGGAAAACTGGCGTTTGAAATTCACAGCTCTGAAGTGAGTGATATGCCAAATCTAGATGTCAAAATCATGATGAACGTCGGCAACCCTGACCGTGCATTTGATTTTGCTTGCTTACCTAATGAAGGCGTGGGTTTAGCGAGACTTGAGTTTATCATCAATCGTATGATTGGTGTTCACCCAAGAGCGCTGCTGGAGTTTGATAAGCAATCTCCTGAGCTACAAGCAGAAATTCGCCAAATGATGGCAGGTTATGATGACCCAATTGAGTTCTATATTGGCAAATTAACCGAAGGAATTTCGACTCTAGCCGCGGCTTTTTGGCCAAAACGCGTTATTGTTCGTCTATCTGACTTCAAGTCAAATGAATATGCCAACTTAGTCGGTGGGGATATTTATGAGCCTGAAGAAGAGAACCCAATGCTAGGTTTCCGTGGTGCTGGCCGTTATGTGTCTGACAGCTTCCGCGCCTGTTTTGCATTAGAGTGTGAAGCGGTTAAACGTGTTCGTAATACTATGGGTCTAACGAATGTTGAAGTCATGATCCCATTTGTGCGGACAGTTGCACAAGCGGAGTCAGTGATAGCAGAACTGGCGAAACATGATTTAAAACGTGGTGAAAACGGCTTAAAAGTCATTATGATGTGTGAAATACCATCAAATGCTTTACTGGCTGACCAATTCCTCGAACATTTTGACGGTTTCTCTATCGGTTCGAATGATATGACCCAGTTAACATTAGGCCTTGATAGGGATTCAGGTGTTGTTTCTGAATTATTCGATGAACGAAACGATGCAGTTAAAGCGATGTTATCCATGGCAATACAAGCTGCAAAACGCCAAAATAAGTATGTAGGTATTTGTGGTCAAGGGCCATCCGACCATCAAGACTTCGCCCAATGGCTGGTCGATGAAGGTATTGATAGCTTATCTTTAAACCCTGATACTGTCGTACAAACGTGGCTAACAATAGCTGAAAATCAATAGTTATCTCGTTTATTAATTATCAGGCTGAATGTGAATTACATTCAGCCTTTGCATTTACTTGATTAAAACTGCCTATTATAGAAATTGATAAATACTATTATAAGTAGATTAATATTAAACAGTTCTGGATAACTGTCCGCATAATACTTTTTAGGTATAAGCTAAGCGTAAATAAAATATAATTACTCTCATTGTGAGTATTAAGTTTTAAAAGGATAGTATACCCTAAATAAGTGTAACGAAGATTAATTAATTATATAACGCTAAAGGAGTAAGATTACTGATAATAATGTCAGAAATTGATGTTAATCAATAATTATAAGCTGATATTCTGATTGGGACATGAATAGTATTCATATTAAATTAAGATAAAAAAAAAGCCTATCATGGGCTGACAGGCAAAGACTACACACAGCAATTCAGTTAATAAAACCACGCCTAAAAGGGGATGGCATAGCTTTGTAGATCTATATGATTGAATAATCAAATGTTAAACTATTCATATTATACAATCATTAAGAACACTCTCAATATTAATATTAATCATTGTTACTTAAAGAGAATTAATTCAATAGATTTATGTTAACATAAATTAGCCTAAATACTAACGTTAGAATGTTAAATATTGTTTCTAAATATTAATGAAACGGGATTTATTAAGTTAGCAGGCATGTATTGCTTGAACATGCCTGCAACTAATTAGTGGTATGCTACTTTTTAATCAAAAACTCTTCTTCTAGAAACTTTTCAGTTTCTGTTAAGTCTTCATTTGGAACCGCGACTTCGTTCATCCAAGCTTTTAGTAAGCTATATGAAACTGCTAATACAACTGGACCAATAAACAAACCAATCATACCAAATGATAGGATCCCACCAATAACACCAATAAGGATCAGAACCATTGGTAAGTCTGCACCCATTTTAATTAACCATGGGCGTAGAACACCATCCATGGTAGCAACAACAGCGGCCCATATCGCAAGAATAATTCCCCAGGTTGTATCACCCGTCCAAAACAGCCAAATGACAGATGGCACCATGATGAGTAGAGGCCCCAACTGTGCCACACAGCAAATAAACAATAAGACAGTCAAAATTGCCGCATAACCGATACCTGACAGGGCGAGGCCAATTCCACCGACTATGGCCTGAATTAGCGCAGTCACGACGACACCAAGGGCAACAGCTCGAATAGATTGTGCTGCTAATACGACGGCAGCATCCCCACGGATCCCTGCGAGACGAACAGCAAAGTGACGTATGCCAACCATGACAGATTCGCCTTTAAGGTAGAGCAAGCCACTAAATAGCAACATTAGCATCAAGTGAAAAATAAATCTTCCTGCGCTAATGGCCTGCGTGGCAAACCACCCCGCAGCTTGGCCAAAGTAGGGTTGAATTTTAGCCAGTAAAGCATTACCACCACTAGCGACTAAACTATGCCACGCATAGTAAATTTTCTCACCGACCATTGGGATGGTATTTAGCCATTCTAAATCAGGTAATGTTAGGCTTGACGGTGATTTGGCTAAATCAATGAGTGGGGTGCTATTTTCAATAATACTGCCGATTAGAATACCTAATGGGATAACGAATAGCAGTAATATAAGAAGAACCATCACTAATGCCGCTAGCCAGCGCTTGTGCCATAAGCGAGCTTCTAGTCTTAATAATAGTGGCCAAGTAGCAATGACCATCATTCCAGCCCATACAAAGCCAAGAATAAATGGATTAAGTACCCAAAAGCAGGCTGCTATCATTAAAACGATGGATAATAGGCCGAAAATAAGTTTGGGAAGATCCAAGCGTTTTTGCGATTTTTCCATTAATGATTGATCCTTTACAAATGAAAATTCTGCGTGTGTGGCAAATTTTTAGGTGAAAATAACGTAATTATTTTTCACGGTTAAAAAAAACAATATTGTGGTATGGTTCATGATGGCAATGTCATCAGCGGCTGTACTGTCTTTACAGGCTGTGAGGGTAATTCATCATAGACCTCAGACACTATTGTGCAACTTAAAATAAAGATAGTACATAACGAGTAATGCGAACACTAAACAACAAGAGTCATCGTTAATAATGATCCCGCGTATATCAGAAGCTCCTCATCTTAGTCATTTAGTCATTGAGTTCTTGCATGAGCTACAAGAACAGGGTTTTACTGGGGATAACGGCACCAGCTATGCTGAGCGTTTATCCATGGCGACAGACAATAGTATTTACCAATTATTACCTCAAGCGGTTGTGTTTCCACGTTCGAGTGCAGACGTACAAATTATCACTCGCCTTGCAGGGCAAGCAAAATTTCGTGAGCTTAGCTTTACACCTCGGGGAGGGGGAACGGGAACCAATGGGCAATCCTTAACCGAAGGGATTGTTGTGGATATGTCCCGTTATATGAACCGCATTCTAGAAATAAATCCAGAGCAAGGGTGGGTTAAAGTTGAGGCTGGGGTTATCAAAGACCAATTAAATCAATACCTCAAACCTTACGGTTATTTCTTTTCACCTGAATTATCCACTAGTAACCGAGCAACATTAGGTGGGATGATCAACACTGACGCATCAGGCCAAGGCTCATTAGTTTATGGAAAAACGTCTGATCACGTATTAGGCGTCAAAGCCATGGTGTTAGGTGGGGAATGCCTAGATACACGCGCTATGCCTATCGAACTCGCCCAAACGATTGCGTCAGAAGATTCTACGGTGGGACGCATTTATAAAATGGTGTTAGAACGCTGTTTAGAACAACGTTCATTAATTGAAGAAAAATTTCCTAAGTTAAACCGTTTCCTAACTGGTTATGATTTACGTCATGTATTTAATGATGCATTAACTGAATTTGACCTTACCCGTATTTTGACTGGGTCTGAAGGGTCTTTAGCTTTTATTACCGAGGCGACACTGGACATTACACCTTTGCCAAAAGTACGGCGCTTGGTAAATGTAAAATATGACTCTTTTGAGTCCGCATTGCGTAATGCACCTTTTATGGTTGAAGCGAAAGCATTGTCTGTTGAAACCGTGGATTCAAAAGTACTTAACTTGGCAAAAGAAGACATCGTTTGGCATTCCGTCAAAGCCTTAATTACGGATGTGCCAAATAAAGAGATGTTAGGGTTAAACATCGTTGAATTTAGTGGTGACGATGAAGATGAAATCAATCAATTGACTGAAAGCTTGTGCCAACGCTTAGACGAATTAATGGCGAATAATCAAGCCGGAGTGATTGGCTATCAAACTTGCCATGATCTTGAAGATATTACGCGTATTTATAATATGCGTAAAAAAGCGGTTGGGTTGCTGGGGAATAGTAAAGGCGCAGCGAAGCCAATCCCATTTGTTGAGGATACCTGTGTTCCTCCTGAGCATCTTGCTGACTATATAGTAGAATTTCGTGCATTATTAGACAGTCATAACTTGAATTATGGCATGTTTGGCCATGTAGATGCAGGTGTCTTACATGTTCGTCCTGCACTTGATATGTGTGATCCGCAACAAGAAGTATTGATGAAACAAATTTCTGATGAAATTGTGGCATTAACCGCGAAATACGGTGGACTACTGTGGGGGGAGCATGGGAAAGGTTTCCGTGCACAATATAGCCCTGAATTTTTTGGTGATGTGTTATACGCTGAACTGCGTAACATCAAAGCCGCTTTTGACCCCGATAACCGCTTGAATCCAGGTAAAATTTGTCCACCTGCGGGGCTGGATGCACCGATGAAGCAGGTTGATGATATCAAGCGAGGAACGTATGACCGGCAAATTCCAGTCCAAATGCGCCAAGAATTCCGTGGTGCAATGGAGTGTAATGGCAATGGGCTGTGTTTTAATTTTGATGTGAAAAGCCCGATGTGCCCGTCGATGAAGGTGAGTGGTCAACGAGTCCATTCCCCGAAAGGCCGCGCGACACTTGTTCGCGAATGGTTAAGGTTACTAGCGGAACAAGGCATTACACCAGAACACCTTGAAAAAGGTATAACACAAAGCCAACCATCATTGCGTGGTCTTATAGAGAAAACACGTAATACTTGGCGTGCGAAGCAAGGCGATTATGACTTCTCTCATGAAGTGAAAGCATCAATGGCAGGGTGCCTTGCCTGTAAAGCCTGCTCAACGCAATGCCCGATCAAAATTGATGTCCCTTCATTTAGAGCGAAATTTTTAGCGCTGTACCATGGGCGCTATTTACGTCCTATTCGGGACCATATTGTTGCAAACGTTGAAGCGAGTGCGCCATTACTTTCCAAAGTACCGGGGGTATTTAATTTCTTTTTACGTCAACCGATGGTGCAAAAATTGAGTCAACACACGATTGGCATGGTAGATTTGCCGTTGTTTTCTCAACCAACGTTGAAACAAGAACTTTCAGGACATGCCGCGGTTTCTGTCACGCTTGAGCAACTTGAAAGTATGACGAGTTCACAGCGTGAAAAGTATGTGCTGGTGGTTCAAGACCCTTTTACCAGTTATTACGATGCCAAAGTAGTGGCAGATTTTGTCCGCTTAATCGAAAAATTAGGCCTTAAACCTGTATTGTTACCGTTCTCACCGAATGGAAAAGCACAACACATCAAAGGTTTTTTAGCGAAATTTGCGAAAACAGCGCGTAAGACTGCGGACTTTTTAAATCGAGTGGCAAAGTTACAGTTGCCAATGGTCGGTGTTGACCCTGCACTGGTACTTTGTTACCGCGATGAATATCATGAAATTTTAGGCAAAGAGCAGTGCCAATTTACGGTGATGTTGGCACATGAGTGGTTAATGACATTGCCTGAACCACACAATGTGCAAACGGCTTCGGCACAACCGTGGTATTTTTTCGGTCATTGTACGGAATCAACGGCTTTACCTAATAGTGCGAACCAATGGGCTGCGTTATTTGCTCGCTTTGGGCAAACATTGAATAATGTTAGTGTTGGCTGTTGTGGCATGGCAGGGACTTATGGACACGAAGTGGCCAATCTTCAAAATTCAAAAGGTATTTATGACTTATCGTGGAAAGGCGCGATGTCTTCTTTGCCTAAAGATCGCTGTTTAAGTTCAGGTTATTCTTGCCGTAGCCAAGTTAAGCGAATGGAAAATGTATCGATAAAACATCCGATTCAAGCCCTGTTGGAGATAGTTTAATGATTTGGAAACGTCAATTTAATTTGCAGCAACTCGATGAAATGTCAAAAACCTGCATGTTAGGGCATCTCGGTATTGAAATCACGGCAATTGGAGATGATTATTTAGAGGGAATAATGCCTGTTGATCATCGTACCAAACAGCCTTTTGGGTTATTGCATGGCGGCGCTTCTGTTGTGTTAGCCGAATCTTTGGGTTCAATTGCGGGTTATATGTGCTCGGAAGGGGAACAAAAGGTGGTCGGGTTGGAAATCAATGCCAATCATGTTCGTGCTGCTCGCTCAGGGGTTGTGAGAGGTATTTGTAAACCGATTCATTTAGGACGTCGCCAGCAAGTGTGGAATATTGAAATTTTCAATGAACAAGGCAAATTGTGTTGTACTTCTCGCCTGACAACTGCGGTATTATTTGAATAATAACCATTCTAACTGTAGGGTTTTTTGGCTAATCAAAGGCTAAAATGCCCTATAAAACCCTTGTATTTATGTGGTTTTATGACCGTTCTTTCTATAAATTCATTTTTATCAAGTTAATTAAGTTGTATAATAAATGCACCTTTATTAATTTGTGTCATTTAAGTGTATTATTTAGTACAAATTTAAATAAAAAATACAACTCTATTTATTTATTGCTTATCAATGAGTTAGACTTGTTTTTCTAGGGCGTTGTTTGTTTTTTAATCTAGTAGTGAGCAAGAAAAGAGCTAAAATAGCTATAACCTCTTAAAACAAATGGTTGAAGTCAATTAGCTAATCATTACCATAGGGTAGGCAGAGTTAATCTCTTGATAACAGGCTGAAAAGCCATAAGAAATGTGGGGTCAATATGACTGACGGTGTAGAGACATTTTCATTTGATGAAAACAATTGGCAGGGAGTTAACCTGACACAAAGCGCTGCAAAACAAATCAAAAAATTGATGGTGCAAAACCCAAACACAAAAGGGCTTTCACTCGGCGTAAAACAGTCTGGCTGCGCAGGTTTCGGTTATGTGTTTGAGATGATCGAAAACCCAACAGACCAACACCTGTTATTTGAACTCGATGGCGCACACCTTTATGTGCCAAAAGAAGCAATGCCATTTATTGATGGCACAGTCGTTGATTTTGTCCAAGAAGGGCTGAATCAAATTTTCAAATTTAATAACCCGAAAGCCCAACATGCCTGTGGGTGTGGTGAAAGCTTCGGCGTTTAACATGTGAAGTCAGATTATGTCACAGAGCAATGTAGAAGTTGGCGATGATGTTCAAAGCTGGCTTGATGACCAGCGTTATAAAGAAGGCTTCTTTACTGAAGTCGCAACTGATGAAATGGCGAAAGGTATCAACGAAGATGTGATCCGTGCCATTTCAGCAAAACGTAATGAGCCTGAGTGGATGCTTCAATTCCGTCTTGATGCCTTTAATCACTGGAAAGGCATGGAAGAACCTCATTGGCTGAAAGCGAATTACCCAAATCTCGATTATCAGGACTACAGCTATTATTCTGCGCCATCTTGTGGCTCATGCGATGATACTTGTGGTTCGCAAACTGGTGCGACACAAGGCACTGGTGTGGCTGAAACCAATAACTATTTAACAGCTGAAGTTGAAGAAGCCTTTAACCAGTTGGGTGTTCCTGTCCGTGAAGGGAAGGCCGTTGCGGTTGACGCAATTTTTGATTCGGTCTCGGTATCAACAACTTACCGTGATGACCTCGCGAAACATGGGGTGATTTTCTGCTCATTCAGCGAAGCTATTCAAGAGTACCCTGAACTGGTACAGAAGTATCTAGGGTCAGTCGTTTCGAGCCATGATAACTTTTTTGCTGCATTGAATGCGGCAGTGGCTTCAGATGGCACATTTGTGTATATACCAAAAGGCGTACACTGCCCAATGGAGCTATCAACGTATTTTAGGATCAACGCAGCCAAAACAGGCCAATTTGAGCGTACGATTTTAATTGCCGATGAAGGTAGTTATGTCAGCTATATCGAAGGGTGTTCTGCACCTGTTCGTGATAGCTATCAGCTCCATGCAGCGGTTGTTGAAGTGATTATTCATAAAGATGCTGAAGTTAAATATTCAACTGTCCAGAACTGGTTCTCTGGTGGGGATAGCGAAGCGGGTGGGATCCTGAACTTTGTGACTAAACGCGCATTGTGTGAAGGTGAAAATTCAAAAATGTCATGGACACAGTCAGAAACTGGCTCTGCCATCACATGGAAATACCCAAGCGTCATCCTTAAAGGGGACAACTCAGTCGGTGAATTTTACTCCGTTGCCTTAACAAACGGCAATCAGCAAGCGGATACCGGAACGAAAATGATCCATATCGGGAAAAATACCCGTTCCACGATCATTTCTAAAGGTATTTCTGCGGGTAAAAGCCAAAACAGCTATCGCGGTTTAGTGAAAATTTTACCAAGTGCACATAATGCTCGTAACTTTACCCAATGTGACTCTATGTTAATTGGTACACAGTGTGGTGCACATACTTTCCCATATGTGGAAGTGAAAAATAATACGGCACAGCTCGAACATGAAGCAACAACCTCACGTATTGGGGAAGACCAGTTATTTTACTGTTTACAACGTGGTATCAGCGAAGACGATGCAATTTCAATGATTGTAAATGGTTTCTGTAAGGATGTGTTCTCGGAGCTTCCATTAGAATTTGCCGTAGAAGCACAAAAATTACTGGCGATCAGCTTAGAGCACAGCGTTGGCTGATCCTAATCGAGTTTATTTGCGCTAAAGCGCTAAAGGCATGTAAATATGTTAAGTGTTAAAGATTTACACGTGAGTGTAGAAGGTAATGAGATTTTAAAAGGGTTATCTCTGGAAGTAAAACCAGGGGAAGTTCATGCCATCATGGGGCCAAATGGTTCAGGTAAAAGTACATTATCAGCCACACTTGCTGGCCGCGAAGAGTATGAAATTGATAGCGGTGAAGTGACGTTTAAAGGTAAGGACCTGTTTGAATTAGATCCCGAAGAGCGTGCAGGGGAAGGTGTTTTCCTCGCATTTCAATACCCAGTCGAAATTCCAGGGGTCAGTAACCAATTTTTCTTGCAAACAGCCGTTAATGCGGTCAGAGAATATCGTCAGCAAGAAGCATTAGATCGTTTCGATTTCCAAGATTTTATTGAAGATAAAATTAAATTATTAGAAATGCCAGAAGATTTACTTGCTCGTTCTGTCAACGTAGGTTTCTCCGGTGGTGAGAAAAAACGCAATGATATCTTGCAGATGGCAGCTCTAGAACCTCAATTGTGTATCCTCGATGAAACTGACTCCGGTTTAGATATTGATGCACTGAAAATTGTGGCTAACGGGGTGAATTCATTACGCTCGCCAGAGCGTTCATTCATCATCGTCACCCACTATCAGCGTATTTTGGATTATGTAAAACCTGACTTTGTCCATGTGTTATATCAAGGGAAAATCATCAAATCAGGTGATTTCAGTTTAGCGAAAAAACTGGAGGAGCAGGGTTATGGCTGGCTTATTGACCAACAGTGAAAGAGCACAAAAACGTGCAGAAGTTGCGAAGCTTAATGAGCAAGCAATGTCACGTTTTTCTGAATTATTTGAGCAACGACACGGTGTAAACTCCCAACATGCTAAAACGCATTGGGAAATGGCAAAACAAGTTGGCTTACCTGCGTTCCGCCATGAAGATTGGCACTATACACCACTAAATACGGTACTTGAGGCTCAGTACCGTTTTAGCGACAGTGATATTGAAGCAAAAGAGTGTGAAGCATTGGCTCTGCCAATTGACGCATATCGCCTTGTTTTAATTGATGGGCGTTATAGTTCAGCACTAAGCTCCATTGATATGGGGCCATTCCAAGTGTCTTTGCTTGATAACCAAGACTTGCTGCCTTCGCCTGTAAATAGTGAGATTTTCTTGCATTTAACAGAAAGCTTGGCGGTACAACCGTTAGTTGTTTATCTTGCAGCAAATAAAATAGCAGAGAAACCATTGTATTTGCTGAATATCTCCACGGGTAGCAACGATAAGCAGGCCACGAATATTAGCCAGTATCGCTACCATTTAACGTTAGATGCAAATAGCAAAGCCCAAGTCATTGAGCATTATGTTAGTTTGAATGACCAAATGCACATGACTGGCAGCCGTTTAACAGTTGAAGTCGGTGATAACGCAGACTTTAGTCACTTTAAGTTAAATGTTGAAAATAGTCAGTCTCAGCATTTTGCTCACAATGATATTGTTATTGGTCGCGATAGCCGTGTGAAAAGTACGAGTTTTTTACTTGGCGCATTATTAACGCGTAACCATACAAGTGCTCGCCTTGATGGTGAAAATACTGAGTTTGAACTTAACAGTATATTGCTGCCTAAAGGCAATGAAATTGCAGATACGCGTACGTATTTAGAGCACAATAATAGCTACTGCAATAGTCGCCAATTACATAAAGTCATTGCAATGGATAGCAGTAAAGCTGTCTTTAATGGCATGATTAAAGTGGCACCGAACGCATTAAAAACGGATGGCCAAATGACTAACAACACATTGTTGTTAGGTGAAAAAGCAGAAATTGATACCAAGCCTCAGCTTGAGATTTATGCTGATGACGTAAAGTGTGGTCACGGTGCAACAGTCGGTCGTATTGATGACGAACAGTTGTTCTATCTGCGTTCAAGAGGAATTGAGGGGAAAGCAGCAAAACATATGATTATTATTGCATTTGCTGCAGAACTTACAGAATCTATTGAATCGGAAGAATTAAAACACGCTGTGATGGCAAACATCCGCCAGCGCTTAGCGGAGGTTTAATATCCATGCCATTCAATGTCGCATCAGTCAGGCAGGATTTTCCTGCCTTATTTCAGTCAGTCAATAATCATCCGCTGGTCTATTTAGATAGCGCAGCAAGTGCGCAAAAGCCTTTGCAAGTTATTGAAAAAGAAAGTGAGTTTACACTACATCAATATGCCGCGGTTCACCGCGGTATACATACTCTTAGTGCAAACGCGACGACAATGATGGAAGAAGTTCGTCAAAAAGCAGCGGCTTTTATTCATGCCGCTTCAAATGAAGAAATCGTGTTTGTCAAAGGTACGACGGAAGGCATTAACCTTGTTGCAAACAGTTTTGGCCGGAAGTATTTCCATGAAGGGGACAATATTGTCATCACTGAAATGGAACACCATGCGAATATTGTACCTTGGTATATGTTAGCTGAGGAAATTGGCTTTGAAATCCGTGTTATCCCAATTTCCGATGATGGTAGGCTGCAATTAGATGTATTAAATGATGTCATTGATTCACGTACGCGATTGCTGAGTTTTACACATATCTCTAATGTATTGGGAACAGTTAATCCCGTACAGGAGATAATCAAGCAAGCACGAGCAATTGCTGCCTCAAAAGGCAGTGAAATCACGGTATTGGTCGATGGTGCGCAAGGTGCAATGCATCAGCGGGTTGATGTGCAAGCCTTAGACTGTGATTTTTATGTGTTTTCAGGTCACAAGTTATATGGCCCGACAGGTATTGGTATCCTTTACGGTAAAAAAGCTATTTTGGATATGATGCCACCATGGGAAGGCGGTGGGGCGATGATCCGCCAAGTTAGCCTGACCAAAGGGATCACTTTTGCTGATGCACCATGGCGCTTTGAAGCAGGAACACCGAATGTAAGCGCAATTATTGGTTTAGGGGCGGCATTCGATTATTTAAATGCACTAAATTTATCTGATGTATTTGCTCATGAAGCTGAAGTGATGGCTTATGCGTCTAAGAAATTACAAGAAATACCTTCAATTATATTATATGGCAATGACCAACGGGAAGGTGTTCTGGCCTTCAATCTAGGCCAGCACCATGCTTATGATGTGGGGTCTTTTCTTGATAGGTATGGCATTGCAATCCGTACTGGGCATCACTGTGCTTTACCATTAATGGAACATTACCAAGTGCCCGCTATGTGCCGTGCTTCTGTGGGGATATACACGACTAAGGAAGAAGTTGATTCCTTATTCAATGCGTTACAGCGCATCAAAAAATTGTTAGGCTAAGCACATAAGAAACACATAGTAAAGGAAATGAGCATGCCCGCATTACCCGATGAAAATAAGTTATTACGTAATTTCTCTCGCTGCCAAGACTGGGAAGAACGCTATCTTTATATGATAGAACTAGGAGGGCGTTTACCTGAACTCTCTGCGGTGCAAAGAAGCGATAATAATTTAATCGCCGGTTGCCAAAGCCAAGTGTGGATTGATATGCAAAAACAAGCAGACGGTACCGTTACGTTTGCCGGTGACAGCGACGCTGCGATCGTTAAAGGGTTAGTTGCTATTGTGATCATTCTTTTTCAAGGTAAAACTGCCCAACAAATATTAGCACTGGATGTTAAGTCATTTTTTGAGCAATTAGCATTGGAGCAGCATTTAACACCTTCACGTACTCAAGGCTTAAATGCAATGATCCGTACGATTTTATCGCGCGCGGCACAGTTCGTGTGATCCTACCGAGGGAGCGTTATGCTCCCTTACCTATATTTTACTTCTTGGGTATTATTCTTTATCTGAGTAATCCATTAAAGCCATCGTGTTTAACTATATCTAACTATATCTAACTATATCTAACTATATTTAACCATCATAAAAAGACTGACTTCATATTAATACTTAATAAAAATATTTATTTAGTATTAAAGATATGAAAGATAGTTGCTATTATGAACAATAATTATTGAATTATTGTAAGAACATTATTTTCCTTGGAGTAGATATGAAAAGAGTTTTGACGGTGGCAAGTTTGTTTGTCATGAGCGCCTTATTAGCGCCAGCTCAAGCAAAAGAATACCCATTACCTGACAGTAACACTCGTCTTATCGGGGAAAATTACACGTATATCGTCCCCAATGATGGGCGGCCGTTGGAGGCCATTGCCAGTGATCACCAAATTGGCCTACTTGGTATGCTTGAGGCAAATCCAGGAACAGACCCGTATCTTCCCGAAGCGGGTAAAGAACTTATCATTCCAGCACAAATGCTATTACCGTCGACACCAAGAACGGGAATTGTGATTAATCTGGCTGAGCTACGTTTATATTACTACCCAGCGAACAGCGAAGAAGTGATTGTTTACCCTATAGGTATTGGCCAATTAGGTCGTGATACACCTGAAATGGTAACTTCAGTAAGCCAATCAATTAAAGATCCAACATGGACGCCAACGGCGAACATCCGTAAAAATTATGCTAAAGAAGGTATAACGCTTCCTGCAGTCGTTCCAGCAGGTCCTGAAAACCCAATGGGTTTGTATGCATTACGACTAGCATATGGGCGTGGTGAATATCTGATTCACGGTACTAATGCAGATTTTGGTATTGGTATGCGGGTGAGCTCCGGTTGTATTCGTTTACGTCCTGATGATATTGAAGCCTTATTTAAGACGGTACCAAAAGGAACTCGTGTTCAAGTTATTGATCAGCCCGTAAAATACTCCAAAGAAACGGATGGTAGTTATTACATTGAAGTACATCAGCCATTGTCACGGACAAACAGTGATGATCCTCAAACCATGCCAATCAAGCTATCTGACGATTTCAAGCGTTTTCTAGAGAATGAAGGGGTTGATAAGGCATTAGTAGAAAAAGAGCTAGCAAGGCGTTCTGGTATGCCTGTGCGTGTGAATAATGATCAGGGCAACAGTATCCCTGAAAGTGAAACACAACATCAAGGTTTAGTGCCTATTGAGCCGTTCTCTATTTCACAGCCTGAACCTATCTATGATGGTAAAGTTGGTGCTTTGTTACCTGCGAAATACCGTTCTTCTGTTGTAACTCAATAATCCTGACAAATAATAAGGGCCTATTTTCATAGGCCCTCATAAATACTATTAGCTTCAAAGAAGCGTCGTATCAGCTAGATAACGACCAAATTGAACTTATTTTTTGTAAGTACGAACTTGGTTATCTAAACGCTGGTTAGCGCGCGCTGCTTCTTCTTGAGCTGTCTGTACGTCAGAACGCAGAGACTGAACGTCGTTGCTCAGTTGATCAACTTTACCATTCAGAGTTTGCACGTCTGAAGAGAGTTTTTGCACTTCAGTGCTGTTAGAACAACCCGCTAGTAATGCTGAAGCTAATACGATAGAGCCCAGTACAATTTTAGTACGAATCATTATTTTACCCTCTAGATTGATTTATCTTGAAAATATAAAAAAGCAAGTCACCAAACAATAGAGCTAAGCTTGTTATCTTAAAGCTTGCTATATCCCTTTAAAACAACCTAATGAAAATTAGGGTATGGCACTTACTATGTCTTATGCTAGTACTAAATATAAAGTTTTGCTAGAAATACTTTATATTTAGTACTAGGAAAAAGGAGAAAAATTTAAATTAAGATTAATAAAGGTTGTTATTTGACCAATCTGAGCGTGTTTTATGATATTACTCTTAAATCGCGATAAGATATTTACTAGAGAAAAGGAAATAAAGGAATAGTTACATCAAGGCAGCACTTAATGTTAAATCTAAATAAAGAGGCCGATAGCTAAAATAGTCACTATCGGCCTCTAGAAGACAATTAAAAATTAAAGTACATGAACTGAAGATGTGTTGGTTGTACCGCTTTGTACTAATGCACCAGAAACCATCACAACAGCATCACCAGAAACCGCTAAACCACTTTCTAGCGCTGCGCGTTTACCTTCACGGTAAAAATCATCTGTGGATGTAAAACCACCGACAATCATTGGGATCACACCTTTGACTAACAGTAACTGGCGTGCAGTTTCTTCATTGGTAGTCAATGCTAGGATTGGTGCTGTAGGGAAATATTTACGTACAGATTTAGCCGATTTACCACCGTAGGTTGCAACAACGATCAATGGAACATCTAATTTTTCAGACATTTCCACAGCACCACGACATACAGCTTCAGTGACACGTAAGCGTTGGCTTGGTTTTTGGTTATCAATGCGAGTTTGCATGACACGGTCTGTACGCTCACAGATAGTTGCCATAATGGTAACGGCTTCTACTGGATATTTACCTTTAGCACTTTCACCAGACAGCATAACTGCGTCTGTGCCGTCTAAAATAGCGTTGGCAACGTCGCCTGCTTCTGCGCGGGTAGGGCGTGGGTTTTTGATCATTGAATCTAACATTTGCGTTGCAGTGATCACGACTTTGCGTGCTGCGACACATTTTTCAATCATCATTTTTTGTGCAAAAATAACTTCTTCAACAGGGATCTCAACGCCTAAATCACCACGAGCAACCATGATGCCGTCTGAAGCTTCTAAAATCTCATCAAAATTATTTAAACCTTCTTGGTTTTCAATCTTAGAAATAATTTGGATGTTCTCGCCACCATGTTTTTTCAGGTGAGCACGAATTTCTTCAACATCAGAGCGCTTACGGATAAAAGAAGCAGCAACAAAATCAACACCTTGTTCGCAACCAAAGACTAAGTCTTCTTTATCTTTTTCAGCTAACGCTGGAAGGCCAATTGAAACGCCTGGCAGATTAACCCCTTTTTTCTCACCGAGGTCACCGTTATTTAAAACTTCACAAACGACTTCAGTAGCAGTGACATTAGTCACTTTCATGCCAATTAAGCCATCATCAACTAATACAGTATTACCAACTTTTAAATCTGAAGTTAAGCCTGCATAGGTCACTGCAACTTTATCTTTGTTACCTACAACTGAAGTGTCGGTAGTGAATGTAAAAGTTTGACCCGCAACGAGAGAAACGTCGTTACCACCTTCCAATTTCATGGTGCGGATTTCAGGACCTTTAGTATCTAACAGAATAGCTGCTTGTTTACCCGTTTTTGCACAAACAGAGCGAAGGTTTTTGATACGTTGACCATGTTCTTCATAGTCACCGTGAGAAAAATTGAGGCGCATGACGTTCATGCCAGCATCAAGAAGTTGAGTCAGTTTTTCTTCTGATTCGGTTTTTGGACCGATAGTACAAACAATTTTGGTTTTTTTCATGGCAGTCTATCTAATGTTATAAAGGAAATCGGAATTGCCGCCGATGCTTAGTACATTTAATAAATCGTGCGCATGAAAAATTTTGTTGCGCAACTCATTTATAAGAATAGGCGACAGTCTGGTGTTTAATGCATTTTTACACTTAAATTTGTCACATTTTGATTCTTATTATAGTGTAGATGACAAATTGAATTAAAGCTAACGTATTGATTTGCTACTGTTGAAACCTTTCAGCCAGCGCGAGTATTATAGACAACAAAAAACTGTGAGACAAATCAAATTTTATAAAATTAAAAGAAGAGACCGTTCAGATCAAAAATTCAGTTAATATTAAGTCATTTAATTTGTTGCGCAACAAGGTAAGGGAATAATAATAGACAATCAAGAGAAATTTTAGCGGGTGGGAAGATAAATAAAATGGTGCGTCCGAGTAGACTCGAACTACCGACCCCCACCATGTCAAGGTGGTGCTCTAACCAACTGAGCTACGGACGCACTGAGAAACTTGGCTTGTGTTAATTTGAAATGGTGCGTCCGAGTAGACTCGAACTACCGACCCCCACCATGTCAAGGTGGTGCTCTAACCAACTGAGCTACGGACGCGCTGAAAATTAACATTGTGTTCACTAGAAATGGTGCGTCCGAGTAGACTCGAACTACCGACCCCCACCATGTCAAGGTGGTGCTCTAACCAACTGAGCTACGGACGCATTTAAAAGTTATCTAGGTGACAACGGGGATGAATATTAACGTTATGAGGTTCATCTGGCAAGGGGAAAATGTATTTTCGTGATAGTTTGCTCGTATTTAAAACTATCTGGTGCGAAATACATCTTCCCCCATAATAAAAAGCTTAAAAAACCGTCAATTAGCGGGCAGAGCGAAGTAGAATAACATCCTCTGTTTGCTTATGGATCCACATAATCCGTGTCGCCATTCCTACTGCTGCTGCGCTTAAACCAATAATAAAGCCAATCCAAAAGCCTTTAGGTCCCATGGCCGGTGCGATAATATCAGTTAATGCTAAGATATAACCGGAAGGTAAGCCAAGTAACCAATATGCCGTGAAGGTAATAAAGAAAATAGAACGTGTATCTTTATAGCCACGTAAAATTCCCGCACCAATAACTTGCACAGAGTCTGAAAGCTGATAAATAGCGGCATATAGCATTAAACTACTCGCTAAAACAACCACCTCTGGGTTTTTGTTATACATCATCGCAATTGGCTCACGGAAGACCGCGGTGAGAACTGCGGTAAAACAAGCGACCATTAAGCCAACAGCAATACCAGTATAAGATGAAACTTTAGCGGCTTCAGTTGAGTTCTGCCCTAAGTTATAACCTACGCGAATGGTTGCTGCTATTCCTAATGATAATGGGAACATAAACATCACAGAACTGAAATTCAACGCAACTTGGTGACCAGCTACTGCGACAACACCTAATGGGGCGACTAGCAGTGCAACGACAGCAAATAAAGTGACCTCAAAGAAAAGTGCCAGACCAATAGGGGTACCTAATACGATAATTCGCTTTAAGATTAATGGATTTGGCGATGTGAAAGAGAGTGTAGGGCGAATATCGCGCTGCGCAGTAGCACGTTTCACATACCATCTCATCATCAGACACATAGCCCAATACACTGATGCAGTGGCGACACCACAACCCACACCACCTAAAGCAGGTGCACCAAAGTGACCATAAATAAAGATATAGTTAATAGGAATATTAATCATTAGGCCAAGAAAACCAATCACCATCCCCGGTTTGGTTTTTGAAAGCCCTTCACATTGGCTACGATACACTTGATAAAATAAGTAGCCCGGTGCTCCCCACATAATGGCATGTAAAAAACGGACAGACTTATCCGCCAATTCTTTATCAATATGGGGCATATTGCTAATAATAAGCTGGCTATTATAAAGAAGGCACATAATGCCTAAGGCTAAAAGTAGCGCTAACCATAGCCCTTGTTGAATTTGGTCGCCAATTAAGTTACGACGGCCTGACCCATTCATTTGTGCAACGATTGGGGTTAACGCCATCAAAATGCCTTGGCCAAAAAGAATAGCTGGCAGCCAGATGGAAAAACCAACTGCAACTGCGGACATCTCAATTTCACTAACACTTCCAGCCATAACGGTATCCACAAACCCCATTGCAGTTTGTGAAAATTGAGCTAAAACGATAGGAATACCAAGTGCCAACAAGCTACGCGCTTCTGTAAAATATTTCTGCACGCATACACCTTTGTAATAAAAGCAAGTAAGAGGAAAAAATTAGAAAAATAAATGAGTTACTAAAATCTCATTGATTATTAAAAACCGCTCATTCTATCCCTTTTCTATATGGATTCCAATAATGATATGGTAACAAACTATAAAAGAGCATTTTAGAACCTAAAATATTGCTAAATACTAGGTTTATTATCGCTTTGTTTACCACTCAAATAGGATAGATCTCTAAAAATTCTGATGTAAACTGAGTCTATTAATCCACTACACTGAGAATCATTATGTTTACAGGCATTGTTCAAGCGACTGCTCCTATTATTGAAATTACAGAAAGAGCCAACTTTCGAACTCATGTAATGAAATTTACCCCAGAATTACTTAAAGGTTTAGAAACAGGGGCTTCCGTTGCACATAATGGTTGTTGTTTGACGGTAACAAACATTGACGGTGAAAGAGTCAGTTTTGATCTAATCAAAGAAACTCTAAGATTAACTAACTTAGGGGAATTACAAGAAGGTGATGTTGTTAATATCGAACGCGCCGCAAAATATGGTGACGAAATTGGTGGCCATGTTGTTTCTGGGCATATTATGACAACAGCTGAAATTAGTAAAATTTTTACATCTGAAGATAACCACCAAATTTGGTTGTCAATTCATGATAAGGCTTTGATGAAATATATTTTGCATAAAGGCTTTGTGGCGATTGATGGTATCAGTTTAACGGTGGGTGATGTAATCAATAATCGGTTTTGTGTCCATCTTATCCCAGAAACATTAGAAAGAACAACACTAGGTAAAAAACGTTTGGGTGATAAAATAAATATTGAGATAGACCCTCAAACGCAGGCAATTGTTGATACGGTTGAACGCGTTTTAAATCAAAAAGAACAAGAAAAGTTATTACAGCAAGCAGAAGAGTTGGCTAATGTAGCGAAAACAGAGTGAATAGGCATAAAAGCTAGCAATTGCGTTATTTATGTTAAAGATAAATAGCGATATAAGCAATCAGGTAGGCTATAGCAATGGTAGTTTATGCTATAGCCTGAATAAAGCATGGTTGGATTTTGTTTATTGAATGTAGGTTATGGAGTTCTATTAAATAAAGAAGGTTAAAATTGCTTAAAAAATACAATGAGCTCTAGTTTTCATTATTAATAGATCATTTTTCACTAAAATTGACAGAAAAGCTAGCGTTATCACGTTCAATTGCTTCAACTAATCGCTTGAAATGCGGGCTGTTTTTATGCATCTCTAATGCCTGAGTGTCTTCCCATTCCTCGAAAACAATGTAACCATTTTCTTTAGCCATAAGATCATATTGAATGCATCCTTTCTCTCGGCGGCTTAGTTTTGCTAAGTCACGAACGATTTCTTTCGTTAAATACCCATCCGTCCTTTCTGTTGTAATTTGGGCATACACAACAATACTCATTCCGTTCTCCTTATGTATTAAGAACTATCTTAATGGGTACTTAGTTTTTGTATTGTAAAAAAGCGAATAACTCGATTTTAAAAATGCCGACGGCGTCATAGTAAAGTATCTTTTAAAATCACGGTAAAAGTGGGATTGATCATAATAGCCTGTTTCAAACCAACGGTAGGTATCTGGTTCTACTACCATACTTTTTAAAACGTGCTCTAAGCGGAAATTGATCTGGTATCTTTTGGGCGTAATACCGTATTCTTTTAAAAACTCTTTTTGAATGACTCGGAGGTGTAAACCTGTCTCTTCGGCAATTTCAGTGATTTTTTTAGTTGGGTTACGATATAGCAACTCTAAAATTTCATCTGTGAAATGAGACTTTTTCTTGGCTTTTGTCCTATTAAAGCAATCCAACAACTCTTTGAATGAAGAATTAGCTAAAGCTTCAAACCAACGGTCTTTCCATATGTCATTCAGAGCGATGGGTTCATCAGTATAATTTAGTGTTCTTTGAGGCAGAAGAAAACGCAATGCATCATGACGAATACGTAATACCATGACTTTTGAATCATTAGGGCTAGCGGTAAATGTATTGACTCTAGGAATAATGAGTTGATAAGGGTCTACGACTGAGTTGCTTTCAGTTGTCATCTGAAATGTATCTGATGAAACCCAGATTTCAGCACCCGTTCCAGGAAAAATTTTAATTGCCTCTGTAAACTCTTTGATTATTAAAATAGAGCTAACAAAGGATTTCAATTCATCTGGTGGATAATACTGTTTTAACATCATTCTTGAGCACTCATTATTTAATGTCGCAATGATAACGTTTTTTAACAAAAAAATTAACCATGAAATATCTATATCTTAGTAGATAACAAAATAAAAGCCTTATTTATTAGTGAAATCCGCTTTGAATAAAGAAACGTGATAAGAAAGTTCAGGTTTTGTGAGCTAAGAATAATGGGCGATATAGAAAAATACTTAATAAGTATTACGGTATAGTCACAAGTGCTATACACTGGAAGACGTTTTTCTTGAATTTATTAAATAACAATCATGCCGATAAAATACGGCATGATTGATTCGATAAACTACATTTTATGAATTCGCCTGGCAGTCGACCTGCTCAAGAGTTTGACTGTTTTTTTTTGTCACAGCGTTGCATAAAATAACCAATAGCCATTGGGATAATTGTAACTGCCATTACACCAGTTGTGGCTAACAATGGGTCGAAGGGCAGGGCAGAAACAAGCAGGCTTGCTAAAAAACATAGGCCTAACTGTAAAGCATTTTGCAACGCAGCTGCTTTACCACTCGCACTAGGAAATGTATTTAGTGCTTTGGATACTGCGATAGGATAAGAGGCCCCGTTCATTGCCGCCATAAAGCAGAATGGGATCAATATCATGGTTAATGATGGCGTGGTATAGATG
Source organism: Providencia sp. M-27 (assembly GCF_011077905.1). Taxonomy (NCBI): domain Bacteria; kingdom Pseudomonadati; phylum Pseudomonadota; class Gammaproteobacteria; order Enterobacterales; family Morganellaceae; genus Providencia; species Providencia sp. M-27. Next base: position 193,020 of record NZ_JAALBT010000003.1, on the reverse strand, counting down.
GCCATGATGAATAAAATAGACATGCTTACCGCGTAACCAATCAGTAACAATGGAAATAACGCTTCTGCACGAATTTTTGCTAATAAAATACGGCAGCCATATCCACCAACAATAAAGGCTAAAGTTTGTGGAATATAACTCAGACCAATATCAGCAGGGTTGAATCCCATGTTACGTAAGATAAAAGGTGACCCTGTTAACCAAGCAAAGAAACCCGCACTACAGGATGCATAAACCAGCACGTTACCGCTGAAAACAGGGGAACTGAGTAAGTTTGAGAAAGAAATCTTAGCCTGCGGTTGGCTGTCATCAGTGATTGTTTTAACTGAGACATTTTTCAAAAAGAGTGTTGGTAATAAAAGTAATATGCCCACAGCCATTAGGATCAGGAAAATTGCTTCCCATGTTTGGTGCTCTAGAACCCATGCACCTAATAATGGCGCTAAAGCAGGGGATAGCGCGACTAGCGGCATAATAGAAGCAAAGACTTTTTGGGTATTTGCTTCATCATAGCGGTCGATAACAAGCGCTTGCCATAAAACCGCAGCGGAGCAGACACCAACCGCCTGTAAAAAACGTAGAGTTAACAGCTGTGTTGCGGTTTCTACCCAATAAATGGCTAAGCTACTTATAATGAAAATAGTTAAGCCCACAATGAGCACAGGCTTACGGCCAAGTTTGTCTGATAATGGCCCCCACAACAGTTGAGCGAAGGCAAAACCAGCTAAAAATATACTGAGAGAAGCACTGATAGCGCCTTCAGATGTATGCAAGGTGTTTTGCATAGCACCAAATGCAGGTAAATACATATCAATGGCTAAAAACCCTAGCATGCTAAGTCCTGCAAGGTAAACCATAAAACCAGGGGAATTTTTTTTCACAGTATTCGACATAATTATTACTTATCTGATATTTAAAAAAATGTTAATGATGACTCCATTGTATAGGCTATTTTTTTAGGTTGTGAAACGGTAATATTTGGATCTTGCTATCAAAATTTTTGAAAGGAGAAGTTATGTGGTCTGCGCATGCACTCGAAGTGATTGATGCAGTTGCTCGAACTGGGAGCTTTAGTGGTGCTGCTGAAGAATTGCACCGTGTACCTTCTGCAATCAGTTATACCGTAAAGCAAGTTGAAGAATGGCTTGCGGTTCCTCTATTTGAACGCCGACATCGTGATGTTGTTCTGACAGAAGCAGGAGCGATATTTATTAAGGAAAGCCGTTCTGTTATCAAAAAAATGACAGATACCCGGCATCAGTGCCAGCAAGTTGCAAATGGCTGGCGCGGGCAATTTAGTATTGCCGTTGATTGCATTGTTAAACCTCAAAGGACGGAACAGTTAATTATTGATTTTTATCGTCATTTTCCTGATATTGAACTTTTTATTCATCCAGAAGTGTTTAATGGAGTGTGGGATGCACTGGCTGACGGGCGCGTAGATGTTGCGATTGGTGCGACTCGAGCGTCCCCGATAGGTGAAAGATACAGTTTCCGTGATATGGGGTTTATGCCGTGGATGTGTGTCGCAAGTCCGGAACATCCATTAGCAAAAATAGGTGAAAAACTGACTGATGACCAAATGAGAGAGTATCCGAGTTTGTGCCTTGAAGATACCTCTCGTAACCTTCCCAAACGTGATACTTGGGCACTTGATAACCAACGTCGGCTTGTCGTGCCTTACTGGGAAAATGGTCTAGCTTGTTTAGTTAACGGGTTATGCGTTGGAATGGTACCTGAGCATCGAGCAGCTCCGCTTTGTGAAAAAGGCCAATTGGTTGAGCTAGCATTAGCCCAGCCATTTCCACCCAGTCCTTGCTGTTTAACTTGGGTGGAAAATAACACATCACCCGCGCTCCGTTGGTTATTAGATTACCTTGGCGATAACGAAACGCTCAACGCAGAGTGGCTTTCAACTTAACTATTTGTCTTATCGACGGTAATCGATAAATGGACCGTCAGCGACAGAACGACGTTCTACAAGGCGAGGGTGGACTTCAATTGTTTGAGCATCTTCGCGCTTATTTACGATACGATCGAGCAGCATAGTGAAGGCCATTTGGCCTAAACGCTCTTTTGGTTGGTGGATAGTGGTCAATGCTGGGGTAAAATAGCGCGCATTTCGTACATTATCATAACCAATGATTGAAATGTCTTGTGGAACACGTAGCCCCATTTCATCAGCCGCACAAATGGCTCCCATCGCCATGATATCGCCGCCACAAAATACCGCGGTAGGGCGTTGTTTATGGCTTAAAATTTGCATCATTGCTTTATAACCAGACTCAGGTTCGAAATCACCTTGCACTATCCACTGGTCTCTCAGTGTGATCTTTGCCTCTTCCATTGCTTTTTTGAAGCCTGTTAAGCGGCCGATACCGGTGTTTCTTTCAAGCGAACCTGGGATCACACCAATATCACGGTGCCCACGATCAATTAAATAGCGGCCTGCAAGGTACCCACCATGGAATGAATTATCAATAATACTGTCTGTAAAATCACCTCGGGAGGTTCCCCAATCCATCACCACCATTGGGATATTGCGATAATCTTCAAGCATACTAATTAACGTATCTGGATATTCAGAACACATCACGAGTAGGCCATCAACGCGCTTTTGCGCTAACATTTGCAAATACGCTTTTTGTTTTCCCAAATTATTATGGGAATTACAAAGTATAAGCGTGTAACCTTTTTCATAACAACTATTTTCAACTGATTCAATGACTTCCGCAAAGTAAGGCGCTTCACTTGAGGTTGCGAGTAAACCAATCGACTTTGTATGATTAACTTTTAAACTACGGGCAACTGCACTCGGTGAATAATTGAGCTCTTTAATTGCAGCCCAGACCGCTGTCTTAGTATCATCGGCCACAAAGCGCGTTTTATTAATAACATGGGATACAGTCGTGGTAGATACGCCAGCGCGTTTCGCCACATCTTTAATCGTTGCCATGGGGAAAAAAAACTCCTGACCAATAACCGGTCTCAATAAGAATTCTTGTTAAAAAATTACCTGCATATTGATGCATTGATCCTTTGCTGGCAATAATTTAGCGATTTGTTGTCGATTTTGTCTGATCTAGCGCAAAAACGAAAGAAATAATTGATGTTATAACATGTGATATAGACACTAGTTTTACTTTTTTGGATATGTATACTTAATAACCTTAATTATTGCATGGTTATTTGTTAATTCAATTACATTAGAATGAGAGGAACTCATGGATACAGATGTTAAATATGGATTGCTTGCTGCATTGGGCTCATTAGCAATGATTATCTTTCTTGCTGCACATATTTTCTGATTTTATTTCAGCCTCAAGTAGGGTGAAATAAAAGGGCGAGTGTATCTCGCCCTTGTCTATTTATGCTTTGTTTCAATACTTGCTAGGTGACTATGCTAAGTTTTCTTCCACAAATTTCCAGTTAACCAGTGCCCAGAAGTTTTCTAAGTATTTAGGGCGGGCGTTGCGGTAATCGATATAGTAAGCATGCTCCCAAATATCAACGGTTAACACGGGTTTATCATCACCAGAAATTGGGGTCGCAGCATTCGATGTATTTACGATTGCAAGGCTACCATCTGCTTTTTTCACTAACCAAGTCCATCCAGCACCGAAGTTTTTGGTTGCTGCATCAGTAAACTGAGCTTTAAATTCAGCAAAAGAACCGAATGCTTTATTAATAGCTTCCGCAACTTTTCCTGTCGGCTCGCCACCAGCGTTTGGCGCTAAGCAATTCCAATAGAAAGTGTGGTTCCAAACTTGTGCCGCGTTGTTAAAAACCCCTGCTTCAGAAGTTTTGATTATTTCTTCTAAAGATTTTCCTTCAAAGTTAGTACCTTTGATGAGGTTATTTAAGTTAACAACGTATGTGTTGTGGTGTTTACCATAGTGATATTCTAAGGTTTCTGCAGAGATATAAGGTTCTAAAGCATCTTTTGCATACGGTAAAGCGGGTAGTTCAAATGACATTGCGTACTCCTTGATTGCTTTTATATCAAAATACTCAGGGTGTTTGCTCTTAAAGTGAGCGAAATAATATGTCACAGCTTATCATTAGAGTTTCGCCTATTGGCGATATGATACTTAATATATTAATGATAGCACGATCAACCTTACAAAGGTAAGGTAATGAGACGACTAAGATGCTAACAGATAAATAGAGAAATTACAGATAAAAATCATATAGATATTGTAGGTGAGGAACCTAAGCACATTAAATTTCAGTTCTTACTTAGAAATAGCTACTTGTTTGACTTAGGTAAAGAGAAGATAGAAAAGGTGCCTTTTTACTTTTTGGGATGCTATAGTAATGCCCCTATAAAACTGGCATATTGTATGAAACAATTCAGTTTCTTATTATATCAGTCAATCAGTCAATGTATTCTGTTAAGTTGCGGTAGACTCTCAGTTACCGGCTGACTGCAAAACCTGCATCTTTGTTTTAAGGAAGTTAAAAAATGACAACTATTGAAAGAATTGAGCGCCAAATTAAAGAAAACCCAATTTTATTATATATGAAAGGCTCTCCTAAACTTCCGAGCTGTGGTTTTTCTGCTCAGGCAGTACAAGCTCTGTCTTCTTGTGGTGAACGTTTTGCCTATGTTGATATCTTACAAAATCCAGATATTCGTGCGGAATTACCAAAATATGCAAATTGGCCAACTTTCCCTCAACTGTGGGTTGATGGTGAGCTGGTCGGTGGCTGTGATATCATCATGGAAATGTTCCAGCGTGGTGAGCTTCAATCTCTAATTAAAGAAACGGCTGATAAATACCGTTCAGCAGATGAAGCTAGTGCAGACTGAATTAAGCCATAATTAAAAGACTGAAAAACCGTATTTGGTGAAAGCATTGATGACTTTCTACTAAACACGGTTTTTTTTATGTCATGACTATTGATAAAAAGATTATTGAGAGTCTTCAATAATTGGCCAACCACCCAATTTCTTCCACTTATTAACAATTTCGCAAAATAGCAGAGCCGTTCGATTCGTATCATACAAAGCGCCATGAGCTTGTTTGCCATCAAATGGGATACCTGCGGAAACACACGCTTTTGCCAAAATGGTTTGACCAAATACTAAGCCACTTAATGCCGCTGTATCAAAGGTTGCAAATGGATGGAAAGGATTACGTTTTAAACCTGCTCGTTCGGCAGCATTCATGACAAAGCTGTGATCAAAATTTGCGTTATGAGCGACAATAATTGCGCGATTACAATCTGTATTCTTCATGCCCTTGCGGATGACTTTGAATATCGCATGAAGAGCCTCATATTCGCTAACAGCACCGCGTAGAGGGTTAGTTGGATCAATTCCCGTGAAGGCAAGAGCGGATGGCTCAAGATTTGCGCCTTCAAAAGGTTCTACATGAAAATGTAATGTTTCATCCATGGAGAGCCAGCCGTCTTTGTCCATTTTTAAGGTGATGGCAGCAATTTCTAACAGGCCGTCAGTTTTTGCATTAAACCCACCTGTTTCAACATCAATAACGACAGGATAGTATCCCCTGAAGCGGTTCACTAGGGCATTTGGATTGTTTTTTTCAGACATTAGGACTTTCAGTTTTAGTTTTCTGGTTGGGTGACATTATGCCAAAACCAGTAAAAATTTGCAGGTAAACGGTGATAAAAGTTTAGGCGATGAGTTAGGCGCCTAAACTTTTAAATTATATCGCTAATTAATGGCCTAGGCCTTTACTTGCGCTTTTGTTTTCGATCAGCTCAATTTTATAGCCATCTGGATCTTCGACAAATGCAATCACAGTTGTTCCACCCTTAACAGGGCCCGCTTCACGAGTTACGTTACCACCCGCACTACGGATATCATCGCACGTTTTTGCAACATCATCGACGCCTAAGGCGATATGACCATATGCGTTACCCATGTCATATTGGTCAACACCCCAGTTATAGGTTAACTCTATGACAGCGCCTTCACTTTCATCGCTGTAGCCAACAAATGCGAGAGAGTATTTATACTCTGTGTTTTCACTGGTTCTTAATAAGCGCATGCCTAACACTTTTGTGTAAAAGTCGATAGAACGCTGCATATCAGTAACACGTAACATAGTATGGAGTAAGCGCATTTTTAAACCTCTTGGAATCAGCCTGAATCGATTTACCTATTAATATAACGTGCTTAAATTAATAAATACAATGATTACAGTTTGTTTTTTGAACAAATAATGGTAATACTCATTTCTAGGAGTATATCATACATTTATGGTGATTTTTTCTTTTGAAGGGGAAAGTTATGGCTGAACAACTTGAATTTTTTGAGATCCCCAGCCCTTGTCGTGGTATTTGCCAAAGTAATGAACAAGGCTATTGTCGAGGTTGTTACCGCACTCGTGATGAACGCTTTAACTGGTTAAAATTTTCGGATAGTGAAAAACGAAATGTCCTTCGTTTATGTCACCAACGTTATTTAAGAATATTAAATAAAAAAATAGCTCAAGAGAAAACCATCGATACACAACAACAACTTTTCTAGTCTCCTGTTTAAAAATAATGATAAAAAAATCAAATGTTTTATTTTTAATGAAAATTAATTCATAATAAATTATTAGCATGCTATTTATTTCCGAGTTTATATTTCAATGAAATTTTATTTATTCAAAATTATTATAGATTAAATTTAAATGACTGTAATTAACATGATTTTAAGATTAACTATATTTGTTTGTTTTTTAAAGGTTTATGTGACATTGTTTTTTTTATTGTTATTCATGACTGCTATAAGAGCTAAAATAGATAGATCAAAAAGGAGAGTGCGGCTATTCTTATTAATAAGATAATTGATAGGTTATCTTATTAAGCTTAGGTTGAGAAAATGTATGAATCAACGACATATTAATTAGAGTTATATCGCATAATAAATCAGCTGTTGTAACTAGATATAGGTATTTAATAGCTAATATATAAATAAAAAGTTGTAAGTATAAAGGGAAATTAATATATAATTCAAAAAATAATATGAAGATGGTATATTTTTTTGACATTATAATTATATAAAGGAGGGTAAATTGGAATCACAAATTGGGACAGAGTTATCACGTGTTGTTCGCATGTGGAGAGCATTAATCGACTATCGTTTGAAGCCTCTTAAACTTACACAAACACATTGGGTTACATTGCATAATATAAGTCAACTACCGCCTGAGCAATCTCAAATACAGTTAGCAAAAGCGATTGGTATTGAACAGCCTTCACTAGTAAGGACTCTAGATCAGTTAGAGGAAAAAAAGCTTATTTCCAGACATACTTGTACAAATGATAGGAGAGCTAAAAGGATAAAGTTAACGGAAGAATCTGAACCCTTTATTAAAACGGTAGATCAAGTCATAAACAATACGCGTATAGAGATATTGAACAATATTAGTAAAGATGAACTTTATCAATTATCACAGTTACTTATGAAACTTGAAAAAAATATTTTAAGATTACAAAATGATTCTTGATATGAAAATAATATACCTAACTAATAAATGGTGTGCTAATCATTAAACTAGCAATTAAGTAATCGGGCTATGTAATTTGTATGATGGTGATATAGGAATAGGTCAATGGAAATAATAATTACACCCAGTTATGATTCTTGATAAGTCATTACCTTTAAATATAATTAATACTGTTAATTATATTTACCTACGGTATTTCTAATTGTTAGCTGGCTAATTTATTAGTGCGTATTAATTAATAATAAACGATTTATTAAAGGGGGAAAGTTAAGTGCCTTTTTGAGCTCGAAAGCAAGGCATTTATTTGTAAGCAAGAAACTGTATTACCTAAAAGCTATGTATGATAAATATAAAATATAATTATATATCATAAAGTAACTATATTATTCAGCAATATTATTTTAAGGCATACTCACCGGCATTGGCCAGTGAGTATGCCTAATTTCGTATCGTAAGATTACCGAGGAGACACAGTCACTGTATTTCCGCTATTTGCAATCATAACACGTTGGCCATTACGGAAGGTGCTAGGGTCTTGTTTTTGAACAACAACAATGTTTTTGCCGCTATCGAGGCGGATCTCTAATTGAACACCTTGGCTTCTATTTAATGCGCCTTGAGCTTCCTGACCGGCTAAACCACCGGCAATAGCACCTGCAGCTGTTGCTAATGTGTTACCTGTACCACCACCGATGGTGTTACCTAATAACCCACCAAGAACAGCACCACCAATTGCGCCAATTACGTTACCGTCTTCACCAGCTTGAATAGTCACAGGGCGAGCATTCAGAACAGTACCATAAGTCACAGTCTGTACCTGTTTCGCATCCTTGGCAGAAATAGTATCACCAGAAAGCGTACTGGTATTGACACAGCCTGATAAGGCTGCAACTGCTACAACACCTACAAAAACTTTCTTAAGCATAAGAACTCCTATGAGATTTGCTGTCTGTGGCACTAACATAGCATCGTATATTTGTTTTCACCATAAATACAACAAGTATCAAAATAATGGTATTAAAAAGCGATGGTTAGATTACCGATTCTGATTTAAATAGAGCGTAAACACTAGGTAAAATATCTCAAATTCGTGATTATTTCATTCAATAAGGCACTCTTTGTTAAATATTCACATAGGGTAGTCAATTCATGAGCATCATTTCGCACAAGTTGCCAAACAGGGTAAGGCTTTAAACTTTAACTGAAGCGCGAAACAGTTATGCTGAGCTGATCAATGCATTATGTACCATAATATTGAAAATGAAAATTTCAGACATTAAAAAACGACTTTTTTATTTGGTTTGTCTAGCAATTTTTAGTTTTAAAGTACTTATTTATTATTCCTGCGAAGCGCTCCGAGAAATTGCATCGAATTGTTGACAAAATTTGTCATCAAAGCACAATCTTTTGTAGCTGAATATTGTAAAGTTAATGTGCACTCTGAAGGAACAAGAATAATGATGAAATCGGGTCGTTACATAGGCGTTATGTCAGGAACTAGCCTAGATGGTGTTGATGTCGTTCTTGCCGCAATCAGTGACAAATTTGTCGCAGAGCAATCCAGTTTGAGTGTTGCGTTTCCCATCGAGTTAAAAAAACGAATTCTAGATATATGCCAAGGGCAGGCAACAACGCTATCAGAGGTTGGTAAAATTGATAGAGAGCTTGGCTCTTTATATGCAGATGCGATAAACCAACTTCTTATTCAAACAGGGCTAACAGCCGAAGATATCATTGCGATTGGTTGTCACGGTCAAACTGTTTGGCACGAACCTGATGGCGAACAGCCTTTTACTATACAGTTAGGTGATAACAACCGTATTGCAGCTTTAACAGGGATCACAACGGTAGGGGACTTTCGCCGAAGAGATATGGCTTATGGTGGGCAGGGAGCGCCTTTAGTTCCCGCATTTCACTTAGCTGTTCTAGGGCATTCTACAGAAAAGCGAATTGTACTGAATATTGGTGGAATTGCTAATGTGACAGCTTTATTACCAGGGGCTTACGTCAAAGGCTACGATACAGGACCGGGAAATATGTTAATGGATACCTGGAGCTGGCGTATCCAACAAAAAGCATTCGATAAAGATGGTGAATGGGCAAGTCGTGGTCAAGTTAACCATGTATTACTAAAAGCCATGTTAAGTGACCCATATTTTAGACGTTCCTCGCCGAAAAGTACGGGGCGTGAATATTTTAACATGCAATGGTTAGAACAGCGTTTAGTTCATTTTCCATCAATCTCAGCGGATGATGTGCAAGCAACTCTGTGCGAATTGACTGCGGCCTCTATCGCAGAGCAAGTATTACTATGTGGTGGTTGTGAGCGCTTAATAGTCTGCGGTGGTGGAGCAAAGAATACTTTTTTAATGCAACGAATGGCCGCTTTGCTCCCGGGAACTGAAGTGGCGCCAAGTGATAAGTTTGGTTTAAGTGGGGATGATATGGAAGCTTTAGCATTTGCATGGCTAGCAGCACGAACGATATCAGGTCTTCCTGGAAATTTGGCATCCGTTACTGGAGCAAGTCAAGAAACTGTGCTTGGGGCAATATACCCTAAAAATACCGATAAAAAATAACAGTGGTGAAGGATATAAAAATGAACGAGCTAGGTGAAATAGATCTTGCATCGGTACGTCGTGAATACACCAAAAGTGGGTTGAGGCGTAATGACTTAACACCAAACCCACTGACGCTTTTTGAACTATGGATGAAGCAGGCATGTGAAGCTCGATTGAGTGATCCAACAGCCATGTGTGTTGCTACTGTAGATGAAACCGGGCAGCCCTACCAACGTATTGTACTATTAAAACATTTTGATGATAAAGGCTTGGTATTTTATACCAACTTAGGTAGTCGAAAAGCACAACATTTAGAGAAAAATAATAAAATTAGCCTACATTTTCCATGGTATCCATTAGAGCGCCAAGTTAATTTCACTGGGGTTGCTGAGCGTTTGAACCCTATTGAGGTTGTCAAATATTTTCATAGTAGGCCGAAAGACAGCCAGATTGCAGCATGGGCATCAGCGCAATCTTCTAAAATTTCAGCGCGTGGTATTTTAGAAGGGAAATTTTTAGAACTAAAACAAAAATTTAAGAATGGCGATGTCCCATTACCGAGTTTTTGGGGGGGGTATCGAGTGGTATTTGATAGTGTTGAATTTTGGCAAGGTGGGGCGCACCGTCTACACGACCGTTTTTTATACCAGCGAGAAGGCGATAGCTGGAAAATTGATAGATTAGCCCCTTAGGATCATGTTTTTTAGCTGGCACTTAATTGATATGCGCTTTATGCTATAGCTTCATTTAAGAAAATTGACAAATTACACTGGTGAGTTTTTGACAAGCCTCTCAAACTTACTGGTCATTCAAACTAATATAGATAGACAAAATACAACTGATGGAGTCATTGATGTCTAGCAATAACCTGATTAAACAATTGCAAGAGCGGGGCCTCGTTGCCCAGGTAACGGATGAGGATGCGTTAGCAGAGAGACTGGCGCAGGGCCCTATCTCTCTCTATTGTGGCTTCGATCCTACCGCAGATAGCTTGCATTTGGGACATCTGGTTCCTTTGCTGTGTTTAAAACGATTCCAACTAGCCGGGCACAAGCCTGTGGCGTTGGTAGGTGGCGCAACGGGCCTTATTGGCGATCCGAGCTTTAAAGCTACTGAACGTAAATTAAATACCGCAGAAACCGTTCAAGAGTGGGTAGGAAAAATCCGTAACCAAGTTTCACCGTTTTTAAGTTTTGATTGTGGTGATAACAGTGCACGCCTTGCTAACAACTATGATTGGTTTGGCAAAATGGATGTACTGACTTTCTTACGTGATATTGGTAAGCACTTTTCTGTTAACCAAATGATTAACCGTGAGTCTGTTAAGCAACGTTTAAATCGTGATGACGTTGGTATCTCTTTTACTGAGTTTGCCTATAATCTTTTACAAGGTTATGACTTCGCAAATATGAATAAAGAGATGGGTGTAGAACTGCAAATCGGTGGTTCTGACCAATGGGGTAACATCACTTCGGGTATCGATTTAACTCGTCGCTTACACCAAAACCAAGTATTTGGTATGACGGTTCCTCTGATTACTAAAGCAGACGGTACTAAATTTGGTAAAACTGAAGGTGGCGCAGTTTGGTTAGACTCCAAAAAAACCAGCCAATATAAATTCTACCAGTTCTGGATCAACACGGCAGACGCTGACGTTTATCGCTTCTTAAAATTCTTCACATTTATGGAAATAGATGAAATTAATGCACTGGAAGAAGAAGACAAAAATAGTGGTAAGGCGCCTCGAGCTCAATATGTATTAGCGGAATTGGTTACTAAACTAGTACACGGTGAAGAAGGGCTAGCAGCAGCGAAGCGTATCACAGAAAGCTTATTCTCTGGTGCAGTATCTGATTTAACTGAAGCTGATTTTGAGCAATTAGCTCAAGATGGTATGCCTTGCATTACATTAGAAGCAGGCGCTGATTTACAGCAAGCCTTAGTTGATTCAGAGTTGGTTCCTTCTCGTGGGCAAGCAAGAACGGCTATTAGCTCTAATGCGGTATCTATTAATGGCCAAAAACAAACAGAGCCAATGTATGTATTCTCTGATGCAGACCGTTTGTTTGGTCGTTATACATTGATCCGTCGTGGTAAGAAAAACGACTGTTTAATTAATTGGAAATAGCTCTGACTAACCTTTGTAATATCAGCCCGGAATTTTCCGGGCTATACTCGTCCTATTTCAAATTGCATAGGTGTTGATTGCGCTGAGTTCTCCGCATTACATACGGATCTACGCTCGTCGGGTCATCTTGCCATGTTACTTACATGCAATTCGAATTATTTGGAGTATATTCATATTTGCAACGGGTAATCACTGATTTCTCTTCATTCGACATAACAATTCTTTGGGTTCTCAATGAAAAGCGTATTATCAATTCAATCCCATGTTGTTTTCGGCCATGCAGGAAACAGTGCCGCCGCATTTCCTATGTGCCGGATGGGCGTAGATGTGTGGCCACTTAATACCGTACAATTTTCGAATCACACACAGTATCCACAATGGACTGGAAGTGTTTTTCCTGCCCAGCACTTAACTGATATCGTTGATGGATTAGCTAAAATCCATAAATTAGAGATTTGTGATGCTGTATTAAGCGGTTATATCGGCTCAGCTGAGCAAGGAGATGATATCCTTGCGATCGTGAAAAGAGTGAAGGCAGCCAACCCGCAAGCCCTCTATTTTTGTGACCCAGTAATGGGGCATCCTGAGAAAGGTTGCATTGTGGCACCTGGTGTTGCTGAATTCCTTTGTGAGCGAGCGCTGGCCGCTTGTGATGTCATCGCACCAAATTTACTAGAGTTAGAAACATTAACGAGTAGAACAATTAAAAGTGTAGAAGAAGCCGCTCAAGCTGCTCGCGAATTGTGTCACAAAGGCCCTAAAATTGTTCTTGTTAAGCATTTAAGTCGTGCAGGGTATCGTGCTGATCGTTTTGAAATGATCCTTGTAACAGCAGAGCATACTTGGCATGTTAGCCGTCCTCTCGTTGATTTTGGTGAAAAGCAACCTGTCGGTGTTGGTGATTTAACCAGTGGTTTAATGTTGGTTAACTTATTGAAAGGTGAGCCCTTAGATAAGGGGCTAGAGCATGTTGCAGCAGCGGTATATGAAGTGATGATAAAAACCAAAGAAATGGGCGAGTATGAGTTACAGCTCGTTGCGGCTCAAGACAAAATGGTTAATCCTGAACATAATTTCTGTGCAACACAATTAGATTAAATTGATTTGTCTTATCGAAAATAGCGCTCTATTGGAAGAGCGCTATTTTACCGATTAAATTAAACCTTCCGCTTTTAATGCATCTTGAACATTAGGGCGTTTAGCGATTTTAGCAATGAAATCTTGCAGGTGAGTCAGGCTAGTTAAATCAAGCCCTACGTGTTTTGCCCAGTTACTCACAGTGAATAAATAGGCATCTGCGACACTAAAAGTATCACCAGCAAAGAAAGCTTGCTTAGCGAGTACGCTATCAACATACTCAAATTTATTAAACAATACCTTACGTACAGTATCTTTATACTCTTCTGGCGTTCCTGGTGTGAATAAAGGTGAGAAAGTTTTATGGAGTTCTGTCGAAATAAAATTCAAAGCTTCTAACTGGTGATAACGTTTCATCGAACCTGGAAGCGCGATTAGGTTACGATCTGGTTTTTGATCTGCAATATATTGAACAATAATTGCACCTTCTGTAAGTTGTTCACCATTATCCAGCACTAAAGTGGGTACTTGACCTTTCGGGTTTATCGCTAAAAAGTCTTCACCTTTCTCTGTTTTTTTCTCTTTTATATTCACTCGTTCAATACTGAAATCTAAACCAGTTTCACGCAGAATGATGTGGGGAGAAAGTGAGCAAGCACCGGGAGCGTAATATAATTTCATCATAAAACTCCTAAATTATTGAGTTAGCATTCATATGGCAGATAAACACATATCACTTAAGTATATCATCACTTTCTGTTAACGAATTGCCATCAAGTGTGAGTTAAAAAATAAAACCCAAAATCGGACTGAAATTATCGTTAATATAAACAAGCAGAGTACAACCAGTGTTTAAAACTATAAATGATAAAAATACATAAATCTAAGATAGTTACCTTATGTAAGGAAATACTATTTTGTTAAACTCCTCGCCTTGTCTTATGAAAAAAATAAACCGAATAATAAGTAACAGGTGAGTAAATAAATGACCAGCTTGTGTCAAAAATTGAATTTTTTAGGAAAACTAGACCAAATTTTAATGGCTCATCAGCCAAATAAGAGCCATGGGATTAAACGTTTTCTATTAGAGTTTTGGTTTTTCGGTTTAATTAATGCTCGTTCCTGTTTATTCGCTGGATTTTTCTTTTTAGCACTATTCTTGGTACCCGCTAAAGGGCTAATTGGCATACCTCGCTATGATGTGCTACTAATTTTTGCGGTTATTTTTCAAGGATTGTTGGTTTGGTCAAAACTAGAAACTTGGGATGAATTAAAAGCGATTTGTGTTTTTCATTTAGTCGGTTTTATGATGGAACTGTTTAAAACATCAGCAACAATTGGTTCATGGCAATACCCGGATGAAGCCTACACAAAACTTTGGGGGGTTCCTTTATTTACTGGCTTTATGTATGCGGCAGTAGGGAGCTATATCATTCAGTCTTGGCGGTTTTTTAAAGTAAGAATTGAACACTACCCACCTTACTGGATGGCAACAGTAGTCGCTCTGGCTATTTATATTAATTTTTTTAGTCATCATTATATTGATGATTATCGCTGGTATTTAGCTGCATTTATTATGGGATTGTATGCACGTAGTATGGTTTTTTATACTCCGCTTGATAAAGAACGAAAAATGCCATTATTGCTCGCATTTATGCTAATTGGCTTTTTTATTTGGCTGGCTGAAAATTTTGGGACATTTTTTGGTGTTTGGCAATATCCAAACCAAATTGGTGCTTGGTCAATGGTACATGCAGGTAAGTGGGGGGCCTGGTCACTGTTAGTGATTGTTACCTTTACAATTGTTGTACATCTTAAACATATTAAAGCCAATGTGACGATAGCACGTTAATATTGGGGGCAGTTTTCTCGAATATAAACATCAAAACGGGTAAAGCCATCGATAGGTATTAGCATTTCGTCGCGTTTAAAATGGGAACTTAGGATATCCATTACGCGGCGAACTTCCTGTTGTGGGTTTTGATCTAAAATAGCGTCGATGACGCCCTCACGTAACATTTGTATGCGTCTATCTGATAATTCATGAGTAATTAATGTGACTGCATTATGTAATTGAGGACGTCAGCCTTGAAAATCAAGCGATGAAGGAGCTTTTCGTAAAAGAAGTTGGTAGTGACTGAAAAGAAGTCCTGTACTCAGGCTTTAAAAGAGGCCGGTTTATCAGTCATTAAAGCGTGCCAATTAACCTCATTTCCATGGGCAACATTTATCGTCAGCCGCTAAATTGGGGTGAAAGAGATCGTGTTGTAATTGATGCTATTCAATCTGTTTTAGAGAAATCACCACAATCTGGATTCTTGGAAAAGCTATTTTCGACTACGATTCTTTAATCATAAACGAGTGTATCGCGTTTATTGTCGATTAGAATTGAATCTGAAACTATAAGTTAAAAAGGTACTTCCGATGCGTGAAAAAAGACCATTAGTAATTGAAAAAACTAATATTCAATGGGCATTGGATTTTATGCACGACAGTTTATATTGCGGCAAGCGCTTCAGAACCCTCAATATTATTAATGAAGGAACACGTGAATGCTTAGCGATCGAGGTTGATACATCATTACCGGCTGAACGTGTCATCAGGGTGCTTGAACGTTTAAAAGCCGAAAGAGGGTTGCCGAAATAGATCCGAGTCGATAATAGCCCTGAACTTATTTCAGTTAACTTATTGAATTATTGTGAAGATAACCAAATTTCGTTGTGCCATATTCAACCTGGAAAACCGCAACAAAATGGGTTTATCGAGCGTTTTAATGGTTCGTTCCGTCGTGAATTTTTAAATGCGTATTTATTTGAATCGTTGAGCCAAGTTCGAGAATTAGCGTGGTTTTGGCTGCAAGATTATAACCAAAATCGAACTCACGAAAGTTTAAATCACCTTCCACCGGAGGCCTATCGTAAACAGTTAGAAAACTCTAAGTTGGTGTGTCTTAATTAAAGGGGAGTGGACAATGTACGAAAAATTATCCGCTATACGCGCAAAAAATGAGGAGTTCGTTCTGATACCTCAGACATCAGACTTTCTGACCATGAATGTTGTTTCCATACTCTCCCATATGTTGGTTAGGATTAAAATTCCTAACCATCTAGACGTTATAAAAATTAATTGCTTAAAAATTTAAATAACCACATTGACAATTTTACCCTTAACCAAAATTACCTTTTTTACAGGCTTATCAGCTATCCACTTTTTAACTTTCTCATTTTCAAGTACTAGGGGGGTTACAGATTCCTCTGACGCATCTAAATCAAAAGTGATATTTGCACGAACCTTTCCGTTAATCGAAATCGGGTAGCAATAATTAACTTTCTTAAAATTAGCTTCATTGAAAATAGGCAGAGCCTGCTCAAAAATATTACCGGTTTGTTTTAAAGCACCCACCCATAGCTCTTGCGTTACATATACGATAAAGGGAGATGCTATAATTGCTAACGGGGTAAGAATTTCGCATTTATGACACTTCTCTTTTATTAAACCATTGACACATATCATTAAAGCAGCAATAGCAGTGTTGTGATTTAGCTTTTCTATATCCTCAGAAACTTTTTTTATAGCAACATGCAATAGTTCTAACTCAGATTGAGTTGCTGCCTCTTGAACAACCTTTGATATCCCTGTTTCAGTTTGGTAAATAGATATAAACCTTTTCAAAAAACGACTTAAACCATCAATACCACTAATTGACCATGGCTTTGACTGCGTAATCGGACCAAGATACATCTCATACATTCTGAAAACGTCTGCACCATAGACACTAATAACATCATTTGGGTTAGTGACGTTGTGCTTTGATTTAGACATTTTCTCTATTTTGTGTTCACAAAGAAATGTATCGCCATTAAAAATAAATTCGGAATCTAAAAAGTCTACTCTCCAGGCTCTTAGCTTATCTACTAAGACAGTTGAGCCATCAACAAGATCGCTACTAATATGAATTTGGGAAGTTATGTAGTTATCACTAATGTCTGACGATACATACTTGTTTTCACCCACGACTCTATGAATTAATGCTGATTTACCCTCGATCATTCCTTGGTTAACAATTTTTTTAAATGGTTCTTCAAAAGATACACAACCTAAATCGTACAAAAACATATTCCAGAATCGAGAGTAAAGAAGGTGTCCTGTTGCATGCTCGCTTCCACCCATGTACAAATCAACACTAGCCCAATAGTCAGAGCTATTTCGTGAAGCAATTTCCGTATTACAATCAGGTTCCATGTATCGTAAAAAGTACCAACTAGAACCTGCCCATCCAGGCATCGTAGACAGTTCGTAGGGGTACTTTCCTTTGAATAACCAGTCTGCAGCGTGACCCAATGGAGGCTGGCCAGTAGAAGTGGGCTTATAATTTTCAACCTCAGGTAGTACTACAGGGAGCTCTGACACAGGAACTAGTTTCGGAATACCATCATCGTAATATACTGGAATTGGCTCCCCCCAATATCGTTGCCTACCAAAAACGGCATCTCGCATCTTGTAGCTTGTCTTTTCATTACAGATGTTTGCTTTAAGCAGTTTATTAAGAATATTTTTCTTACCTAGAAAAGTTTTCATTCCTGTAAACTCTAGAGAATTAACTAAGGTGTTAGACTCATCGATAACAGTAACTTGCTCTAGGCCGTATTTATTTGCAAAACGACGATCTCTATCATCGTGAGCAGGTACTGCCATAACTGCCCCAGTCCCATACGTAGCAATAACGTAATCTGCTACCCAAACAGGAACCTGTTTACCATTTATCGGGTTTATAACCCAAGAACCTGTAAATACACCATTCGTATTGTTTAAATCGGCTAATCGATCTCGCTCACTTCGCTTAGAGTTTAAACTTAAGAACTCTGTGACTGCATCAACATGATCGGGCGTAGTAAATTCATCAACCAATGGAGACTCGGGAGAGACAGCTAGAAAAGTTACTCCACAAATAGTTTCTACTCTTGAGGTAAATACCTCAATATGATTTTGAACACCATGAACTTTAAAGTTCACCGCCACGCCTTTTGATTTGCCTATCCAGTTTCTTTGGAGTTCTTTTAACGACTTAGGAAAATCTAACTTATGTAAATTATCAAGTAAACGATCTGAATAAGCGGTAATCCTCAGCATCCATTGCTTCATGCTTTTTCTTTCAACAGGAAAGCCTCCACGCTCAGAATATCCATTAATGACTTCGTCATTAGCCAATACAGTCCCAAGTTTTGGGCACCAATTAACTAATGCTGAAGATAGATAGGCAAGGCGGTACTCCATAAGAATATCCAATCGTTCTTTCTCATTAAACGCCTCCCATTCGTGGCGAGAGAACTGAGTCACACCAGACGAGTTAATACCGTTAGAGCCGTTAAGTTCAAATAATTGTATTAAGTAATTAATTGGTTTTGCTATATTTTCCGTAAAGTCATACCAAGAATCAAACAACTGACAAAATATCCATTGAGTCCACCTGTAATAGTCAGGAGAAGATGTTCTGATTTCTCGCTTGGGATCAAGTGACAACCCCATCCGATCCAACTGACTTTTGAACATTGTAATATTTTTGTTGGTAGTTTTTTTCGGGTGCTGCCCAGTTTCAATAGCATACTGCTCTGCTGGCAAACCAAAGGAATCAAATCCCATACAGTGGAGGACATTGTAACCTTGCAATCTCTTAAAGCGACTAACAACATCTGTTGCGATATAGCCCAGCGGGTGACCTACATGTAAACCGGAGCCTGAAGGATAGGGAAACATATCCAAGCAATAATACTTTGGCTTTGATGAGTTAATTGAAACTGAATACGCGTCTGTTTTAGACCAATGCGAATTCCATTTTTTTTCTATTTCTGAATAGTTCATTAAGTTACAGTTTCCTATACGCTACAGGGAAAGGTCTTGTCTGGAAATAGACTCGGTTATAAACCAGACGGGTAAAGCAAGTTTTTTTGTGCCATATTTAAAAATCGAATCACTAGATTTGTTGTGGCGCTTCGAATACCTGATGTAATCAACTAACTTTTTATATTTCTCATACACTCTATCGTAAGCACGAGATAGTCCAGAGACGAAATCAGTATTATGCAAGTTTTGAAGCTCTCTTGTTGACAAATACCTTTTTGTAATATTGAGGATAGAGTTTAATGAAACGGCATTAATAATACATTGATACATTAAGCTATTAAGTGCGCCTCTTAACACAGAACTTCTTTTACTGCGACCCTCACAAACTCCTAGGTGTAACAAATACACAGAAACCATAAGACTATCTAATAACTTTCTGTTATTTGGTATCAGTGAGTGATCGCCCCCCATCTCACTGATAGTATATTCAAAGGGCGAGTCAAAATAATTTAAGCGTGCTAAAAGTGTTTCCAAACCAAAGCCAAATTCAAAACCTACTGTTTCTTTGTTTAAATTTAACTGAATGATATTTCCTATATCTTGAAATTCGTCATTTATATCATTGTAAATAGCAATTGTTGCACCAACCCCTGATAGACCAGCAACTCCATAACTCCAGTTATAATATGATTCATCTCTACTGTTTAGTTCGAAACAAGCTGATGAGAATTCGTTTTCTATTAATCTATTCCACTTTATGGAGCTTGATGTTCTTATTCTAAAAGCGGACTCAGGAACCATTAAGCCGTCAAAGAAAAATGTCTTAATAAAATCTAGCATGCTAACCAGTGAGTTTTCATCTCCTAGCAATCCTAATTGCGAAAATACACTCATATATTTGAGTTCTTCACTAGGATCGCTGTAAGTTTTGAGGTTATTGGCTCTAATACATTCCTGAATAATGTAAATTGTTTTTTCGGGAAGGGCTTGAGAAAGAACGGCATCCTTAAAACCAGCGATTGTAGAGTTTGCAAATAACAAGGTTTGGTCGTCGATTAGTAACTTTGCTGGTATACCTTTTCTCATGCCATCAAGTTCAGCTTTATGACAAAAAATTCCCAACACCATCTCTTTCGAATATTCGCTACTAATCATGATATTACCTTACACAATCCCTTGTGTATAACTTTAAAATCTACACTTATTGACTCTTCCAAATACCACATATCACGAAGTAAATCTGTAGTATTTCCTACCAAAACGAATTTAGCGAGGGCTTTGTCTTCCCAAAATTCTTTGTTATACTCCTCGCCAACTTCAATAGAAGTCGACCATGTGACGCTATCCGGCAAACGGTTTAACCCACTGACAGCTTCAATTTGAAGATGCCTTCTTTCTTTTATAGGAAGCACAATCCACGAGAAAGTTTCAGTAGCATTTCGCTTTATCGAAAGATAACCAGCGGAACTTGTTGTTGTTTTTATCCCTAAATCTATTTTTAATGATTCTTCATTAAGATCTATTCCGTAAAACACCTTAATTGCAGGAACAATAGCAGCTCCACCAGGTCGAGCTGCTATCTCTAACAGCTGGATTGGATCAGAATTGTGAGCAAATGCTTCTAAATGAAAAACAACATCGTTGGTGCCAATGCTTGCCAATACTTTGTTGGCAAAATCGATGACATTTCTTTCAGTATTCTCACCAGTTATCTGAATTGAGGACATTGGGGTGTTTTTACTTATCCACGACATGCAGTCATAAACATATTTGCTAGCACAGATAAACTTAAGTTCTCCATCTCTATAGAGTCCATCAATATGTATAATTTCACCTGCAATTTTATTTTCGATAATATAATCCAGTTTATTTTCATTCATATCATCGATAGCCTCAAGCAGATCGCTTTCATTATCAATAAATGAAACAAATCGGCTGCCTGCTTGAGAGCAGGGCTTAATTACTAACGGATAATCATCATTACAAAAAATACTAGTTCGAAAGGTACTATCTGCTACAGTAGGAGAAAAGTAGTTACATTGCTTCAGAAGGCGAGCTGAACATATTCGATCTCTCATTACAGCTTTGTTTCTAAAAGGTATTATGTCACTAACACTTCTTCCGGGAATCTTTAAGCTTTCCCTTACTTTGCTCGCTACTAACAGTGTGTATTCAGAGCTACCTATAACAAAATCTATATTGCCATATTTAGACTCGACATCTCGACATATTGAAGTAATTTCTTCTTCTTTTTTATCATATTCTTCTATATCAAATGTAGCGGGAAACTCAAGAATATATTCAACAACATCAATATCACCCCATTCACGACATCGACCTATGTAAAACAGACGACTGTCTGCCGGAAAAAGTGCATAGTTAACATAAGAATCACCAATAATTATTACATTAATCATTGATATGGCCTTTTTGTGGTATAACTACTGAATGTGAATACAAGTCGAATAGGAGTATCAACAAACCTGCCACCGCGATGAATCAACCCTTGCCCTAGGAACATATCTTGATAATCTGTGTGACCACCTCTAATGTGAGCAACAAACTCTTTGTTACGAGGATCAATAGACTCGCCCATTTCTCCCTTTAGTAATAACCACATGCCATCACCTACAACTTCAAATTTTTTCGGATCAATCATTGCTAATGAATCGTGTGTTGCAATTGAATTATCCACAAAGAACTCTCTATTTACATTTGATTCATCTAAATACAATGCCCCTTCACCATAGAAAGTTTTAGTCAACGTAAGCGAAGAAGAGTCTCTATGATACAAATTACTTACAGACGGATGTTCTTTCTCTATATATTTTTCATCTACGATCCTTAATGAGGCCAAATTAAAGTCTATCGAGATAACTGAGGCTAGGCTTTTAATAGCTAAAGTTAATTCATGAATATTATGTTTATCTTTTTAATAGTTATAAAGCTTATGAAGACGCCTATAATAAAAGCCAACTGGATATAAAAGACAGTGAATTCGTTAAAATAACCACTATTAAGGTCCAGTTCACCAACGATTAAGTAAAATGTATTAATAGTAAAAACTGCACACATATAAACTAAAATCGCAATTGTTGGGATCTTCTTAAAAACAGCGTAAATCCTAGTGTAATTAGGCCGTTCAAGCGAGCCATGACCACCTATGTACATATAAAAAATAATTAAAAGCAATGATGCGAGGTAAACGGTAGTAATAAAGGAAGGGGTAGATAGATAGCTCAAAACTGAAACTAAGGTTAACGTTATGATATTAATATATATAAGCAATCTGGACGATGCTTTAGGCTTACTTTCTGATTTAGACACCTCGCCTATAGCAAATATTATACTAGTGGACGCTATCAAGCCAGACAAAAAAATATCCACATATCGTGTTAAATATAATTCATTATGTGACAATATTATTACTAATTTAATTAATGATGAAATTAATACTACATGTGACAAACTATTTCTTATAAATAAAAACAATGCAATACAGACTGAGCCTAAAAAAAACACCTGTAATATAATTTGATTGGTTATTTCACCATACATATATGAAAAATAAATCAAAGAGGTTGCTGCATGAGCTGACAATAAAGAGCACAATAACTCTCTTAACTTCATACTTAATTTCATAAAGAGTACCTATTCCATGAAAATCTCAGTTATTACCTGAAATTAGGGAGCGAATTCTAACAATAAGGTTAGTAGTAATTTTTATAATTTCATTAATTCTTAAATAATAATTTGCCAAATTCATAGAAACTATACGACATACAATGAAAATAGTGTTAAGATATAATTATTATATTATTATATTATTATATTATTATATTATTATATTATTATATTATTATATTATTATATTATTATATTATTATATTATTATATTATTATATTACTTCTACCAAATACCCTATTTATCAAACCCTGTTAATCAATTCAGGTATACTATTGAACAAAAATATCTTGTGCAATATAAAAGCATCATTTATTCCACTGTTGATGCATAAACGATACAATCATCACAAAAATTTAAATAAGATAACAATCTCATTACCTGGAGTAATGCCCATTTTAGCTATGCTGATTGCTGATTTCAGGTGTATGGGGCTAAGTATGTAAATGCGGTAATGTAGGTTTGTGCTTTTTTATGAGGGACTAACTATGAGTCGTTTGACTATTGATATCACTGAGCAGCAACATCAAAGCCTTAAAGCACTTGCAGCATTACAAGGGAAGACGATCAAACAGTATACTCTGGAGCATTTTTTTCCCAATGAGGATGAGCAGGCATGTCTGACGCTTAAAACTTTATTAGAGCCTCGTATTAATAATGGTCTGACAGGTTTAGTTTCAACAAAATATATGGCAGACGAACTGGCAGAGGGACGAGTTTGATAAATTACATTCTGACTACAGAGACTGAGAACGATGTACGAAAAATTGTATCCGCCCAATTAACCCACGAGGCAGCATGGCTAGTGCTTGAAGCTCCAAGGGAGCAGGTACTCGATATCGGGCGTCTTTTTCATGGTGTCGGTTATACCCTTTATATGCCATTACTGCTTGGTACATAAGACTTTATTATCGATTATATCATTGTAAAATCGTATATTTTAACCAATTGATGGCCGATAATCGTGAAGCCAGAAAGCAGTCTATCAAGTTCGCATTGAGTGAGAGCAAACACCGTTTTTTTCTCTTTTGAACGCCACGGGTACTTGGCTTTTTCAAGGCGTTTATTCCAGAGTGCGAAGCCTGTTTTATCCCAGTACAATATTTTTATTTTGTCACGCTGTTTATTAGTGAATAGGAACAAAGCGCCACGAACAAGCGGTAAGTCAGTGTCACTTTCGATGATGGCAGCCAGACCGTTGATCGATTTTCTAAAATCACTACATTCACGGTAGAGGTAAATCTCGGGCGCATTGATCAGATGATTCATGACAGGGCTCCGATGAGGTCGGCAAGATAGGCTACAGGCGTATCTTGTGGAGTAATAAGCTTAATCTCATTGACACCAAGTGTCATACTGGGCGCGGGGATATGAGCTACCTGGAATGCAGTTTTTTTCGGCAATTTCTGCTTTTACAAACCTTGAAGGGTTATAGCTTGCTTAAGCCGCTGAGGTTTGGCATAAAACGAGGATGGGTTAAGTTCGTTGAGCTTGCAAAATACGAGCTGTGACAACGACCTCAATTCAGATTGATCAATAAGTTTTTGTTATTCTTGATTGGTGTGTTGTTTTACCATTTCAACTCTCCTTGAGGTTGGAGAACTGATTTCATTGTTAGGGCTGGATGATTAAAATGCTGGGTTCATGGTGTGCTTACGGGAAGTTTAGTGGATTACGATCAAAATATCGCGGGAGCTTATCCTGAATAAGTTTATTACCAGATAAAAAAATAAAGAGGGCAGATTAGTACGCTGTTCCTCTTTATCTTCTGAATATAACTAATGCCAGTGACGAATTACAAGTCTTGCCGCCAAGCATCAATCGACAAGGGTTCACCGAAGTGACTTTCAATTAACCGGCGGGTAACGTCGTGGAGAGGGGCGGCTAAAACTTCTGCGGTATTACCACGCTCAACAACTTCGCCTTTATCCATGACAAGCATTTTATCGCTGACGTGCTTCATCATCCCTAAGTGCTGGGTAACATAGATAAATGCAATATCTTGTTTTGCTTGTAAATCTAGCATTAAATTGATGATTTGCGAGCGCATAGACATGTCTAACGAAGCCAATGCTTCATCAGCAATAATAATCTCGGGTTGTAGAATAAGTGCTCTTGCCAGTGCAATACGCTGTTTTTGCCCTGATGCTAACATATGCGGATAGTATTCAGCGTGGTCAGCAAGTAACCCGACTTGGCGAAGTGTTTGAATAATGCGCCTTTCACGTTCTATACCAGTCAAGTCAGTGTTTAATTTTAAAGGGAGTTCAAGCGTTTGACCAATACGTTGTCTTGGATTTAGGGATGTACTTGGATCTTGGAAAATCATGCGAACACGCTGACAACGGTAGCTATAATCGCCAAAATTTAGGCGTTGACCACGAATGAAAATATCGCCGCTGGTGGGTTCAACAACACCTGATAACATCCGTGCAAGCGTTGATTTCCCTGAGCCATTGGCACCAATAATAGCTAATGTTTGGCCTGCCTGTAAGTTAAAGCTAACGGGCTTAACAGCTTGCAATTCGTGCCGATGAAATAGGCCTTCACGAAAACGGAAAGTTTTAGTGAGATTACGGACTTCAAGTAAAGTTTCCATTTAAGATTGCTCCTCGGTGTTTAGCGGGTAATGGCAAGCAACGAGGTGGCCTTTAATATTGCGCAGTTGAGGCGCATTGATACAAGTGCGTTGTGCATAAGGGCAACGGGGGCCAAGGCGGCAACCAATAGGCAAATGCTCAAGAGAAGGAATTGCTCCGGGTAACGTATTTAATCGTCCTTTGTGGGGAAGAGGGCTTTCAAAATCAGGGATTGAGCGGATCAACGCTTGGGTATAAGGATGGCGTGGCCGTTGCAGAATATCTTCAGGTGTTGCGCTCTCAACCGTTTGCCCACAATAGAGTACGTTAATGCGATCAACAAGTTTTGACATCATTTCCATATCATGGCTAATGAGCAAAATCCCCATATTATTGTTTTGATTTAATTTATCCAATAAACGGAAAATTTGTGCCTGAGTGGTAGACTCCATCGCATTGGTAGGTTCGTCAGCGATTAATAACCGTGGTTGGTTAGCTATCGCAATCGCTATCATGACTTTTTGACATTCACCATCGGTGAGTTCATAAGGGTAACTGCGCATGATATCTTTATGATCTTTTATCCCCACACGGTGTAACAGTTCTATCGCACGGCGTTTACGCCAATTAAAACGCTGCCACCAGCGGCCTTTATAAGTCCAACCTGGGATTGATTGGATAAGCTGTTTGCCGATATCAGCGGCAGGGTCGAGGCAAGACTGGGGTTCTTGAAATATCATAGAGATATTATGGCCAATTAACTTGCGACGTTTACGTGGGCTGAGTTTTAGTAAGTCAATGTCTTGAAATCGAAAACGGTCGGCTTTTACACGAATGTTATCTTTAGTTACGCCACAGATAGCTTTCGCAATTAGGCTTTTCCCAGAGCCTGATTCGCCAACTAAACCTCGGATTTCCCCTTCAGATAATGTCATGGATACGCGATCAACAGCTTTGACTGGGCCATTGGCAGTCATAAATTCGATAGTTAAATTGCGGATGTCTAGTAGTGGCATTATTCAACTCCCGCGTTGATGGCACGGTGTAGCCCATCCCCTAAAAGGTTAACGAAAAGTACGCTTATCATGATAGCAACACCGGGTAAGATAACCGTCCAGGGAGCAACGTAGATAAGTTCTAAAGTATCTCCTAGCATGGCGCCCCATTCAGAAGATGGAAGTTGTGCACCTAAATCAAGGAAACCTAAAGCGGCAATATCTAAAATGGCAATTGAAAGTGCCCGAGTTAGTTCAGTTACGAGAATAGGGGTGATGTTTGGTAGTACGGTATACCATAAAATAAAAATGTTTGAAGCGCCATCAAGGCGTGCGGCAACAATGTACTCTTTATCTAACTCATCATGAACAGCGACATAAATGGTTCTTACCATCCGTGGAATTAATGCAAGGCAAATGGCGAGCATCGCATTTTGTAGGCTAGCGCCCATAAATGCGACGACAATAATAGCCAGTAATAAAGACGGAATTGACAGTAATGTATCGAGTATATGGTTGAAAATTGCAGATTTTAATCCACGAGTCATCCCTGCTAAGCAGCCCAGAACTAACCCTATCAGTGTTGCTACCAATGTGACTAAAATAGCCGCACCAAACGTTGATTTAGTGCCAATTAATAGCCGACTCAGAATATCGCGGCCAAGGTCGTCAGTCCCAAAGAAGAAAGCAACATCACCATAATGTGACCAAGATGGTGGTGTTAATTGGTAACCTAAAAACTGTTGATCTAGTGCATAAGGCGCTAGGTAAGAGCCAACAAAGCATAAAATTAATAAAACTAACACACCAACAAATCCCACCATAGAAACCACATCTGATGAGAAGATATTCCATACCACACGTGTTGGGGATGGCATTTTTTGTTCACGATAAAAATTATCTGAGGACATACCAATCCTTATGTTTTAATGGGTCCATCATGGCGCCTAAAATATCAGACAACACATTTACAGTAATCACTAATGCGCCAATTAGCATTACGCCAGCAGAAATTGCGGAGTAGTCTTCTTGGCGGATTGCTGTCACTAACCAACGGCCAAGCCCCGGCCAGTTAAAAACGAGTTCGGTTACCATAGTTAGTGTCAACATGGTGGAGAACTGTAACCCAAGTTTAGGAATAATTGGGGGGATGGCATTATGGAAAATATGGCGACGAATGATTTTAATTCGTGAAAGCCCTCGAATAGCGGCCGCTTTGATATAATTTTCACTGGCGATTTCTTCGGTGCTATTGCGTACTAACCGAATAACCTCTGTTGTAGGCGCCAGCGCCAAAGTAAGAACAGGTAACACCATGTGTTCAAGTACATTGATAATCATATCCTTACGATAGGGCGAATCAGAAAGCCATGCATCAACTAAGGCAAAGCCAGTCACTGTTTTTAAATTATATAAGAGGTCAATTCGACCAGATACAGGTAGCCAGCCTAGATGTAATGAGAAAAAGAGGGTTAAGACTAGGGCGAGTACAAATACAGGGACAGAAAATCCTAATAAAGCAAAAACACTGATAGCAATATCTGCGGGTTTGTTACGCCAAAAAGCAGCAATGATACCCAGTGGTATACCTGTCGTTAAAGCAAAAATAAACGCTAAAATGCACAATTCCATTGTTGCAGGGAATGTATCTCTTAATTGTTCGCTGATGGGTTCCCCGTTGATACTTGAAACACCAAAATCAAAATGGAGTAAGCCTTCAAAATAAAAAATGTAGGCGTCAATAAGTGAGGCGCCACTCAATGGGGCATTGGGCGTAAAATAGCTTAAGCTAAAGCTGACTAGCGATAAGAAGAACACCGTGACTAATAAAAGTAAAAAACGACGCAGTGAATAAATAATCATGGTTGCTGCCTCTGTTTTTTCGGAGAAACTTTCTCAGCCTGTTCCATTTCTCGATACACACCAGCAAATGAGGTATTACCAAACGCACTGATCATTAGCCCTTTTATATCATAGCGGTAGGCTTGTAAACGTAAAGAATAGGCAAGCGGTAAGACGGGTAAATCTTCCCCTAAAATTTGCTGTGCTTGGTGGTAGTAATCTATACGTGCGGCTAATTGTTGCGTCAAGAGTGCCTTATGCAAGATTTCATCAAAGGCGGGGTTACACCAATGGCTTAGGTTGGTTTGGGAACCAATTGCCGCACAACTCAGTAGCGGACGGAAAAAACTGTCTGGGTCATTACTGTCAGTTGTCCAGCCCGCTAATGTCATATCATGGCTTCTATCCATTAATTGGTTTTCTTGGAATCGGCCTTCGACAGAACGGATATTCATAACAATACCCACCTGTGCCAAGTCCGCTTGAATAAGCTCAGCCATCTTAAGTGGGCTTGGGTTATATGATTGAGAGGCGATTGGCACCCATAAATCTAATTTTAGATTTTCTAATCCCATCTCTTTGAGCATTTGTTTGGAAAGCTCGGGATTATAATCGGTGATCTTTGCTTGGTTGTCATAAGCCCATGATGCTCTGGGTAAAATAGACGCGGCTGTTTCTGCTGTACCATAATAGATTGACTGCATAAGACGCTCATTATTAATTGCATAAGCAATGGCTTGGCGCACTTTTAGTTTATCTAAAGGGGGTTTACTGGTATTAAATGCGAGGTAGGCAATATTCATCCCAGAGCGCATAGAAATCCGCAAGCGTGGGTCATCTCGTAATACTTTTAATTGGCTTGCTGCAGGGTAAGCTAGAACATCACATTCCCCTGTGAGTAATTTCGAAATACGGCCAGTTCCTCCGGCTCCCATATCAACAACCACTTCTTCCATACGTGGTAATCCCTTCCAGTAGTTATCATTTCTGAGGAGCCTAACGAATTGCCCGGCTTGGTAGTCATCTAAATGAAATGGACCCGTACCTACAGGCCGCCAATCGATCAGCTCTTGGCGATTGATACTTGAAAGGTAATCGGCATACTCGGATGAAAGAACAGGAGCATAGTGGGTTGCCAAGTGCCATAAAAAAGACGCATCAGGTGAGTTCAAGCGGAACTCTACTGTATGGTTATTTATTTTACGTATGCTTTGGACACTGTTGGCAAACTGTAAGCTATCAAAATAAGGGTAACGCCCCCCATTAATATAGTGATAAGGCTGGTTTACCTCAAACATGCGGGAAAAACTAAACACAACATCATCGGCATTCATATTGCGCGTTGGTGTAAACCAAGCTGTGTTTTGGAATTTAACATCTTTACGCAGGTATAAACGATAAGTTGCACCATTATCGAGAACTTCCCATCTTGCGGCCAGTTCTGGAACCAAGCGATAGGTAAATGGGTCAACATCTAACAGGCGATCATAAATTTGAGCACCTAGAGGGTCGACAATCAGCCCGCTACTGACTAGCTGTGGATTAAATGTGGTAACAATCCCATTTACACAGTAAATAAAACCTTTTTGGCGTATGTCTGCAGGGACCTCGTTAGCCACAATATCGGTAAAGCGCTCTTGGTTATTAAGCGCTTGTGCAGACACAGATATGATAAATAAAAACCAAAGAGTTAATAGGCGCATACCACTGACATCGTTAACTAGAATTCACCTATTGTAGCGTAAAAATGGCGGGACAGGGTATAAGCAAAATTTAGCCAAACAAAGTTTAAAAATTAAGCAAAAAAGGAAGGTGTTAGTATAATGATTAACTTAAATTATTATACTAATCATTGAAGTATGTCTTAATGAGAAAAAATCTCATTAAAAAGCTTTGCAAATGACACTGATAACGATTATCATTCGTTTTGTCACTTAAGCTAAGTGCTTATGTAGACAAGGCATGACATTGCTCACATTGCTTCCAGTGTTTTATTTAATAGCCAGCTTGGGTGCTGGCTTTTTTTTATATAAAAATAATGGAGCCTGTTTTACATTGTTTTTTGCTATTACTCTAAACCCACATAGTGTAGGTCTTCATCGGTCACTTTACCTTGGAGAGTACAAAAGAAACGAACAACACCTCTTTGCTCATCTTTTTCAATAATCAGCATTTTTTCAGCAGCATTCGGGTCTAAGTTGTAGTCTTGCGTTGCGTATTCGTTAAATACCCATTTACCCTGCAAGTTGTGGCGGATCATCGGTGAGTAGATGTAAGTATTTCCCACCTTTATAATAGCAATCTTTGATGAAGTATAGCGGACAACCTCTTCGAGGCTTTGAGTGGTTTCAAATCCCCAAAAATAGTATTGACCACGTAAGCCTAAATAGGAGAAGTCATCATATTTATCAAAATTACTATAGCTAACAAAAAAACGGTTAAAAGTAACAATACCTGTTGGTGAAAAGTTGAGATTAACAGAAATTTGTTCGCCGTCACCTAATTGCCTATTTTTCAATCTGTTAGATACATCGTTTAAAACGGGGTACTCTTTTATTTTCTCGAAAAAAGCAGCGTCACAGTAAGAAAATGTTCTCATCAATGATTCCGCATAGACTACAGGAGATAACCCTAGAAGAAAAAAGGTGATAGCGAGTATATTTATATTCTTCATAATAGGCTCCTCATATAATAAAAATCATATTAATAGAGATATCATATAAATATATTTCGCACAGTAGTTAAATATGACAAGGTGTAAAAATAGTTTAATAATTTAATATTATTATTAATTAAATATAGACTTAAGCATGGATGTTTAATTAACTAAATGTGCTGAATATCCATGACATTTATATATAATGGTCAGTAGAAATGACTAGTTATCATTGTTTTGTTATTTTTAACTCATTGGGTGCGTAAGTTGAGGTAATAACTATTTATTTTTTAATTTTATTTAATATGTTGATATTTAATGATTTTATTTGTTTTATCTATATTCTTTATCGGATTTCATTAGTTGGGGATAATAAAGAATTCTTGAAACTAAAATATGGAACTGGAAATATTTAGTAATAAAGATAAGACAATATATTTAATTTTTACTTCTTAAGTATAATACAGTAGTCCAAACAATAAACTTGTATTTTTTGGACTGTCAGTTATTAAATTTCAATATTTATTTGATGTTTTTTTATTAACCCCCGCAGTTGGTCATAGCTTAATGATAACCGTTGTGCAGCTTTACGTTGATTAAAATGGCAATCAGTTAGTGCTTTTTCTAATAACGCTTTTTCGGATTGCTGTTGCCACTGACGTAAATCACAAGGTAATGAAGGCAATATTGCCTTTTGTTGCTGGGTAGGTTGTGAGGGCAGAATATTTGGTGATTCATGTAATTCAGCGAGTTTTTCGCCAAATGGGTTAAAAATAATATTATCAACGGGCTCTGCTCGGTTTCCATGGCGGTATACTGAGCGCTCAATGACATTTTTTAATTCGCGTACATTACCTGGCCATGGGTAGTGTTGCAGGGCCTGTTGGGCATGTTGTGTAAAGCCTGTAAAGTGTGAACGCTTTAATTCACCACACATTAAAATGGCAAAATGTTCTGCTAACAATAAGATATCAGGCTGTCGTTCACGTAGTGGGGGAAGGCGAATGACATCAAAAGCCAGCCTATCTAAGAGGTCAGCTCGAAAACGGCCCTGTTTGGCAAGTTCGGGTAAATTGGCATTTGTGGCACAGATTAAACGCACATCTACGTGTAAAGCTTGGCTTCCACCGACTCGCTCAAGTTCGCCATACTCAATGACCCGTAAGAGTTTCTCTTGAACTGACATAGGTGCTGTAGCAAGTTCGTCAAGAAAAAGAGAGCCTTTATCTGCTCGTTCAAAGCGCCCTTGATGGCGTTTTTGAGCACCTGTAAAAGAGCCTGCTTCATGTCCAAATAATTCAGAATCCAGCAAATTCTCATTGAGTCCGCTGCAATTGAGAGAGATAAAAGCTTCTTGCCAGCGTGGAGAGAGGTAATGAAGTCTATCTGCGATAAGTTCTTTACCTGTGCCACGTTCACCGATAACCAAAACAGGCTTATTGAGTTGTGCGAGTTCAGAGGCTTGTTCAAGTACATCGAGAAAATTACTTGAAACGCCAAGAATAGGTTCATTGGTTTCTTTCATGGTTTTTTTCACCAATAGTTGGTCTAAAATGCCGATAATTTAACTATAGACTAAAATGATTTTCAGGGGAAGCTTATAATTATTCTCTTTAAAATCATATTAATATGAATTAATTTAAAAGTTGGCACGCGAATTGCTATTTTAAATATGTGAATAGCAATTGCTAAATACAGCAACATGCGAATTGTTGTTAGACTTACGGAGCGTCAGGTATGGGTTGGAAGCCAAATCAGGTCGAGGCGCTACAGAATGATTAAATCCATCAAGGGGATATAAATAATGGGTATTTTTTCACGTTTTGCCGATATCATTAATGCAAACATCGCTTCTTTGTTAGACAAAGCAGAAGATCCGCAAAAAATGATCCGTCTGATGATCCAGGAAATGGAAGACATGTTAGTTGAAATACGTTCAACATCAGCACGTACTTTAGCAGAAAAGAAAGGTTTAGAGCGTCGCATTGAAATGGGCGAAAAACAAGTTGCTGATTGGCAAGAAAAAGCAGAATTAGCGCTGGTGAAAGATAAAGAAGACTTAGCGCGCGCCGCACTGATTGAAAAGCAAAAAGTGAGTGCGATGGTCGATACCTTAAAACATGAGCTGATAATTGTTGATGAAACCTTGACTCGCTTGAAAGGTGAAATCACAGAATTAGAGAACAAACTGCAAGAAACTCGTGCGAAACAACAATCAATGGTTGTTCGTATGGAAGCAGCACAGTCTAGTCGTAATGTACGTCGCCAATTGGATAGCGGCAAACTAGATGAAGCAATGGCTCGTTTTGAACAGTTTGAACGCCGTATAGACCATATGGAAGGCGAAGCTCAAAGTTATGGTATTGGTAAACAAAAATCGCTGGATCAACAGTTTGCAGAGTTAAAAGCAGACGATGAAATAAGCGCGCAATTAGCAGCGCTTAAAGCTAAAATCAATAAAGATCAGTAATAGTTATTTTGATGCACTGGTACGTTAGCCATATCGTATCAGTGCCATAGATAGGTTAACCATATGTATAAGGATATGTGATGGGCTACGTTTTTCTGTCTCTCGTATTAATCATTTTTCTCATTTTTATTCTGCCTATTTGGCTGTGGTTACATTACAGCAAAAAAAATAGTGGGCAGGGGAGTCAGCTAACTGAAAATGAAGTACAACGTTTAATGCAATTAGCAGAGCAAGCATCACAGATGCAACAACGCATTAAAACGCTTGAAGATATTTTGGATGCAGAACACCCAAATTGGAGGCAAAAATAATGACTCAATTTCGCAACCGCAAACTTTATCGTTTAACGGATAGACGTGTGTTCGGTGGTGTGTGTTCGGGTATTGCTGAGTACTTAGAACTTCCGGTTGCTTTGGTCAGAGCATTAGCCGTATTGGCCTTATTTGTAAGCTTTGGAATTACATTGATTTTATATATCGTGATGTGTTTTGTCGTAGAAACGGCTCCAAGTGGCTACCGTTCACAGCAAGATATTGGCCCAGAAGTTAGCAGCTTGATTAACCAAATCGATACACAATTAAAATCAGGTGAAATGAAGCTACGCCAAATTGAAAGATATGTTACATCAGATACTTATACAGTGAACAGTAAATTTCGAAATCTATAACAAATCGTATCGCCATCACATGATAAGGGATTAGGTTTTAAAACCAAATCCCTTTTGTTTTTTATCAATAAGTGAGTGAAGTATGGCAAATAACGTTCTTTATCGAATCAAAAAATTTGCAAAAAAACGTCTTCTGCAAAAAGGCATTCGACTAGCAGTAGTGTTGCTTATTTCTTATAGTCCTGCCGGGGCCGTAGGAAGAATAATTAAATTATTGACGAGTAAATGGTTGCTTAATGTACTCATTAAACGGTTAACCTAATACAGTTTGTTTTATGCTAAATTATAGTACGCAATATGACGTAAAATGGGTTTAAATTGAAAGGATAAGTCTTGGGAGGAGCATGAAACGACTGCACAGTGAATTAACCGATTTGATGAATAGAAGTGTTGATCGTCATGTTAGGCTCGCAGTAACAGGGCTTAGCCGCAGTGGAAAAACCGCATTTATTACTTCATTGGTCAATCAACTATTGAATGTGAATGCGGGCGCGCGGCTCCCTCTGTTTTCTGCTGCGCGTGATAAGCGGTTGTTAGGGGTTAAGCGGATACCTCACCGTGATTTGTCGGTACCTCGTTTTGCGTATGATGATGGGATTGCATCACTTTATGGGGAGCCACCACAATGGCCAACACCAACAAGGGGTGTAAGTGAAATACGCCTTAAATTGCATTACCGTTCAGAAGACTCTTTTTTACGTCACTTTGTCGATAACTCATCATTGTATTTAGAAATTGTCGATTACCCCGGTGAATGGTTGTTGGATTTACCCATGCTAGATTTAAATTATTTAGCGTGGTCTGAGCAAATGAACACCTTAATAAAGGGAAAACGCGCGCATTTGGCCCACTCGTGGCTGGCATTGTGTGAGAAATGTGACCCCTTAGCCCCAGTCGATGAAAACTTACTCGCTGAGATTGCCGCTGCCTATACCCAATATCTAGTGGAGTGTAAGGCCCAAGGCCAACATTTTATCCAACCTGGCCGCTTTGTTTTGCCTGCTGAATTAGCTGGAGCGCCCGCACTACAGTTTTTCCCATGGCCTAATGTGGCTAAATATGGCGATAAAAAGCTCGCACAGGCAGGCAAAAACACCAATATTGGTGCATTGCAGCAACGCTATCAATATTATTGTGAACATGTCGTAAAAGGCTTTTATCGTGATTATTTCCAACGCTTTGACCGGCAAATTGTTTTAGTTGATTGTTTACAACCCTTAAATAGTGGGGTTGATGCTTTTAATGATATGAGAATGGCATTAACACAATTAATGCGCAGTTTTCATTATGGAAAGCGCACATTACTGAGGCGTTTATTTTCGCCATGTATTGATAAATTACTCTTTGCGGCGAGCAAGTCAGACCATGTAACACCAGACCAACATGCAAACCTAGTGGCTTTGTTGCAGCAGTTAGTGCAAGAGGCGTGGCAGCATGCTGCATTTGAAGGGATCAGCATGGATTGTGTGGGTTTAGCGTCAATACAAGCAACCGAAAGTGGCCTTGTGGATTACAAAGGTGAAAAATTACCTGCATTAAAAGGGGATCGGCTAAGTGATGGCCAACCGTTAATGTTTTATCCAGGAGAGGTGCCAAAACGATTGCCTAATGAACAATTTTGGCAAACACAAGGTTTTCAATTTGAAGATTTCAGACCAAGGCCAACGCCAATGGATCAACCATTGCCACATATTCGTATGGACAGTGCGCTTGAATTTTTGTTGGGAGATAAACTGAAATGAATGAACCCTTAAAACAGCGTTTAGATTTCGCTGAGAATAGTGAAAATAATACGAAAGAATCGCTAAAAAAAGCCCAAGTTTTTGATGAACGAGAGCTCGAAAAATTTACCCCAGTCTCTCTGGAAACAGAGCAGGACAGCCAAGAGGGAGAGGTTGAAAGCCTGATTAACGAAGCGCTAAAACCAAAACGGAGTTTTTGGCGGAAATTAGTTGGTGCGGCCGCGGGGATTTTTGGTGTCAGTGTCGTTGCTCAGCTTGGCGTTTGGATCCACCAATCATGGGTAACACAAGATTGGACGGCATTAGGTGTCGCCGCTGCGGGTGGCTTAATCGTCGTAGCGGGTGTCGGGTCAGTTGTTGGCGAATGGCGGCGGTTGTATCGCCTAAGAGCGCGTGCGGAGGAGCGGGATTTTGCTCGCGAATTATTGCACAGCCATGGCATGGGGCAAGGAAAGGTTTTTTGTGACAAACTGGCAAAGCAATCTGCGTTATCAATGCAGCATCCAGCGATTGTTAATTGGCAAGCCACTCTCCATGACTCTCATAACGATAGAGAAGTTGTTGAATTATATAGCCGAATGGTTCAGCCTATTCTTGACGAACAGGCTCGTAAAGAGATTAGTCGTTGTTCCGCAGAATCGGCCATTATGATTGCTGTGAGCCCGTTAGCGCTGGTGGATATGGCATTTATTGCTTGGCGAAATATTCGTTTAATTAATCGGATCGCGGCAATCTATGGTATTGAGCTCGGTTATTACAGCCGAATTAGGCTGTTTCGTATGGTGCTGATTAATATTGCCTTTGCTGGGGCATCTGAATTAATTCGTGAAGTGGGGATGGACTGGTTATCTCAAGATATTACCGCAAGGCTATCAACACGAGCAGCACAAGGTATTGGGGCTGGTTTGTTAACTGCGCGTTTAGGTATTAAGGCCATGGAGTTATGTCGACCGCTACCTTGGATTGAAAACAAGCCACGTTTAGCCGATTTTCGCCATCAGTTAATTGGCCAATTGAAGAATGTTATTCCAAGTAAAAAAGAAAAAGTGTAGAGAAACATCGTTGGCAGGGTGAGTTGACAGTTTTTACTCACTCTGCAGCATCATTTGTTGATTAATGTTTTTATTGTCATTTCAAGTCACAAAAAATTGAGAAAAGCTGTGATTTTATTTGTTGATGGCTACAAAGCTTACAGGCTGTCAACAATTTGTGACACAAACACTGTATTCCCTTAATGTTTAAAGCTAAAATACCTTCATTCTCTCGGCTTTTTTTGATAAAGGTTTCTATCCATGCGCCTCGAAGTGACCTGCCAAGACCGTATCGGTTTAACGCGTGAATTACTTGATCTGTTAGTCCTACAAAATATTGATTTGAAAGGTATTGAAATATCTCCCCAACGTAGGATTTACCTAAACTTTACCCCTGTGGATTTTCAGGTATTCAGCACATTGATGGCAGAAATACGGCGTATTAATGGCGTTATTGATGTTCGCCGGATTTATTTTATGCCATCAGAAAGAGAGCATAAAGCGGTTTGGGCATTATTGAACTCATTTCCAGAATCTGTTTTGTCTATTGACAATAAGCTAAATATTGAGTTGGTTAATCCAATGACATTGCAATTATTTGGCTATGATGAGGCAAAAATTAGAGAAAAAACCTTTTCTCAGTTAGTTGGCAACCAAGGGCTAGCACGTTGGTTTGAACGAGAGTTACCCGAAGCT
This sequence comes from Providencia sp. M-27, assembly GCF_011077905.1. Classification (NCBI taxonomy): domain Bacteria; kingdom Pseudomonadati; phylum Pseudomonadota; class Gammaproteobacteria; order Enterobacterales; family Morganellaceae; genus Providencia; species Providencia sp. M-27. The sequence continues at coordinate 155,581 of NZ_JAALBT010000003.1, read as the reverse complement.
TATACAGAAAAAGTCGTGATTAAAGGCCAAGACTACTTGATGCAAGTGACGCCTATTATTTTGGCAGATGAAAATGGCAAATTCCATTGCACAGGAGCCGTATTATTATTGAAATCGGCTGAGATTTTAGATAAGCAACGTCAACAAGTCGTCGAAGTGGATGGCAGCGGTTTTGAACAAATTATTGCAGTTAGTCCTGTCATGGCAAATGTCGTTGAACGCGCTAAACGCGTTGCTATGTTGGATGAACCATTATTACTTGTTGGTGAAACGGGGACAGGGAAAGATATCCTAGCGAAAGCTTGTCATTTGCATAGCGCTCGAGGAAAAGAACCATTTTTAGGTTTAAATTGTGCTTCGATGCCCGACGATGTTGTGGAAAGTGAATTATTTGGTTATGCGGCAGGTGCGTACCCAAATGCAGTTGAAGGCAAAAAAGGTTTTTTTGAACAAGCAAACGGTGGAACGGTGTTGCTTGATGAAATTGCTGAAATGTCGCCACAAATGCAAATTAAGTTGTTACGTTTTTTAAATGATGGAACATTTAGGCGTGTAGGGGAAGAGCGGGAAGTTAAGGTTAATGTCCGTGTAATTTGTGCAACCCAGAAAAATTTACCTGAATTAGTTGCAGAAAAAAAATTTAGAGAAGATCTTTATTATCGTTTAAATGTACTCACATTAACTATCCCACCATTACGTGAACGTAAAGAAGATATTTTGCCGCTAACGAAAACATTTGTAGGCAGTTTTTCAAAAGAGCTTCATATTGCTGAACCTAAATTGGCACCTTCGCTGATAGAATATCTAAGTAGCTATTCTTGGCCGGGTAATGTAAGACAACTAAGAAATGCGCTTTATCAAGGGTTAACCCAACTTAATGGCAATATATTAGATGCAGAGAATATCCAATTACCTGATGTAGTAAATCCTCCTGCACTGGCTTTAGATTCACTCAATGGCTCTTTAGATGAAATAACTAAACGCTATGAAGCGTCAGTCTTAGCACGTTTGTATCGTGATTATCCGAGTACCCGCAAATTAGCCAAACGTTTAGATATTTCTCATACGGCAATTGCCAATAAATTGAGAGAATATGGCCTCAATACGAAAAAAGAGCAAAACTAAATTAAATGAATAAAAGGATAACTCGCGTATTAGCGACAATAGGGTTGGTTTTAAGTGGCTCTTGCATTGCGATAACAATACCAGATCATGGTTTGAGTAAGTATTGCCAAGATGTAGTGCGTACAATGGATGAGGTTTATGAGAATGGGGCGCTGACTCAATGTTATTTTAAAGACTTATCTTTATTAGAGGCCTACACACAATATAGAGCCTTATTAATTGATGGAAAACAATTTCTTATTGAGAATTTAGAGAACAACCGGAATATTGAAATGCCTTGCCCATCGGAGGGATGTATTGCTATTCGTTACCATTGGAATGGTGATCAAAACTTGAAAATTGAACAAGAATTTGCTGGGGGAGAAACTCATCTCCAGTTTGTTCAAGATAATAAAGGGACAGCTCTCGAAATTATTCAATATCCTGATTAGTACTACTTGATGGCCCGATAGAGTAAGCAACAGAAGTGAATATTGGGCTTTTTCAAAGATATTGCTGCCTATCTTTTATTATTTATCTTTTATCTCGCGTTTAATATAGCAAAACCCTACTAATACTATTGCTAATTGGTGAATTTTCCTGCTATATAACAAAGACAGCTACTGTTTTAGGGTACCGTAATCTCATCTGATGGGTTTCAGCCTACAAGGAGTTGCCATGGACCAATTCACGATTAATTTTGTTGTAAATCGTAAGTTACGCGAATACATGAGCCAGAGTCATTATAAAAATGATATGTTTGAGTCTGCAGCTTCAGCTGCCGAACTTTATCTAATGAATAAAGCCGCAGTAAAATACTTAACGAAGAAAAACCGGTTTACGTGGGAGGCATTGGTAAAAAATGGCCATAAGCCTCGAGATCTTATTATTGATATTTTGACATCTTGTTGCCCCGTAACTCAGGACCAAGCCTTAAAAGTATTGAGCACGCTCTCTCATACTTTGATCTCTATAATGAGTGACAATAAGCTATTTGCGAATGTTGTTAATGCGAAGAACCACCAGCCGTTGTATTGGGCCCATGTGGATTAGTGTGGTGTTTATATTGGTGAATGAAGCGGGAAATTCCCGCTTCATTATTAATGGTAGTGAATTAAATGATATGAGAAGCTTATTTTAAGCTATTTAATGCACTATCGTAATCAGGTTCTTCAGTAATTTCAGGAACTAATTGGCTATAGATGACGTTGTTGTTTTCATCTAAGACAACAACTGAGCGTGCGTTAAGGCCTTTTAATGGGCCACTAGCGATAGCAACACCGTAGTCATTAGCAAATGAATCGCTACGGAAAGAAGATAGCGTAACGACATTATCTAAACCTTCTGCACCGCAAAAGCGGGCTTGTGCGAAAGGTAAATCCGCCGAAATACATAATACTACAGTGTTATCTAAATCATTCGCTAGTTGGTTAAATTTGCGAACCGAGGCAGCGCAAACACCGGTGTCTACACTTGGGAAAATATTTAAAACTTTACGTTTACCTTCATAAGTTTCCAGCGTTGCTTCGCTGAGATCTTTGGTGACAAGGGTAAGGGGTTTAGCTTTAGAGCCCGCTTGTAAAAATACACCATTAACTGTGATGTCATTACCTTTTAATTTAACTGTCTGTGTCATGAATTTTTCTCCCGTTCATAAAGTGAGCCACTGTTAACTTAATCTATCTTCTAATAAAAAAGCTTTGCGATTAAAGTTTTTTTAATGGGCAGTTACACAGTGCTGAGTTTTACATTTTTACTAATGACCAAGTTTTATACAGAAATCTTATCTCTTACCTTGAGCCCTACAGGGGGAGAGCTAGGCAACATTACATTCTTTTTATTACAGTAAGCTGCATCATCATATAACAACTAAGCATTTATCAATGCTTGCGCTTTTTGTGATGCACGCTTTTAAATTGCCTAATGAAGTGTAACAAAAGAAATTCTGTCTGTATTGGTTTCTTGAGTCATTATTTAGTTATCGGAAATGTGGTAAGGATATGCTAGTTTATTATTCTATAGTACGAATATTAGCTCATGTATATTTAGACCGGTAAATCAACTAATTACACAGGAAATGTGGATTTTTGAAATATGAAAGCATATGATGAATTAAGATAAACTACAGAATAATTCAGTTGTATTGCTGTTTGATACTACCTAAGTTAAGTATGTTTTTTACTCTATAACCTTATGTTTTTTATCGCTATATGAGTATTCGGCTCAAATAATAATTTACCTAAATGAAACTTAATAAGTAAATGCAGTAGTGTTGTTAATAATAGTATCTTCACGTGAAATCACTTAACTCAGCTTTTAGTTAACCTTATTTATATTAACAAGATAGAAAATACAATGCATAAACGTTCATTTACATCTTTAACTGTTTTGATTTCTTCAATTTTATTTACTACACCAGCTATTAGTGCGGTGATACCTACGGGCACAGTTTTAGCTGAAAACCAAGAGGTTACACGTCATTTAAAGGATGAACCTGCGTCTTTGGACCCAGTAAAATCGGTGGGGTTAACGGAAGCGCAAGTCATGCGTGACTTATTTGAAGGGCTGGTTAACCAAGATGACCATGGCAAGCCAATTGCAGGGGTAGCTCAAAGTTGGAACACGGTAGATAACCGTATTTGGACTTTTACACTGAGGTCGGATGCTCAATGGTCAAACGGTGACCCTGTCACGGCTCAGGATTTTGTGTATAGCTGGCAACGACTTGTTTCACCAGGAACATCATCACCGTTTGCTTGGTTTGCAGCATTAGCCGGTATTAATAATGCGCAAGATATCATTGATGGAAAATTACCCGCTGATCAGCTAGGTGTTGAAGCGGTTGATACGCGTACATTAAAGGTTACTTTAAATAAGCCAGTACCTTATTTCCCGTCATTGGCGGCTAATTTTAGTTTATTTCCTGTTCATCAAGGAACGGTTGAAAAGTTTGGTAATGAGTGGATAAAAGTAGGAAATCTAGTCGGGAATGGTGCCTTTGTTTTATCTGATAGAGTGGTTAATGAGAAAATTGTTTTAGTTCCAAATAAATATTATTGGGACCATAAAAATACCGTTATTACCAAAGTAACATTTATCCCGATTAACCAGGAATCTCATGCAACAAATCGTTATTTAGCAGGTGACTTGGATATTACCGAATCATTTCCAAAACAACGTTATCAAAAATTATTGAAAGATATTCCTAATGAAGTGTTTACACCAGACCAATTAGGGACTTATTACTATGCTTTTAATACCCAACGGGCACCAACAGATGATGTCCGTGTCAGAAAAGCTTTATCTATGGCAATTGACCGCCAATTAATTGCGAATAAGGTATTAGGCACAGGGGAAAAACCCGCAAATTATTTTACGCCTGATGTTACCGATGGCTTTAAGCCTGAAAAAGGGCTTTACAATAGCTATTCACAAAAAGAATTAGACCAGCAAGCGAAAGTATTATTACAACAAGCCGGCTTTGGTCCAAATCAACCGTTAGAGTTAACACTATTATACAATAGTTCAGAAAACCATCAGAAAATTGCGATTGCAATTGCCTCTATGTGGAAGAAAAAACTAGGGGCTGAGGTCAAATTAGTTAATCAAGAATGGAAAACCTATATAGATAGCCGCAATACAGGAAATTTTGATGTTATACGAGCGTCATGGATAGGTGATTTTAATGAACCTTCAACATTCCTATCACTACTCACTTCCCAACATAGTGGTAATATACCAAAATTTAATAACTCAATATATGATGATATTATCGCATCAGCGAGTATTGAAACAAATGCGCAATTACGCAACCGCTATTATAATAATGCGGAAGCAATCATTGCGGAAGAAGCTCCAATTGCACCCATTTACCAATATACCAATGCACGCTTGATTAAGCCTTGGTTGAAGGGGTATCCGATCAACAACCCTGAAGATGTCGCTTATAGCCACAGTTTTTATATTATTAAACATTAAAATAGGTGTTCAGCCTGTACAAGGTGCGGGCTGTTTTTTCTGAATGGAAGAAAAAAGCTCCTTCCTCTGGAGAATGGGAAGGAGGACCAAAAAAGGAATAAACACTACCCTTATATAATAAAAAAATCATCGTGAACTTTATTGTTCGTTTGTGTCAATTATGTGATTTTCTTTAGCAAATATGGCGATATTTTGTTACTTGTAAGACCACCTCAATTTTATGGTTGTTTATCTTTTTTTTTGTAGTTCAATCTAGTGATGACTAATGCGTCTTTTGAAAAAATTGCAAAATTTTAGCTGTTCGATTACAAATATCATATGTAAAAAAAAGGGAGATATTGCATGGGGTTGATTTATGGTTCGTTATTCCAACACTCAAATCCGGTACATGCATTTCAGTTAAATGGAGATGGTGGGTTGCTTCCCATCGACGTGAATGCCAGCGCGAATCAGCAGTCTCCGTTCTGGCTTCATTATGACTATAAGGATCCGCAAAGTTTTAATTGGATCCAGCAATCAGATCTCTTCAATGAACAGGTGAAGTCTGCTTTATCCGGGCATTCAGGACGTTGGAGATTGATCCGTGTTGGTGATGGTATTTTATTAACATTGCAAACATTAAATACTAATGCGGGCCAACGGCCTGAGCAATTAATTGCATTTAGAGTATTTATTAATAACCGAATAATTATTTCTAGTCGTCATCGAAAAGTAAATTCCTTAGATCCTGTTATTGATGACTTAAATCAGGGAGTAGGCGCGCAAAGTACGGGTGATTGGTTAGTTGAGGTTGCTGATTCTATTACAGATGAAATAAGTGATTTTACTGATTCTTTGCATGAGCGTTTAATTGATATGGAAGATTCCATATTAAATGGCGAAATTCCTGATAGAGGGGAATTTGCATTACTTCGTAAACAAATTATTGTGATCCGCCGTTATATGGCCCCGCAAAGAGATATGTTTTCCCGTTTGACAACGGAAAAATTACTTTGGTTAGATGAAACGGATCGCCGTCGAATTCAAGAAATTTCTGACCGATTAGGGCGTTGTATTGAAGATCTCGATGGTTTTATTGCCCGTACAGCGATTATTTCTGACGAGATAACGAATATGATGACTGAAATGATGAACCGGCGTATTTATACAATGTCATTAATGGCCATGATATTCTTACCAACAACATTTTTAACGGGTTTATTTGGTGTGAATTTAGGGGGGATCCCCGGTAATGAATTTCGTTTTGCCTTTAGTGTATTTTGTGTTTTATTAGCCGCCTTGATTGGAACTGTATTGTGGTGGCTAAGAAAAAGCCGATGGCTCTAATATTGATGACTTATTTGTTATAACCGGACCTAGTTTGAGATAAATCAATAAAACTACAGAGGTTTTAGTGCAGTATTAGTCCTGCAGGTGAATGCAACGTTGAGCGATGAACGTTGTGCTCCATAATTGTAGTTTTTCTCATATTGAGTTCTTATACAGAATAATTGACCACTGTAATGCCGATGTAATTTACATCGGCTTTTTTTTGCATTAAATCCGAGTAAAAAATAACCTCCAAACGAGGAGGTTATCAACATACATTATTTTACTTCAATAATATCAAGACGTTCTGCTGAAAAATCAGGTTTGTCATCTTCATCTATAAATGGCTGGAGAGGTAGTTCTTCTTTGTCAAACGCAAGATCACCGCCATTGATAACGTCATCTCCATGAGAAATATTTTTGAAGTCGAATAACTCGGTATCACATAGATGAGACGGAACAATGTTTTGAGTGGCGCGGAACATGGTTTCGATTCGGCCTGGATAACGCTTATCCCAATCACGTAGCATCTCTTTAATAACTTGACGTTGTAGGTTTGGTTGAGAGCCACATAGGTTACATGGAATAATCGGGAACTCTTTAGCCTGCGCAAAACGCTCAATATCTTTTTCCCGACAGTAAGCCAGTGGGCGAATAACAATGTGCTTTCCGTCATCACTCATCAATTTAGGTGGCATACCTTTTAACTTACCGCCATAAAACATATTTAAGAACATGGTCTGTAAAATATCATCACGGTGGTGACCAAGCGCAATTTTAGTTGCGCCTAACTCAGTTGCTGTACGATACAAAATTCCACGACGTAAACGTGAGCACAGTGAGCAGGTTGTTTTCCCTTCTGGAATTTTTTCTTTTACGATCCCATAGGTATTTTCTTCAACAATTTTGTACTCTACACCAAGGTTATCAAGGTATGCAGGTAAAATATGCTCAGGGAAACCGGGTTGCTTTTGGTCCAAATTAACTGCAACTAATGAAAACTGGATAGGGGCACTTTTTTGCAAACTTTGCAGTATGGAAAGCAGCGTGTAACTATCTTTACCTCCAGACAAGCAAACCATTACCCGGTCACCGTCTTCTATCATGTTAAAGTCAGCGATTGCTTGGCCAACATCACGGCGAATTCTTTTTTGCAACTTGTTTAAGTTGTACTGTTCTTTATTTGTCGTCATTCTATACTGTTCTATTACTGGGGGGTTATATTGCTGATAGATAACTGTACATTCGGCTTTTAAATTATTATTGTTCTATGTTTAAAGCCTAATCAGCGAGATTTATAAAAAGAAGCCCATGATAGCAGAACCTGAGGGAAGAGTGATACCAGTTCGTTCAAAGAGGTGAAAATCGGAGCCCACTCACCGTTATTAGAGTCACATAAACTTAACGTTTTCTATCCGTTGATGGTATGCCTCCAGTTTTAGCTTTAAACTCTCAAGTCCCCGTGACAACACGCTCTGTAGGTAATGACGTATTAATTCCAATTGCTAAACATTCGCGGGTTCCTTCATCAATAATATTGAGTGCTCTAAAGTGTTTGTTGCAATATAAACTGTTGTGCATGAAACCCAATGACCATTGAATAATCGAACTTTTTTCAACATGACCTCTGCAATGGTTATGGTAGAGGATCTAATTATAGTTGTCTTATTTTTGGGGGAATGGACAATTACTTTTATTTTAGATATAGAATAAACAATTTTTCAATTACCATCGTTCATTTTGTTAATTTTATAAAGTATATCTTTTTTATATTAGAAAAACACAACTATATTGTGTCCTACTTATTCTTATATAGTATAAGTAGGATTAATAATGAATAAGAAGTAAGAAATAAAAAATTTTATCTACTGGTGATTTTTATATATTCATCAATAAATGGGAATATTAGTAACTTAATAAACTGTTAATCACGGTAGGAACTATATTGGCATTATAGGACCTATATTTGTGACTCTTAGATAGAACATGTTTTCCATTTTTAATTATCAGGCTTTTCAATTCAGAGGAAATAATAGCGAGATGGAGTGAGTGTGTTATTACAGGGTTATAAGAATTTAATGCTGTAATAACAATAAGATATTGAATAGAAATGTTAGCTAATTAACGCTCTGACTTATTTGTAAAAAGAGAATCTTTGATTTTTAAATTTAGTTTATAAATGCGATGCGATTCACATTTTAAGTGTTATGTATCAAAAAAAAACAAAACAGATGTGTTTATTTGAATTATTATGTTTTTGCACGCTTGGGTTTTGAACTATCAATATAACTATAAACTAAATGTAAATGCTTAAATTCATATTTTAAAGCAGGAACATATGTTGAAACTAAAATTTAAGTTTCTTTGTTTTAAATTGGTGGGTTAAGGAGATATTAAATCAACTAATCATGATTAAAATCTATTAATGTGGTGATATTTATGAAATATCTTATATTCTTTTTTAGTCTAATTTTTGTTTTTCTTATAGCGTATTTACTTAGTTTTAGTAAAAAAAACATAAAACATAAGCTTCCATCAATACTAATATTGCTAACATTGGAGTTTATTGTTGCAGCTATTATGCTGAATACTACAATTGGGCTTGCTACTCTTGACGGTATAGCATCAGGTATTCATTATATAATTAATTATGCTAATAAGGGGATTGATTTTGTTTTTGGCGATATAAGCAGTAAAACCTCTATGGTGTTTGTTGTTGTCGCTCTTTTACCTTTGATTTTTATTTGTTCGATAATTGGTATACTTAAATATATCGGCGCCTTAGACTTAATTATTAATACTATAGGTTTTCTAATTAACAAAATATCTAAAGTCGGAAAGTTAGAGTCTTTCGCTGCTATTAGTGCGGTGATAGTCGGAATGATGCCTGCTTATGTATCAATTAAAGATTATATCCCAAGGCTATCTAAAGCACAGATGTATACTATTGCTGCATGTACTGTCTCAACAGTAGATATTGCATTGCTAGGCGCGTATACACAAATGGTTGAGCCACGCTATGTTTTTATAGGTGTTAGTCTCAACTTCTTTAGTACTTTTATTATTGTTTCTATTATTAATCCAAGTGAACCCACAGATATTGCAAGTTGTCCTTTGGGGGCAAATAAAGGTGAAAGGGGTTCATTTTTTGAAGTGTTGACAGATCACATGCAGGATGCCTTTAAGCTTATTCTTGCAATTGTTCCTATAATTATTGGTTTTGTCGCCTTAATTAGTATGTTGAACGATGTTTTTTTAAATATTTTAGGAATTAGTTTTCAAGGAATTCTCGGCTATATTTTTTCGCCTTTAGCTTTTATTTTGGGTAGTTCATGGGATGAAAGTGTTAATTTTGGAACAATTATAGCAACTAAAATTTTATCGAATGAGTTTGTTGCTATGATTGACTATATGAAATTAACAAACATTACACCACGAACGGATGCAATTATGTCCGTATTTTTAATATCATTTGCAAATTTCGGTTCTATCGGAATGATTATCGGTTGCGTCACAAGTATAAGCCGAGAACATGGAAAAATGATTGCATCAAATAGTTTTAGATTGATTGTTGGCTCAACTTTAGTCAGTTGTTTATCAGCGACGATTGTTGGTATTTTTGTATAAAATATAAATAAAGGAGTAATAAAATGCACAAAATAATAATAGACTGTGATCCTGGTGTAGATGATGCAGTTGCTATTTTTTTAGCCTTAGCTTCTCCAGAAATAGAATTAATAGGCATAACCACCGTTGCAGGGAATGTTGAATTAGAAAAGGTTCACAGTAATGCACGACAATTACTTGCATTAGCCAATAGGCAGGATATTCCTTTAGCTAAAGGTTGTGAACGCCCACTAATGTCTAAAAGTGGGAGTAAAACTCATGTTCATGGTACTGATGGTCTAGCTGGAGTATTGCTTCCCGCATCAGATTATCAAAATTATTCTGGTCACGCCGTAGATTTTATTATTGATACGGTAATGTCAAATCCAGGTGAAATAACATTATGCACAATGGCTTCTCTTACTAATATTGCAGTCGCTATCATCAAAGAACCAAAATTAGTCGATAATGTAAAAGACATTGTAGTCATGGGAGGAGCTGCATTTACACAGGGGAATATAACGCCAGCTGCTGAGTTTAATTTTTATGTGGACCCCCATGCTGCTCATATCGTTTTTGATAGTGCACGACATATTACTATGCTTGGTCTGGATGTAACAAGTAAGGCTGATATAAGAGCTGGTTTGTGTAGTCCTTTGGAAAAAGGTGGCCTCATCGCTCAGACTGTTGCTGAAATGTGCCGAAGATATGCAGAGTTTGACCCATTTCTCCATGATCCCTGCGTTATCGCATACCTCATTAAACCTGAGATTTTTTCAGGTGTTGACGGTTCAATTACTATCGAATATGAGTCTAATAAATTATTCGGTCATAGTTTTGCTTACACATCTACCACCATTAATCATGACCCAAAAGCTAAATATAATGAAGCTAAATGTAAAATTATTACTGACGTTGATACATCGAAATTAATATCTTTAATTACAGAACGTATCATAACTCTTTGAGGTAAAGAGTAGCAATTGGAATCTAAGTTGACATTTATTTAAAATAAAGAGACTTATTATGGATACTGACTCAGTAATTAAGTGATTGTTTGGCCAATACCTTGGAGAATTATTTTCTACAGTTTATTTAAGTTGTGGCATTCTCTTGTTGATAGATAATTGTACATTCTGTTTTTAAGCTATTATTGTTATATACTTAAAGTCTAATCAGCGAGATTTATAAAAAAGTGGAAAATATATTGGGAGTGGTACCTTCTTTATAATCTTTATCTTATTGTTTAAGCAATAAGAAGAACTTAATATATAAGAAAATACGGAGGACATATGCCAGCAGCTGACCCTATTGAATTGGTTTCTTCTTTACTAGCTAGTACCATTAAAATGGTAATTACGCCAACAGAATATTTTTTTCAAAGTAGTGCTATTGGGGATGCTATTTATATAAGCTTGTTATTTTTTAACTAAAAATGATGAAAGTATCATCACAATGAGGCTAATCTGATACACATGAAGGAAGTACTCGCTTCCTTCATGGTGGAAAGTCATACGGGGATACTAACGAGGTAATTCATCACACAATTTTTGTAAAGTAGTTAAAAATTTACCCACATGGAAACCATCACAAACAGCATGATGTACTTGTACTGCTAAGGGAAGCCATATTTTATTATTTTCACTATAGTATTTCCCCATAGTAAAAATAGGAGTGAAAGCGTTAGTAATATCTGCAATATTTAGATTAAAGCTATCGAATGAAACCCAAGGCAAAGATGATACATAGAATACATTTTCAATTTGCTGTGATTGAGGCTGCAAATTGAGATTATCTTTATGTAATGCTAGTTGCTGGTGATAGTTCTCCATAAACACTGCCATTTCTGAAGAGTACTCACACCATAAGGAAGAAAAAGTTTCAGTATCTTTATGAAAGATAGTAAAGCTGGGGTTAACTTCATCCCACAAAATAAGCTCACCATTTCTTTTGGCAAATCTAAATTCTTTATAGGTATTAGCTACCCGTGATAATAAATAAATTACCGAGGGGTAAAATTCATATCCATTTGAATTTATATGCTTTTTAAAGTTGGTAATATCTATTTTCGTTGTTAAACTAAACCCACAATTTATGGTCTTTTCGTAGGTGTTGTAATGTTCCTTACGTAACCATGTCTCTATATTAAATTTAGTATAGTTCATAATTTATCCTTCTAATAAGTTAATGTGATTGTTATTAGAAGGGGAACTTCTCTGTTTTCAATTGATTCATAATGATTTTTTATATTATGTTGAAGTTATACTTGTATTTTAACTAGCCTACTTTTGTTTGTCGAGGTCTCTAATTTAACTCCTTCAATGCAAGGCACAATTTGCGTGATAGCACCATGTATTCATACACATGATTGTGCGTTGACGTAAGTATCAAAGAAAGTTTTGATATCTATATTGAGTATTTTAGATAGTACCATTAGGTGCTCAATAAATATGGAGAGAGTCCCATCTTCATATTTTATGTATGATTTTTCAGGGATAGATATTAATTCTGCCATTTCTTTTGTCGTAATTTGATGTTCTATACGCTTTTGCTTAATGAGTTCACCGAGTACTGCATTGCCAACATTATTTTTATTCATAGTAACCTGTTATAAGTTTGGTTTTGGTTTTTTTATTATCTTAGATGGAAATTAATATTCAATGGGTAATAATCTGTAAGTTTAAGAGGGAATAAACCTAAGTTCTTAAGATTAAAAATAAATTTCATAAGGTATAGTAAATAATTATAAAGTAACATTGTTGTGTTTTATAATCTAAAGGTGAAGGTTAATAGATATGAAATTCTATTTAATGGCATAAAATACAATTTTCCACTTAATGATATGTTAATTTTGATACAGTTATTTAACAGAAACTATCTTTAACAATAATCATTAAAGACAGAATCTATTGTTCGTTAATATTGATTAAACAGACAGCGCGAGTTCTACAGCTTTTTGAGCATGAATAGCGGTGGTGTCAAATATTTCTACTGTTGTATCATTTTGATTAACAAGTAATGTTATCTCAGTGCATCCTAAAATGATACCTTCAGCACCACTTTCTACTAGGGATGCCATTATACGCTGGTATTCTTTTCTAGATTCATCATTGATTTTCCCTAAACAGAGTTCATTATAAATAATATCATGAACTATTTTTCTATCTTTTTCGCTGGGTATTAATACATTCAAATTAAAATTATCAATTAACCTTTGTTTATAGAAAGGTTGTTCCATAGTAAAAGCAGTACCTAAGAGCCCAATTTTTTTAATACCCGATTGTATAATGCGTTCACCTGTTGCATCGGCTATATGTAATAAAGGAAGACCCGTTTGAGACTCAATGCGTGGTGCGACTTTATGCATGGTATTGGTACAAAGAACAAGAAAATCAGCACCTGCAAGCTTTAAACGATCTCCTGCATCAGCTAAACATCGTGCTGCTAAATCCCATTGCCCGCTAGATTGATACTGTTCTATTTCAGCAAAATCAACACTATATAAAACAATTTTAGCAGAATGCAAGCCACCTAGCTGTTGTTTTATGCCTTCGTTAAGCTGTTGGTAGTATAGTAATGTTGATTCCCAACTCATACCACCAATAAGGCCTATTGTTTTCATTCTTTGCGTTCCTATTATTGTGTCGTTTTCTTACTATACTGATTGCCTACAAAGAAAAACAAGAGAAACGAGGTAAATTTCTCTAGATGATTAAGGGGAGAAAACAGTTGTAATATTAAACACAATTTAACATTACATATCAAAGGGTTTTTGTATTTAACTTATTGAGATAAAAAAAGGATAAATATAGAAAATTTTACGTTTTAAAGATGGATTTAAATTGATATCTGGTTATTATCATAATGAACATTATTTCTACAAAATTGGTCATATATGGTGATAATAAAAATGAATTTCTTCAAAGTAATCATTGCAATACTTATTTTTGGTGCTGCATTTCTGTTAGGAGCACTATATATGAAGCCGACCCAATTGAGCTTAGTTGAGCAGGTGAAAAAGAATGTTTATGATGTTTTAGCGTATCCACAAGCCGCAAAATTTAGAAATATTGAATATCATTTTTCTCGCTACACAGCGGATAATGGTAAGGTGGGTTATGTTTGTGGGGAGGTTTATCGATATAAAAATGATAAGCCTGATGGATTCAAGCGCTTTATTGTTAAATCGTATACTAATGATGAAGGCCGCATGGATATTTCAATTCCCTTTATTGACGGAGGGCATGAAATACTATTGCCAGAACAAGTTAATCAAATTTGGAATGATAAATGTTCGAGTCCTGCTTCACCACTAGAGTAAGGAATTACGTGTGCTAATATTTTTATAGCACACGTTTTAGGTTACTTTTCGTGGCCTAGGCTAGACGATATATTTCAATACAGTGGGGCAGGTGGCCATTTTTTGGGACTATTTTGTAAGAATATAGATTTAAATAGTTTTTCAAGGAAATTGAATATAATTTTTGAATAAATAGAGAAATACCACAGATCACATAGTAACGCCGTGAAACTAATAAATAAAACTGGATTATATATTACTAGCTTAGTGTTATACTAAAGATGTTACACTTTGTTTTGTTATTATTATGAAACAAAAAGAAGCCTTTGTGGTCAACGATGACTATATTTTTTGATGTTCATTTTTTAATGAATTTTTAATTTAGTAGTTTAAGGAGTCGATAATGGTTAGTAATAATAATGCACGTCGTTTGTTAGGTATGCCTTATAAATTAAGCCGCTCTAAAAAAAACATACGTGTTTCGCTGAGTTCTAAAGATAATTCCACAGTTGCAGTGCAAAAGAATAAAGCGACAGAAAAGAAGACATATCATTCAGTAACTGTTTTTTACCCAGAATATGTTATTAGTTAATTGAATGAATGTAACCCTCTAGTACTCACTAGGGGGTTAAAGTTATTTAATCAGAACTGGAATTTTCTTATTAAATTACATTATCTCATTTCAATATTCCCCATATGAGTCATTGCCTGAGTTTTCTATTATAAAAATTAACAGTAGTCATAAAATAGATTAAGCGATATTATTCGCATTAATTAAAAACTAAAAAGAAAGATGGCTATCAGGTGTTGTAGAATGAAATTTTTTTGTTACCTACTATTTTTATTTTGTTTCTCTCTTTTAGGGTGCTCTACTCAGTTTAAATCCGATGAAGAAACTAACCGTTTAAAATTTAATATTCAACACGCAAATACGGTTCCTATTAAGGACTCTGTAGAGACCTTGGCTGTTTCTGATATGTTGCCAGGTGATATTCTTTTATCATCTGCTACAGGGTTAAATTCATGGGGAATTCGGTTATTTAGTATTAGCGGGGTAAGCCACGCATCTATTTATCTGGGTTTGGGGGAGGTTGCTGAATCTGTTGGAAGTGGGGTTAGGATCATTACGTTAGACCAAGCAGTGAAGGATTCTAATAACATGGTAGTGTTGAGACAAGCTGGTTTAACATCATTACATGCAGAAAAATTACGCGAATTTTCAGTTCAAAATAATGGAAATAAGTATAACTATAAAGGTATTGTGATGATTGCTCCTTGGATGATCACAAAAAGAGTATGTGAACTTCCATTAATTGGTGAAACGATACGTAATTTTTGCTTAAAAACATTAGCGACAGTTCAATTAGGCGATGATATAGACCAAGCTAATGGTTTCTTTTGTTCACAGTTTGTCTTAGATGCTTATAAGTATGCGGGTATTCCTTTGTTTGAGGGGAATTCATCATGGATAACACCTGCGGATATATTACATATGCGTACAGGTGATGTACCGACTTTCATGCCAACTCAACGTTTATCGTATGTTGGACATTTGAAATCATGGAGCTTTAGCAGTGCAATACGCAGAAAATAGTGTGTAATTAAACTAAAAAAAAGGCCAACATATAAAGTTGGCCTGCTAAACTGGAAGCAATGTGAGCAATGTCGTTTGTGATAAACCTGAGTGATTTACTCAAGTATTCACGAAGTAAAAGATAACCATTCTCATTTAAGAAATCAACCCCTTTTTTTATGTAGTTAATTCTTTCCTTTTTTTGCCTCAATACGTTTTTTATTTATAAAAAACAATGTATTGTAGCTTTAACTCTAATGAAAATTACTTTTCGAACAAAAAATTTTTAAAAAAAAACACATTAATGAGATTATTCTTCCTGAGATTAATCATTAATAGGCGTGTTTATGATGCGAAAATTAAAGGTAGGTGTAGTCGGCTTAGGAGCTATTGCACAAAAAGCGTATTTACCAATCTTAACTAGAGAGGAAAACTGGGAGTTGATTGGCGCTTTTTCGCCTAATCAATTGAAGGCAAAACTGATTTGTGACAGTTATCGTATTCCTCTGTTTAGTAATATTGATGCACTTGCACAGCAATGTGACGCTGTTTTTGTTCATAGTGCGACGAAAAGCCATTTTGAGGTAATCAAGCGGCTATTAGATGCAAACGTTCATGTCTATGTTGATAAGCCATTGACTGAGTTAACGGAACAGTCTGAGCAATTAATTGAATTAGCAGCGCGGCGCCAGAAAATGTTAATGGTTGGATTTAACCGCCGCTTCTCACCGTTTTATATGTCAATTAAACAAGATATTAAAAAAATCAGGTCTATTCGTATGGATAAACACCGTATGGACAACGTAGGGCCGAGTGACGCTAGATTTACTTTATTAGATGATTATTTGCATGTCGTTGATACTGTATTATGGATAGCGCCAAATCATGCAGAGTTAATCAGTGGTAGCATTCATAAAACAAATGCTGACGAGTTGTTTTATGCAGAGCACCATATGCAAGCGGGTCACTGTTGGATAACAACATCGATGCATCGCAAAGCAGGAAGTCAACAAGAGCAACTTATTGTGATTGCAGAGGACAGTATTCATCAAATAACCAATATGAACCACTGGTGGAGTGAAAATGTGGTTGGTATTAGTGAGAAAAAACCCGCTAATTGGGATTCAATTTTAGTTCAACGCGGTTTTGATGGCGCAATTCGTCACTTTGTTGATTCTATTTCAAATCAAACTCAACCGTTGATCAGTGGTGAAGAGGGCTTGAAAGCCCAACGCATGGTTGAACAAATGATATCTACAGCGAATAAAGTCAGCGATTAATTATGTGATAGGGTAACCGTAATTATCGACTCTATTAAACGTTAAAATTTTGGTATCTCATGATGATATAGGAACACTGGATGATACATTTACAAGAAAGCTCTGACGTATTATTTGTTGCAGGGTTTGGCCCGATAGTGACTGACTATAATAAAAGCCATTCTTTTTATCTTGAGTTGTTAAAGCTACCTTTAAAGCCAATAGAAGAAGGGAGCCAATATTTAACTTGCGAACAAGAAGGGCTTGAAGGAGTTAAACATTTTGCACTTTGGCCTATAGAACAAGCAGCCCAGTCGTGTTTTAGGCAAAGTGAATGGCCTGAAAATATACCGATACCACAAAGTTGGATGGAATTTGAGGTTGTTGACATCGAAAAAATCACGGACAGTTGCCTTAAGGACGGTTATATCTTATTAGTTAATAACCGAATGGAGCCTTGGGGACAAACAGTAACAAGGTTATTAAGCCCAGAAGGTATGTTAGTTGGTTTAACGGTGACGCCATGGCTAAGAGAATAACCTGCTTTTATTTGTAGCTAGAGATCTCATTTATCTTTGTGGATAAGAGACATTTATTAGTAATTGTTTATAATTTTGTTGTAGAACTTCATTTTAACTATTTTTAGGAGGGGTTATGTATAAAACGATTCTGGTCCCTATCGATTTAACAGAAGATGAATTAACCAGTAAAGCCGTTCGTCATGCAGTTAATCTAGCAAAACAATCGGGTGCTAAAATTCATCTTATTCATGTTTTACCCATTTCCTCAGCAATTATTAATGCGTACGCTTTAGGTTACATGGAAATAAAAGACCGTGCGACAGTGAAAGCAGAAGAAGACATGAAAATGTTAATGGATTCAATTGATTTACCTCACGATGACGTTAGTTATACGATAACGTTTGGTTCTCCACGAGATGAAGTGATTAATACAGCAAAAGACATTAGTGCAGATATTATTGTCATCGGCTCTCGTCGCCCAAATATTACAACTCATCTTTTAGGGTCAACTGCCGCAGGTATCGTGCGTTACGCGGAGACATCAGTGTTGGTTGTACGTTAATAAGTTAATAATTAGAGGAGAGCCTGCTCATAGGGTAGGTTCTTTTTTATTTCATTATTGGTATTTCCAATTTTATTAGCTTTATCACTCAAGTTGATTGATCTTACTTATAACAAGGTGAGTTTGAGTCAGTATGGAAAAGTTTTCGCAAGAATTACTGCGTGTTGAACACTTTGTTCTGAGAGTTTTGCGTTTTTATTTACTCGGACTTTTGATTTTTTTTCTTGGGTTATTACCCGGTATCATCGGTTTTTATGTTATTGAAGGCCACTCAGCTGTTGAGTCAATGCTTAATGCGTTGTCTATGTTGAGTGGACAAGCTATTGAGCCGGCTCCTATTACACGAGGAGGTCGTTTCTTTATCGCTATTTATGGTTTATTTTTACAAAGCGTTTTTATTATCAGTATTGGATTAATTGTAACTCCTTTCATTCATCGCATTTTGCATAAATGGCATTTAGAAGAATAATTTTTTGTTGTAATAGTAAGGGGCTTCACAGCTTTTTTAGTGTAGTAAGACTATACTTTGAAAGACTAAAAGGAAAATATTCACCCGCTACGCCTAATAATTAAGTTGTAAAAATACACAACAATACAACTTGAATAAAAATCTAAACATAATTAATAAGGGGCATCATATGTATCAAACAATTTTGGTTCCCGTGGATATATCTGAAGATGTATTAACAGATAACGCATTAAAACATGCTATTTATTTAGCAAAAATCTCAAATGCGAAAATTCACTTATTTCACTCAGTTCCAGATGTTTCAAGATTTTCAATGAGCTACAGTTATCATTATGATTTATTGTCTTCATTTGCTAAAAAAGCTCTTGAGCGTTCAGAAGAACAGCTAAAAGAAATCATTGAAAAAATTGATTATCCGTCAGATAAAATCTCTTATAAGGTTGAGTTTGGCTCACCACGAGATAAAGTTTTATCAGAAGCTGAGGCAATTGATGCTGACCTTATTGTTATCGGCTCACGCAATCCAAGTATTTCAACGCATTTATTAGGTTCAAATGCTTCAGGGATTGTGTCCTATGCGAAGATCTCGGTACTTGTCGTTCGATAAAATAAAAATAGCCTGCTAGGCAGGCTATTTTTTTGTCTATTAAGAGCGAATAAACCTAGGGGGTTTTAACCGCTTCTTTGGCTTGCTCAATTGCTTTAAGTGCTTGGCTGCAAGCTTGCTCTTGTGCATCATCAGGGTAGCTAGCAAGGGCTTTTTTCGCTTCTTCTAGTTGAGACTTCATTAATGCAATCTGTTCACCTGCATTGGCTTCATCTTTATATTGTTCTTCGGCTTGCTTAACAAGGTCGTTCATTTCTTTGAAATAAGTATCACAGGTTGCACCTGCATTTGCATTAAATGCAGTGAAAGCCATTAATAGACTAAATGCAATCGGAAGAGTTTTTTTCATCGTATTTTCGCTTTCAAAATTCATAATATCGTCAGAATAACACCCCATATTCAAAAACGCACTATTCGAACACGTGAATGTTTTTAACTGATAAGTTTTTTCTACATATTGAGAATATTCCTGTTGGTCACTAACGACAATAGCATAATTTGCAAAATACAAATGATAATCATTCTTGACTGAGTGCAATGTAAAAGTGTACATTTAAGTACACTTTAAATAATGATAAAGAAAGAGATGATTATGATGAATAAAAATATGATAAAAACAGAAAATTGGCCGATCTGTGAGATGAATATATTTCCCTCTACTATGGATGAAACACGTTTGTGGTTAGAAGAGATGGATATGTTATTGGCGAGAAGAAATGAATTTGTCTTGATATACCCGCCAGTGGTTAAAAAAGAAAAACCATCATCAGAAGATATGCAAAGTATGAAATATGTGCGTCGTTGGTTAAAAGACACTAAAGAAGCGATGGAACAGCATTGTCGCGCCCTAGTTATTACGTTACAACCCGATGGCCGAGATAAAGAGGAGATGGAACGCATGGCACCTATGCTGTCTGCGTTATATGGCCCTCAGGTTTTAATCGCAGCGGATGGAACAACAGCAAAAGAGCAGGCCCAATCAGTTTTAGCCTAGTTGATTGTGTGTTTACTGATTTTACGGATATAGCTGGCGATGATATCAACAGACATAGCAATTTGCTGTTGAATAAATTCATCGCTGGGCTTGAAATCAGCAATACAGAAAGTGGTGATAAAGACATCCGCTTTTAGCATTTCTAGGTAACGCGAAGAAATACTTAATAATGTTTTTTCATCCACTTTAACATCAGGAAGTAAAGCTAATTTTTGTGTTAATAAGCGATAGCTTTTTACTGGGCCTTGCTCAAAAAACGCGTGCGTTATTTCAGGGAAACGGTTGTATTCACCTAATATTAACCGATATAACCCAATGGATTCAGGCTTAAGTACATTTAATAAAAATCGAGAGCCATAAAAAGAAAGTATAGACTCAATCGTATCTAATGGGGGCATTTTTTCATCAGGTTCTTGAAAAATATCATCAATCATAGATGCAATAACAGCGGCAAATAACCCTTCTTTATCCCCAAAGTTTTTATATAAAGTTGTTCGAGAGCCCCCAGCTCTTTCAATAATCATATCCAATGTTGCGCCTTCAAACCCATATTGCAGAAAAATTTCAGTTGCCGCAGCGATCAAAGCCTGTTGACGACGTCGGCCTTTTGGGGTTTTAGCTGTAAGAGGGTTATTCATGAATGGTTAATCCTGCTATTTGTCTTCAAATAAGAAAGTAACATAACAAATTTTACTGAAATAGTTTAAATCACGTGACCTCAATCATAGATTTACCTGAAAGAGATCATCATTTAAGCTGATATTTGTCTTTATGATATTTATAAAGATTAACATGTTTAGGATGATATCTGAATGGTTGTCATAATGTTGGGGGCAAGATGACAGAGCATGCATTAAATGAACAAAAAATAGACCAAAATGATCCCGTTAATCAGCAACGTGAAGTAACTCGGCTCTGTATTGAGTGTGGTTTATTGTTATTGCAACATGGTGCTGAAAGTATGCTCGTCGAACAATTGACGACTCGTCTGGGAATTGCGCTTGGGGCAAGTCAAGTTGATAGTGCTATCTCATCTAATTCATTGGTTTTAACCACTATAATTGATGGCCGTTGCTTAACGTCAACGCGACGTATTATTGACCGTGGTATAAATATGCATGTTGTTACTGAAGTTCAGCATGCAGTAATTTTAGTTGAACACCATTTATTAGACCGAAAACAATTACAAAAGAAATTATCATCAATTAAACCGTTACGTTATCCTCGATGGTTAATGGTTTTGATGGTGGCTTTATCTTGCGCTTGTTTCAGCAAGTTGAATGGAGGAGGGTGGGAGAGTGCGTTAATTACATTTTTAGCCAGTGGTTGTGCAATGTATGTTCGGCAAGTATTAACCTCCCATCAAATGAACCCGCTAATTAATTTTTGTATTACTGCGTTTGTCGCGACAACCGTTTCCGGCTTATTACTGAAAATACCGTATTTGGCGGTCACAGAAACGATTTCGATGGCTGCCAGTGTATTGCTTTTAGTTCCAGGCTTTCCATTAATTAATGCAGTCGCGGATATGTTTAAAGGGCATGTTAATACAGGATTAGCGCGCTGGACAATGGCGAGCCTTCTTACTTTGGCTACCTGCATTGGCGTTGTATTAGCAATGACAGTCTGGGGTTTAAAAGAATGGGCATAGAATTTCTATTCTCTTTATGTGAGAAAATGCCATTAGCCGCTATACCGGCCGCGGGGTTTGCGATGGTATTTAATGTGCCTGTAAGGGCATTGAAATATTGCGCCTTATTAGGTGCTATTGGCTATGGTTTTAGAATGATACTGATGACACTCGGCTTGCAAATTGAGTGGGCAAGTTTTCTTGCGGCAATTTTAATTGGTATTATTGGTATTCAGTGGTCGCGTTGGTGGTTAGCCCATCCTAAAGTGTTTACTGTTGCCGCCGTGATCCCAATGTTCCCAGGTATTAGTGCCTATATTGCAATGATTTCAGTAGTAAAAATATCGCAATCTGGTTATGACCCTGAATTAGTTGAGGTCTTAGTGACTAATTTCTTAAAGGCCTCCTTCATTGTTGGAGCTTTGTCTATTGGTATTTCTTTACCTGGTTTATGGTTATATCGCAAAAGACCAAGTGTGTAATTTTTAAGGGATGGCTTACGGGTATTCCTGCTATATCCGTAAGTCATACCTTGCTCTTTTACTAATAAGAGTTAGAAATTCTATTAAAGCTGCATAAATTCTGATGTGGTGGTGAACTATAAAATTGAGTCATCGCTGATATCATTAATGCTACTATTTGATTAGAATATGTGATATTTCTTCTTATGCATTAATGTGTTAGAGGAAAAACTAACGCATTCATTTAAATTCTTCGCATATATTCTTATTAGTGGTGTTATTTTGAAACAATTTAGCTTGTCCAAATATTATCAATTCGTTTTTTCGGTTCTATTATTTATTTTTTCTGCTTTTTCATTTTCTGCACCAAATTCATTTACTGAAGCCAAAATGCTGAGTAAAACTCAGGTTTATGCAGATCAAAACCACCAAGGTGAGGGAACAATATACTGCGGCTGCCAGTGGGAATGGGTAGGAAAAAGCGGGGGGAAAGTCGATTTAGCCTCTTGCGGCTATCAAGTGCGTAAACAACAGAACCGAGCTGAACGTATTGAATGGGAGCATATTGTTCCTGCATGGGTGTTTGGTCATCAAAGACAATGCTGGCAAAAAGGGGGGCGAAAAAACTGTGTGTCTAGTGACCCTATTTTTGGCCGAATGGAAGCAGATATGCATAATTTAGCGCCTTCTATTGGTGAGGTGAATGGTGATAGAAGCAACTTTAGTTTTGGGCAATTACCTACTAATACGCCGTACCCATACGGAATGTGCCGCAGCCGAGTTGATTTTAAACAAAAAGTCTTTGAACCAAGGAATGAGGCTAAAGGGCAAGTAGCCCGAGTATATTTCTATATGCATGACCGTTATAACTTGTCTATGTCACGTCAACAGCAACAGTTATTGATGGCGTGGGATAATAAATATCCTCCAACGTCTTGGGAAATCAAGCGAGATAATCGAATCGCTAAAATTATGGGGCATCATAACCCATTTGTGACAGGGGAGAAAAAATGGAGTTTAAACCATAAAAATGGCGCAGAGGGAGTTAATGTTTCTCCAGTTTCATCTTTGATTCAGACTAAGATAATAGAAAATAAATCTATTGTACCAGATGCGATTGAAATTAAAGGGAATCGTAATTCAAAAAAATATCATTTTTCACATTGCGCTAGCTTCAATACCATTGCCGATAAAAATGCAGTTATTTTCACTAATGAACAAGCAGCTAAAGCCGCAGGTTTTGAGTTAGCGGGAAATTGTAAAAGACGCTAATTATCTTGTAAGCCACAGTAGTTAATTCACTGATTACTGTGGTTTTATTTCTTGTTTTTATGCGTGATAACGAAAATCTTTAATAAACTTCTAAAATTTTGTTGGAAAAATGTTGCATTATTAAAAAAAATGACGCTATATTTAAAGCAAATGAAAACTGCAATAAAAACATGGACTCATTGAGGTACAAAAAATATTGTAGTTTGTCATATTACTGTCATATAGATTCATTAGTTTAAAAGTATCGCTGCTACAGGAGAAACTAATGGGAAATACGTGTTTATTCACACGAATTCGAAGCCGGTTATCACTCCATCATGAAATTTCCATGGTGAGATTGGTAACCGGTTTTTTTATTAGCCGACTTATGGCACCAAGTTACAGCCACAATCGATATTTGACCATTAACTTTGAGCTTGAAGGGAGCTCCTCTCTGTTTGGAATAGTCCGTCATTTGAATTGACATCACTGATACCGGGAAGGGTTAATACTATGAGTAGACAGAAAGCTGCAACAAAGGTACGTCGTGAAATGAAACGTTCATCACGTAAAGAGCGTTCAGGTCGTTTTGTTATCAATAACGTCGCATCATTTGCTGAATATACAGGCATTGAAGCTATCGGTATGGCAAAAGAACGTCGTGATGAATCCCCTATATTACCCAGAAATGAAGCTCAAAAACTCTATATTAATTCCATTAAACATAAGCAACTCATTTTTGCGAATGGTGAAGCGGGTTGTGGTAAAACCTATATCAGTACTGCACTGGCGGCTGATGCGTTAATTCATAAAGATATCAATAAGATTATTGTAACAAGGCCCGTTCTTCAAGCGGAGGAAGATCTTGGTTTTTTACCGGGTGATATGTCAGAAAAATTTGCGCCGTACTTTCGCCCTGTTTATGACGTATTGGTGAAAAGACTGGGGGCATCCTTTTTGCAGTATTGTTTGCGTCCTGAAATTGCCAAAGTGGAAATAGCGCCATTTGCTTATATGCGAGGCCGAACATTTGAAAATGCTGTCGTGATATTAGATGAAGCTCAGAATGTTACCGTCACTCAAATGAAAATGTTTTTAACTCGGCTTGGTGAAAATGTGACGGTGATTGTCAATGGTGATGTGACCCAGTGTGACTTGCCTGAAGGTGTGTCCTCAGGGTTAGCTGATGCATTACAACGTTTTAGTAGTGATGAAATGGTATCAATGGTGAACTTTACTATTGAGGATTGTGTGAGGTCACAATTGTGCCATAAAGCATTGCTGGCCTATAACGATTGATCAAGATATTCATTAATCCTATGCCCTACGATTTGCTTGCAGGGCATAGGTTAAATTATAGGGACAACTGACTAGTGGTAGAGCATTTCATGTACGATTTGCTCATCGGTAAGAGTATATGGGTAATAGGTTGGCCAATTTTCTAGCTGGCTTAATAATTTTTCCTGGGATTCATTTCCCATATACAGGTGGAAATGCCCTGAAGTCTGAGGCTCAATAATATGGTCACTAAATTGGATAAATTTAGGCGCTTTTGAGTTTGCATCTTTGCATTCAAACAAGTAACGAACACCTTTTTTCCCTGAAGTATAGTGCAGAATTTTGTAACCCGCGTAGTCATATTTACAGCTGCTTACGTTCCCGTTTTGGGTAAATTCAATAACATCATTTTCAATGCCAATACTGTTAACATCAGTGGCATAGCCTTTTTTATAATATTCACGATACTCTTCAACCGTTTTGTCTTTATTTTTCTTGGCCTTACTTTCTAGAACCTCATCAAGCTTTCCATTTAATAGCAATGGATTCACAGATTCCCAGATGCCTTGCCAATCACTAAGAGATCTATCTTTGACATCAGTATCCTCAAAAATCCCTTTTGAAGCTTGTAGCGCTTTCTCTGATTGTGGATGGGAATGACTATGTGAGCCATGAGCAACAGCGGTATAACTAGTGAGCGCTAATGCAATATAAAGACTAGTTTTTAAAATTGCCATTTTGTACACAGTGGTTTTCCTATTTTTGTAGTGAATATAAAGATTATAAAAAACCATTATGTTATAACATAACATTTGATGGTATGAAAAGTATTTTAGGGAGTTTATTGTTGGGGAAAATAATGGCTAATAATTTGATGAAGGTAGGCAAGATCAGGAAATAAGTTCGCTTATTAGCATTTATAGACCAACAAGCGAACTAAATATTTGAATTGAAGTTAATCGTCAGGGTTATCCATTACAGCATGGCGCTCATGATGGTAACCTTCCTCATCATAGCCATATCGCCAATAAGGGATTGCATAGATATCATCACGGCCAAAACCTTTTTCACGACGAATATAACGACGCAGATCACGAATAATTTGGTCTTCACCCGCAATCCAGAAAGCGCAGTCGCTGCTTGGGATCTCCCAAGACTTAAACGTGCTAATCAATTCAGCGGTTTTGGTGATATCACCACAAACCCAAATCACTTCAACTTGTTCAGGTTTTTTCAGTTCTCTTACGTCTTTTGGGTTATCTAACCGTAGTACAACTTTGCCTTGGGCATTCGCTGGCATTTTCTCTAATAATGCGGCGATAGCGGGTAGGGAACTTGAATCACCAGCCATAAAGTAGTGTTGCCTTGCAGGCAATAATGGGTCTGGGCCACCTGGATTGGTAATACCCATCCAATTTCCGGGCTTTGCATCCCGAGCAAATAGATATGCAGGGCCAGTTGCGCCATCGTGCATAGCAAATTCAATATCTATCTCGCTAACTTCTGGACGGATGGCTCTGACGGAATAAGTACGAACAAATGGGCGAGGTTTGTCTTCTGGCCAGCTACGGCCTTCTTTACTTAGGATAGGGAGTGCGGGCTGGCTGATTAAATCAGGGGCTAAAAATATTTTCAGATGCCCACCTTCACAATCTGTTGGGTATGTATTGAGTCTTTCACCTGTGAAAGTAATACTACGAATAGATGGGCTGATATCGGTAATGGATTTAACTTGAATAAGCTGTGGTGGAGCCGGGCGATAGATGTTTTTTTCAACAGGTTGTTCAGTGGCCACGGACGATCTCCTTTATTAATGATAATTTTATTATATGGTAATTATTATTATTATCATTATCATGAATAAATTTGTAAGTTGCAACCGCTAGTGAGTGATTGGGGGCGGATATTTATGAAGAGAGATTTTTCAGCAGAAGATAGGGCAACTCACAGTGATGAGCCATTGATTTTAATAAAAATGCCGTATGACTTTTAGTCTACGGCATATAGAAAAGTTAATTACTTCACTTTCATTCCAGCGGCGGTCATCATCAATTTAAATACTGACGAAAATGCAAACAATGCGAGTACACTTCCGAACCAGATGATAGCCATCCAACCGAGTTTTTTCCACCAAGGAGAGGCACTCACGCTATCAGTGGTAGCCTTGCTCTGGGGTAATTTTTCCTCTGAAGACATAGTAACTCCAATAGGTATAAACCAAAATAACAGGAATGATGAATAACGCACCGACTAACATAAAGCCTAAACTTTCGGATGGGCCTGCGGCATCACGGAAACTGACTGCGGGTGGAATGAGTGTCGGCCAAATACTGATGCCTAAACCAGTAAACCCAAGGAAAATTAACATTAAAGCCGCTAAGAATGGCACGCTATCGAACCGTTGGCGCTTAGCACTTTTTAGGATCAACCAAGTACAGCCTAATACCAGTAATGGAACCGGTAAGAAGAAGAACAGATTTGGCAGGGTGAACCAACGCTCAAAGACTGCGTCATTTAACATTGGGGTCCAGAAGCTGATCACTGCTATGACCGCTAACATCAGTAATGTTAATGGCCGTAGGACACGATACATGGTGCTACGTAAGTGGCCCTCCGTTTTCATGATCAACCAACCACAAGCTAATAGCGCATAAGCAACGACGAGGCCAAATCCGCAAAACAGTGGGAAAGGTGAGAACCAATCGAAATAACCACCCATGTAAACACGGTTTTCCACATGGAAGCCTTGGATAAAGGCACCAACTACCACACCTTGAACAAAGGTGGCAAAAATTGAACCCCAAATAAAGGCGTGATCCCAATGGCGGCGGTGTGATTCATCCGCTCTAAAGCGAAACTCAAAGGCGACACCACGGAAAATCAAGGCCAATAACATGAAAGTTAATGAAATTGACAACGCATCAAGGACAATCGCATAAGCGAGAGGAAAAGCACCAAATAGTGCAGCCCCACCTAAAACCAACCAAGTTTCATTGCCATCCCACACAGGGGCAACGCTATTCATCATCAGATCACGGTCTTGGCTGTCTTTTAGCGCAGGGTAAAGGATCCCGATGCCTAAATCGAACCCATCCATAACAATATACATCAACATACTAAATACGATGATGACAAACCAAATGAGAGGTAAATCAATGCCCATGAGCTGCGTCCTCCGCGATGCCTTTACGAATTAATTTCATCATGTACATGTAGCCGATACCGAACACCCCACCGTAAACCACAAAGAAGGCGATTAAACTGATACTCATGTGCATTTCACCATGTGCACTGACTGCATCAGAGGTTCGTTGTAGCCCATAAACAACCCATGGCTGTCGGCCTATTTCTGTTGTAAACCAACCCGCTAAAATGGCAATCAAACCAGAAGGAGCCATGACGAACATAAAGCGTAGGAAGGTTTTGGATTCATACAGGTTTTTACGATAACGTAGCCATAAACCCCAGACTCCAGCCGCGATCATTAATAAGCCGAGCCCGACCATTACGCGGAATGACCAAAACACCATAAACACGTTAGGCCTATCTTCTGGCGCGTATTCTTTTAACGCAGGCACTTGTTTGTCGATACTGTGGGTTAAAATCAGGCTTGCTAAATAAGGGATTTCGATAGCAAATTCTGTTTTTTCTTTTTCTTGGTTTGGTATACCAAATAAGATAAGCGGAGTGGCTTCTCCAGGTTTATTTTCCCAGTGACCTTCCATTGCAGCCACTTTAACAGGTTGATGTTTAAGTGTGTTTAGCCCATGAGCATCCCCGATTAAAGCTTGAACTGGGGCTAAAATCAAAATCAACCACAGGGACATGGAAAACATTTTTTTCATGGCGCTGGACTTGTTGCCTTTGAGCAAGTGCCAAGCCGCAGATGCACCAATAAAAAATGCTGCCGCAAGGAATGCTGCGGTGGTCATATGCAACAGGCGGTAAGGGAAAGAGGGGTTGAAGATAACCGCAAACCAATTAACGGGAACAATGCGCCCATCAATAATTTCAAAGCCTTGTGGTGTTTGCATGAAACTGTTGGAGGCTAGGATCCAGAACGTGGAAATAATCGTTCCCAACGCGACCATGCAAGTGGCGAAAAAATGTAATTTTTCACCTACACGGTTCATTCCAAATAGCATAACACCAAGGAAACCGGCCTCTAAGAAGAATGCGGTAAGCACCTCATAAGTGAGAAGCGGCCCTGTAATACCCCCTGCAAAATCTGAGAAAAAGCTCCAGTTAGTGCCGAATTGGTATGCCATGACCAAGCCAGAAACAACGCCCATTCCGAAGTTGACGGCAAAAACTTTTGACCAAAAATGGAACAGTTTTATATAGTCTTCATCACGAGTTTTAAGCCATAAACCTTGTAGCACCGCAAGGTAACTTGCCAGCCCAATAGTAATGGCGGGAAAAATAATATGAAACGAGACCGTAAAAGCGAATTGTATACGGGCAAGTTCCAGCGCAGTTAGTCCAAACATATTGACCCCTGAGTGGATATGTTAATGGCACGCAATATTTAACGTTCTGATGAGAGCAATTGAGGCGCTAATCCTTAGCAAAAGGAATTGCTCACAACGGAGTGCAAAATAACCGCAACCCAACGAAAAATTTTTTGTGCTTATAGTTAAAAAAAGTCAGGTGAATGTGTGGATAAGTAGAACATGAGACGATAAACTATAATAGTAACAATTATTGGGATATTAACTATAACAGTTGAGGCGGCTATGACGAGATACGAACAATTAGCAGCGCAAATTCGTCAGCAAATTGAAGACAATATCTGGCAAGTGGGCGACAGATTACCTTCATTGAGGGAAAGTGTTAAACAGTCAGGCTTAAGTTTAATGACTGTAGTACAAGCATACCAGTTGCTTGAAAGCCAAGGGTGGGTCGTTGCTCGCCCGCAATCAGGGTATTACGTGGCAAACCGTAATAACGCATTTGCTGCCGCTAAAGGAGGAAAAGGGCTACATTTGAATGAAAATGTAGAGATTAACGCCTCTATTTTTGGTGTCCTACAGGCTTGTAAGGACCCGAATATTATCCCATTTGGCTCCGCATTTCCAGAGCCTGCCTTATTGGATGACCCAAAACTTGCGAAGTCTCTTGCGTCTGTCGCTAGGCGTTTATCTAAATTTAATACACCAGCTAATTTGCCACCTGGTAATGAACAACTGCGCCGTAACATTGCTCAGCGCTATGCAACTCAAGGGATCCATGTCGCTCCCGATGAAATCGTGATCACAGCAGGGGCAATGGAATCTTTGGTTCTGAGTTTACAATCGGTGACTCAGCCCGGGGATTGGGTGGTTATCGAATCTCCTGCATTCTATGGTTCACTTCAGGCAATTGAGCGGTTAAAACTTAAGGCGATAGCCATTAAAACAGACCCGCTATTTGGTATTGATCTTGACGCATTAGAGGATATTGCGAGCAAATATCCAATTAAAGCCTGTTGGCTAATGACGCATTATCAAAATCCATTAGGCGGAACGATGCCGCAAACAAACAAAAGACGTCTGGTAGATATCCTTAATAAGCATCAAATTACTTTAATTGAGGACGATGTCTATGGGGAACTTTATTTTGGCAGTAAACAGCCGATACCTGCCAAGGCACTAGACACCAAAGGTAATTTCTTTCATTGTTCTTCATTTTCAAAATGTTTAGCCCCGGGGTATCGCGTGGGTTGGGTGGCCGCCGGCCAACACGCGACAAAAATTCAACATTTACAAATGATGAGCACCGTTTCTGCTAGCGTTCCTACGCAATTAGCTATTGCGGAGTACTTATCATTAGGGGGATATGACAGTCACCTGCGTAAACTGCGTTTAACAATGGAGCAACGTCAGCACCAAATGTTGAGTGCAATAGCAAAATACATGCCTCCATCAGTAAAAGTGAATACACCAAAAGGTGGGTATTTTTTATGGTTAGAATTTGAGCCACCATTTAATGCTATTCGTTTATATCAGCTCGCATTAAAAGAGGGGATCAGCATCGCACCTGGCAGTATGTTTTCCACAAGCGACCAGTTTAATCATGCATTTCGCCTTAATGCATCGTTTACATGGAATGAGAGGGTGGAAGAAGCAATGAAAACATTAGGCCGCTTATGTCACTTTTTAATCAACGAGAGGCGTGATTAGTCACATTATCGTTGCTAATTCATTGCTTAGAAAGATTAACTTTGCGAATCTAAGTATAAATCTAAATGTATTAGCAGCAACAGATGGGAGGTAATGTGAAAATAAAATGTTTTGATATAAAGGAGTTACCTATCCTGAATTGGCATGATGGTGCGGGGACTAGCCAAGAAGTATTTTGCTGGCCTGTTGCATCAGACTATTCATTACGCGCAAGTATTGCAACCATCGAGCAAGATAGCTATTTAAAGCGCTATGCAGAAGGCGAAAGGCTGGTGGTATTGTTGAATGACCAGCCTCTTCTTTTAACTGATACCAAAGCGTTTGAGTGCCGGCTTGAACGCGCTGGTGACCATGCTCAATTTTCAGCTCAGCAATTTTGCGCAATAAAAGTCTTACAGCCATCAGTTCAGTTAATGAATTTTATTTTTCGAGGTGATCGGTGGGGGGCTAAAAGTTATTTCATCACTGAAGATTATAAATTACCCGCCAACCAAGCGGGATTAGTCTACGTACTAAAGGGTGAATGGGACATTTCAGGGGCAAATTGCCATCTTCTGGCCCAAGGACAAGGCGCGTGGTGGTTACCTGATATCGGTGAAGGAGAGATTAAACCACTTAGCACCGATAGCAAGTTGATCTGGATTGAATTATTACCTCGCTAACTGGTCGCTAAACCAATAGCCGCTAGTGTTAGCATGCCACCAGCAACACCTTCGGTTATACGGCGTTTTTTATCATTATAAGCGCGCTTATTATGCATGGATGCAAATAGTGCACCTATCACACCGTAGATCACGACACATGAAAGTATAAAAGTGGCTGAGAGTATCAAGGACTGAACGGCGACACTTTCTGTCAGCTTAATGAAGTTTGGTAAAATAGCGAAATACACCAGTAGCCCTTTAGGGTTAAGGAAGCTAGTCAGAAAGGCTTTACCTACTACCGCTTTTGTCGACACAGTTTGAATTTTTAGCTCCCCAGCTCTCATCGCAGATAACACCATCCGAGCAGCAAGATAAGTGACATAAGCGACGCCAACCCATTTAATGGTGTAGAAAATCATGGGGGATGCTGCAACAATTGCGGCTAAACCAAGCGCAGCTAGGATCGCATGTGCCCCATAGCCCAGTATAATACCTAAATTAGCTTTCAAGGCCGCTGAGGTTCCTCCCGATAATCCTTGTGCAGAAATAAACAGAATATCTGGGCCTGGTGTGCATACCAAGGGAATGACGGTTGCGCTAAATAAGAGTAAGGTCTGTAACTCCATTTTAATTCCTCATTGTTGTTCGTCGTTATTTCACGCAACTGGCCAGTAGCGATAAAATTATAGCGATAATCCAATGATATTGGATTTTTTTATTGCTTTAAAACAAACAAAAATTGGTATTTAATATCATTAATTAATATAAAATTGAGGTTGAATGCCAATGAAGCAAACTGAACTAAAACTGGATGCTATTGATAGACGGATCTTACAAGTTTTACAAAGAGATGGAAAAATTCAGAATATTGAATTAGCGAAAGAAGTCGGCCTTTCTCCGTCTCCTTGCTTACGTCGCGTGAAATTGCTTGAAGAAGCTGGGGTTATCAAGCGTTATGTGGCGGTGCTGGATGGGAGTAAAATTGGAGCGGGTCTTTCTTTATTTGCACGTATTTGGTTTAAAACACAAGATGCTAAGACCATCAACCAATTCGTTGAAGACATTAAACAGATGCCTGAAGTTGTAGAATGCCATCTAATGGCAGGGGAATGTGATGCATTGATCCGCATTGTGACACAAGACTTAGCTTCTTATCGTCGTTTTCATGCAGACCATTTAACACAAATTAGTAGCATTCAGAGTATTAAGACGGAGGTGCCAATGGAAACGGTGAAAGTCACTTATGCTTTGCCGCTTTAGAATAGTGACTCGGTTTTATTTATTAGAAATAATTATTTTTATAAGACAAAATTAATTAAATAATACAAAAAATGAATAAATAATTAATTTTTGAATTTCAATTTTACAAATTGAAATATTATTACGTTATTTTTAATATTGATGGATTAGTTTGATTCTCTTTTTTAGATTATTATCTAACTGGTTATTTTATTTTTATATAACGATTTGTTTATTTGATGAGATAACTCTTATATGTTCACAACGCTGTTGAGTAATAGCTTACTCATGACGAAAGTGCTATCTAATTAGTTGATATGTAAATAATGAAAGGGAAGTTTTTTTGATCCTGCGCAACATCACTTCACGTTAATTACTTATACTGTTAATAATCCAAAATTAAAATAATGCGAATATTTCTTATTTAAAAAATATTTTCAATTTAATCGGTAACGATGTGAGTCTTTATAAGCATTTTTCTAATTGTCACAGGTATTGTAATACCCGTCTATTAATTGATTATTTGTGATCTGAGTCTAATTGAAAATTCACCGAATAATAGAAATTATTTTCTCATAAATTTAAGGAAAATTTATGATTTATCCTATTACTGATAGAACAATATCTACAGTAAATAATCAAAAATTTAAGCGTTATGCTATCCGCTATTTAGATATTGAACAGCAAACACAGCAGGCAATTATAGAATATGGCCTCAATTTTGAAGCGCCTTTTGAACAGCAACGTGAGATTGAACAACTCAAACTAGATATAAAAAGTAAAGGCGCAATTTTTGCGAACAATGGAAAAAGTATACATTGTAATTGGCTATCAAGTGCTTGCGTACAATGTCGTACAGGAGAAGGGAGCCACACAACATTTTTGTCCTTAAAATGCCATCGCGATTGTTACTTTTGTTTTAACCCAAATCAAGAAAACTATCAGGAATTTCAACAGGAAATGCGTGATGCTATTGGGGAAGTTGACGCAATAGCAGAACAAGGTTACCCACTTACCCATATCGCGCTAACCGGGGGGGAGCCTCTACTTTTTCGCCAAGAAAGTATCGCATTTTTCCAAGCAGTCCAACAGAAATTACCTCAGACTCATAGCCGGTTGTATACAGCCGGTGACCCATTAGACCGAAATACCGCATTGGCTCTAGCGAAAGCAGGCCTACAAGAAATCCGCTTTAGTATCAAAATTGATGATCCTACAGAACGGATCACCAAAGTTTTACACCGTATCGCCTTAGCACGTGAGATTTTTCCATCAGTAATGGTGGAGATGCCTGTCATCCCCGGAACAGAAAAGCAGATGTATCAGTTACTTACTCAGCTTGATGATATTGGAATTGACGGTATCAATTTATTAGAGTTTTGTTTCCCACTAACAAATAGTGAAGCCTATCAATCTCGAGGGTTCAGGCTTAAAAACCCACCTTATGAGGTGTATTACAACTATTGGTATGCAGGTGGGTTAGCTGTTGCACAGAGTGAATTAGCCTGCCTTCGAGTTCTCAAATTCGCACTAGAAAATCAATTGTCTCTTGGGGTGCATTACTGCTCTTTAGAAAATAAACATACCGGGCAGGTATACCAAAACAATGCTTTTTTTGAAAACAATGAACAAATAATAGGAAAGCATTATTTTTTTTCCTCTCAGGATTATTTTTTTAAAAGTGCCAAAGTCTTTGGTGACGATTGTGAAAAGGTGGCAGTTTTACTGACACACGCTGGTGTTTCTTATCATCAAGAATTACTGCATGGATTTTTGCAGTTTAATCCTGAGGCAATTGGCTTATTAACCCCACTAGGCAAAATACCTATCGCATTGACTTCCCACATTATTGAGCCCGATGAACAGGGAAATCCTGTAATTAAAGAAGTCCGAATTGAACTTACAACACCAACTGAATTTTTACTGACAGACCTGCAGGGAAATATTTATGACTAATGACGACCAAATTGTAGATTTTCTGTATGCACGTCAATTTGCTTATGACGTACTACGACGTTTGTTTATGGAAGAACCAACGCCTGAGCTATTAAATTATTTGAGAGACTCGGGGTTACTGTTATTTCCTTGTGATGAAGTATTACCCGCGATGAAAAACGCGATAAATGGCATGCATAAAGACTTAAATACGAGGCAGTTACAAGCCAACAACGATGATTTCGAAAATTTGCATTGGGACTTTACTCGCTTGTTTATAGGCCCAGAAGCCCCGCCAGCATCGCCATGGGAATCAACTTATGTTTCTCGTGACAAACTGCTATTTCAAGAAAGTACGTTAGCAGTGAAGTCTTTTTATGAACAGTATGACGTTTATTTGCCAGAAGGTGATATGGAAGCCGCTGACCATATTGGCTATGAGTTAGATTTTATGTGGCATTTAAGTCTGCGCATTACTGAGCTTATTGACAGCGAAACAGACCCTATTGATTGGCCCAAAGTGAACGCGTTATTACTCGGGTCTGCAACATTCTTGAATACCCATTTACTGGCTTTTATAACGCCGTTTTGCCGTTCAATGCATAACCACGCAGAAACATTATTCTATCGTCAATTAAGTTCATTACTTGAGCTTTTTTTACGTAATGATATTAAAAAAATCAATGAGTTAGTAAATTTATAATAATAAAACAAAATGAAGAGGTAAGAGCAATGTCAGAAAGACAGAAAATAGCCTTAAGTCGCCGTTCATTTATAGCATGGACATCAGCGGCGTCAGTGATGGCTACGTTACCGCTGAGTAAGCAATTACATGCGGCAACACCAGAGGAAGAAAAAGCGGTTGTGCAAGCTACTGACGCAGTCACTCAAGGAAAATGGAAGCCTGTGGCCTGCTGGCACAACTGTGGGGGCCGCTGTGTCAATAAAGCATTGGTGGTTGATGGCGTCGTTGTTAGGCAAAAAACCGATGATGTGGTTGCCGACTCCCCTGATTTCCCACAGCAACGAGGTTGTTTGCGCGGACGTTCACAACGTAAACAAGTCTTTGGCGCGGACCGGTTGAAATATCCAATGAAGCGTAAAGGTTGGGCTCCCGGTGGTGGGGATAAAAGCTTACGAGGACGAGACCAATGGGTGCGCATCAGTTGGGATGAAGCATTAGATATTGTGGCATCAGAATCGAAACGTATTAAAGAAAAATATGGTCATGAATCGATTTGGATCACTGGTGGTAACGGCGTTGAAATCCAAAGCGTTTATGCAAAGGCTGGTGGATTTGTTGGCGATTGGGGAACAACCTCATGGGGCGCATGGTTTGAAACGCCCGCTCATTTAGGATTACTTGAAGGGTTTTATACCTTTGGTACCAATGACCGTTTTGATATGCGTAACTCCCAGTTAATTGTGATGTGGGGAGCTAACCCTGCATGGAGTAGCCCAGGCAGCCCAACCTATAATTATTATCAGGCGAAAAAAGCGGGGGCACGCTTTATTAGTATTGACCCAAGTTATACGACTACAGCGGAATTAATGGATGCAGATTGGTACCCCATCAACCCAGGTACTGACCATGCTTTAGCTCTGGGTATTATGTCTGCGTTATTAGAAATGGACAGCCCTGACAACCCATTGATTGATTGGGATTTCCTGCGCCGTTGTACAGTTGGTTTTGATGAAAGTAATATGCCAGCAGGTGCAGATCCGAAAGGGAACTTCAAAGATTATCTATTAGGTACCCATACGGGAGAGCCAAAAACACCAGAGTGGGCCTCTAATATTTGCGGTTTGTCAGCTAGCGACATTCGTACATTAGCGCGTGAAATCGGGGGGACCAACCGAGTTGCATTACTTACAGGTTGGGCTCCTGCACGAATTCATAATGGTGAAGGATGGGTACAAGCATTCTCAACATTAGGCTTTATGACTGGCCATATGGGAAGGCCTGGCCGCATGACTGGCGTAAGCTGCCACTATGCTGCGGGGAATAATGGAACTCGTTTAGTCATGGCGGGGGCAAGTGGCTTGCCGTCAGTACCAAACCCAGTTAGCTTGAAAATTAACCACAATGAGCTTAACCGTGCATTACTAGAGAAAAAATTCCGCCAACGTGGTGTGGGGGATGTCGATACAAATATCCAAATGATCATTCATCCATTCAATGCCACGTTACAAACACGAGCCAATATTGCGCAGAGCGTTGAAGCTTATCGTAAAGATGTGGAACTGGTTGTGACTGCAGCTTATGTTCCACATACCTGTGCGAAATATTCGGATATCGTCTTACCCGTGACCACGGAGTGGGAACGTGAAGGAACCATATTAAATCCAAGTAATCGTGAAGTTATTATAGCTGCAGTGAATGTGACACCACCACTTTATGAAGCAAAAAGTGACCAGTGGATCGCCAAAGAGATAGGTAAACGCCTTGGTGTTAATGTCGATGAAGTTTTTCCTATTTCTGAAAAGCAACAATTCTTCAATAAACTCAATGGTGCAACGATTATTGGTGAAGATGGTAAGACAACTGAGCCATTAATCACAGTAACTCAAGCGGATATTGATGAATGGCAAGTAACAGGTAAGCCACAGCAAGGCCGAATTACCCTCAATGAATTCCTTACTGTTGGGAAATATCAAGTAAAACGCACTTCTGATGATAACTATAGTTATATTGCCTATGAAGATTTTATTCGCGATCCTCAAGCCAATCCACGACCAACACCGAGTGGCAAATTCGAAATTTATTGTGAAACATTAGTCGAAAAAGCCGATGAATGTGGCTGGACTAAATTACCGCCAATTCCTGAATATATCCCGTCTGCAAGCGGTTATGAAGCAAGTTTTAATGATTTCTCGAAGAAGGAAAAAGGGGATTATCCATTCCAAATCTATAATCCGCACTACTTACGCCGCTCTCACAGCACGCTTGATAATGTGCCTTGGTTACGTGAACAGTGGCCAAGCCCAATTTATATCAATGCGTCTGATGCGAAACGTTTAGGTATTAAACACGGTGAAACTGTATTGATAACAAGCCCTCAAGGGAAGATTGTACGTCCTGCGTTAGTGACACAAACGATGAAGCCTGGTGTTGTGGCGCTACCACACGGTAGTTGGACAAATGTTGATGAAAAAACAGGGATAGATATGGCGGGAGCCGACAATACGCTAACCATTCAAGTCCCTACAGGGCTTGGTACATCAGGGTGGAACACGATGCTATGTAATATCGAAAAATGGCATGGTGACCAGTTAGTTCCAGATGCTGTAATTCCACAGCGTATTATATTTTAGGGGGCAATAAGAAATGGATAAACAAGTCGGATTTTATATTAATGTTGCCACTTGCATTGGTTGTAAAACCTGTGTTGTTGCATGTAAAGACAAAAATGACCTTGAGGTCGGGCGCAACTTTCGCCGTGTGTATGATATTGAGGTAGGAGAGTATCCACGTCCTCGGACTTGGCACTTGTCTATTGCCTGTAACCATTGTGATGACCCGCAATGTGTAAGCCATTGCCCTACCACCGCAATGCACAAACGAGAAGAAGATGGTGTTGTATTAGTTGACCATGATAAATGTGTTGGTTGCCGTTATTGCACATGGGCTTGTCCATACGAGGCACCTCAGTTCGATGCCAGTATTGGTATGATGACCAAGTGCGACACTTGCCTTGATCTCCGTGAAAAAGGGGGGAATCCAATGTGTGTTGATTCTTGCCCTATGCGTGCGATTGAATTTGGCCTAATTAGCGAATTACGTAAAAAATATGGCTCAAATGCAGATATCGCAGGGTTACCTAGTTCAAGTATTACCAAACCGAACCTTGTTGTCGGTACAAAAGGATAAGGAGAATTATCATGCATGAATTTCCGTTGGTGATTTTCACCTTATTTATGCAAGCTTCTGTGGGGTGCTTGCTCGTTACATTAGTATGCTATTTTCGTGTGCTTGAAGGCGGAAACAACCTACAAAGTGTCCAGTTTATCAAATTGCCTATTTTAGCCAGTTTTGTTCTGGGTTGTGTTGGGTTGTTGGGTTCATTATTTCACATGGGTAACCCGCTACACATGTTTTATACCATGCTGCATGTGTCTACTTCATGGATGAGCCGTGAAGTGTGGGCAACTGCAATTTATATGGCGCTATTATTTTTCAGTGTCGCGCTGCTATTGCTGAAACAAAAAGCGAATGCGCTGCTACTATTGCTTAGCGCGTTAGCCGGTATCATCTATATGTACGCAATGTCAGCCTTATACGCTAACACCTTGTTTAACCTATGGAATGGCTTATTTACCTACGCCAGTTTTTTTGGTGCGGTATTACTAGTTGGTGGTGTGGTAGCTGCATTACTACTGGTAGGTTCTTTGCGCCGCGATGGTAAAGAAGAGCAATTAAAACGAGTGGTTAAAATTACGCTAGGTATTGGTGTTATTGGGATCTTACTGATGCTGCTGGGCGCATTATCTCTTCTTGGAAACATGGGAGAGCCTATCTATATGGGAATGACACCGCGTGAACTCCCAGATGGTTTAGTGAATTTAAGTATTGTTAGGGTCATACTTGTTGCATTGGGTATTGTATTTGTGGGCCGTTTACTGTGCTCAAAAAAGGGGCACGCTGTGAATGCAACATTCGTCATGTCACTGGCAACACTCTGTATTTTTGTTGGTGAAGGCGTTGGCCGAGTGGTGTTTTTCTCTCTAGGCGGTTAATTCCTTTAGAGACAAAATGATATTTGCCTCTAATTATATAATGTTTACCAATAATGTGAACCGAGGGATCTCCCTCGGTTTTTTAGTTCTCTACACTCTCAATAAATCAATAACCCTTTATATAATAAGGGATTAAATCAGTGTAATTTCAAAATAAATAGTAAATTAAGTTGATTGTTTGTAATGATTATAATTATCATTATCTCTCTTAATCTCTTTTATTGCTTATTTCTTATGAATTTAAAAACTAGCAAGCTACTCATTCCATTAGCAATTTCAGCGGCATTAGCGCCTTATCATGTATTTGCTGTTGATAATTCAAAAAATGATCAGATTACAGTTACAGGCAACTGGCTTGAAAATACTGAAGATGGTGAGGTGGTATTTAATCACCCAGGTGCGCGAACAGTAAAAAACCAACAACAAATCAAAGAATCAGGCAGTGAAACCATTGCGGATGCATTGAAAGGGATACCCGGTGTACAGGTACGAGAAAGTAACGGGACTGGTGGGAGTGATGTTTCCTTGAATGTTGGGGTTCGTGGGTTAACCTCACGTCTTTCACCTCGCTCAACGATTTTACTCGATGGTATGCCACTAGCGGCAGCGCCTTATGGCCAACCTCAGCTGTCGATGTCGCCATTATCACTAGGTAGTATTGAATCTATTGATGTGATCCGCGGAGGAGCTTCCGTACGTTATGGGCCACAAAATGTGGGGGGCGTAATTAACTTTGTGACAAAGCCTATCCCGAAAGACTTTTCTGGTGGTGTCTCGTTACAAACCCAAGGGGCTAAAACCGGAGGGCTAAAAACGCTAGTCGATGCGTCCGTGGGGGGCTCAAAAGCCGATGATTCAGCGGGAGCGATACTGCTGTATTCAGGGTTACATGGGCAAGGCTACCGTAAAAGCAATGATAATACAGATATTGATGACCTGATTTTAAAAACACGTTATGCCATAACCGATAATGACGAGTTACTGGCGAATTTTCATTATTATCATGCAATGTCAGGTATGCCTGGGGGGCTAACTCAAGCGCAATATAATGCTGACCCATTCCAATCAACGCGGCCTTATGACCGTTTTGAAGGGGATCGCCAAGATATGTCATTGAAATATAAACATGAAGAAGATGATAAACAATTTGAGTTAATGACATGGTTTAGTAAAAGTTATCGGGGTAGTTACATAGAAAGTGACCATAAAGATAAAGCGAATGAAAGACGGCTAGTTTCTTACCCTCGTCACTATACCGCGTATGCAATTGAACCGAGTTATTCACAATTATTCCGTTTTAATGATATTTCGCATGAAGTAACAGTGGGATACCGTTATTTAAATGAAACCGCAGACGAGAAAGCTTACCGCTCAAATTGGTACCAAGCTGGCACTCAAAGTTCGCGGCCGAGTACTAATGATTATTACCAACACACATCGGGTGGAACAGAAGCCCATGCTATTTACCTTGATGACACCATTGATGTTGGTAACTGGACTGTGATCCCAGGGCTCCGCTATGAGAACATTAATATTCATTTAAATGACAGTTTTAAAAACCAAAACAGAAGTAAGCGATATAGCGAACCACTTCCTGCGCTGGCGGTGATCTACCATATTGATGATGAATGGAAACTATTTGCCAATGCCAGTACGTCATTTGGCAGTTTGCAGTATTTTCAGTTGAACACTAAAGGGGTAGGGAATTCACCCGCAAATGGGTTAAGTGCAGAAAAAGCACATAACTATGAAGTGGGGACTAAATACGATAATACTGCGCTATCTCTTGAAGCGACATTATTCTATATCGATTTCGATGACCAATTACTTTACGTTGAAAATACAACGGGTTGGACAAATTTGGGCGCCACAACTCATCAAGGAGTGGAATTGGCGGCAAGATATAACTTGTCTGAGCTGAGCGATAAATTGGATGGTGTTAGCGTGTACAGTACTTATACCTATACTAAAGCGGTAAGTAAAAAAGGTGATTTTGCTCATAAGGATTTACCGTTTTATTCACGGCAAGTCTTTACCGCAGGTAGCCGTTATGAAACGGGTAATTGGGTATGGAACTTGAATACTTATGCGCAATCTACCCAAGAATCGCCTGGAACATCAAGCCATTATGTAACAAAACCAAGTGCTGATGGCCGATACGGAACAATCCCCGGATATATGGTGTGGGACGCACGAGGCGAGTACCATTTTGGTAAAAGTT
Source organism: Providencia sp. M-27 (assembly GCF_011077905.1). Taxonomy (NCBI): domain Bacteria; kingdom Pseudomonadati; phylum Pseudomonadota; class Gammaproteobacteria; order Enterobacterales; family Morganellaceae; genus Providencia; species Providencia sp. M-27. The sequence goes on along the minus strand of NZ_JAALBT010000003.1, from coordinate 113,743 downwards.
TGTCTGATTTAACGCTATCTGCTGGTATTAAAAATCTTTTTGATCAAACCTATTTTACACGTTCTACGGATAATAATTATGGTATCTATGTAGGGCAGCCAAGAACTTACTATGTTCAAGCATCTGTAAAATTTTAATAAAAACAAGGTATAAGAATGATGATGAGAAAACTTATCAATACATTTGTACTGATTCTTAGTGCTGTTAGCCTACTATTTTCAACTAATAGCCTAGCGGCATCTATTACTGTAACGGATATTGCGGGTAGGGATGTGACGGTTAATGTCCCTGTATCTCGAGTGATGCTGGCGGACAGCCGAGTTTTAGTTGCGTTGAATATATTACATCCGCAAGACCCATTAAAAGGGATTATTGCTTGGGATGATGCGTTAATTAAAAAAGCGCCTGATTTGAGTGTTGCGTACAGCAAAAAATTTCCACAACTCAGTCAAATACCTGTTTTTCCCAACCCTTATACGACAGATTTTAGTGTTGAAAAAGCCTTAGTTGCCCAGCCTGATTTGTTAATTTTTGATATTGGTTTAAAAAGTAAGCTTGCTGAAAGTGGCACCTTATCGTTATTGGAAAAAAGTGGTTTACCCGTTGTTTTTATCGACTTTAGGCAATACCCATTGAAAAATACTATGCCGAGTATGACATTACTTGGCCAAGTATTTGGTGAGGAACAACAAGCACAAGCATTTAATCAGTTTTATCAACAAAAGTTAGACTTAATCCGTTCAAGAGTGGCTAAACTTAGCAAAGAGCAGCGCCCTAGCGTATTTATTGAACGAGCAGCTGGTATCCAAGGGGAAGATTATTGCTGCAAAACGTTCGGCAATGGTAATTTTGGCGAATTTGTTGAAACTGCAGGCGGAAATAACCTTGGTTCCCAATGGTTCAGTATTGGAATGGGTGGGGAAATCAGTGAAGAACAATTGATTCACAGCAACCCTGATTATTACTTGATGACTGCAGCTGATTGGGATAGTACCCGTAAAGGTAGTGCTTCTGTGCCGTTAGGTTATACAGGGGATAAACAAAAGTCCTTGGCCCGATTGAATAAGCTAATGGAACGCCCTAAATTTCGTTCATTATCTGCTTATAAAAATAAGCAGGTATTGGCGTTATACCAGCAATATTATGATACGCCATTTAACATTATTGCGGTGGAAGCGATTGCAAAATTTATCCACCCAGAGTTGTTTGCAGACCTTGACCCACAGGCTGATAGCGATTATTTACACCAGACTTTTACTGCCCTAGAGGGGGATGGTGTATTTTGGGTTCAAGCGGAATAAATTTCTTCTTATATAGCCCGCTTTAGTGGTGTTGGCAGTTAAAGCGGGCAACGGGCATATAGTTTGTGGGTTAATTATATTTTTTTTAGGTTTCGTTGAGCACAGGCAAAATGATTTTTGACGGGTATTCGCTAGAAATATGTAGGCTATTACAAGCTATTTTCCACGTTCTATCACCCGCGATAGTTTTACCTGTATTTGTATTGAAGTCATATTTAGGGAAATTGCTACTAGAAATATCTAATCGGATACGATGTCCTTTTGCGAAACGGTTTGCACAGGCAAAGGGCTTAATTTTTACTTCGACAATTTCATTTGGGGTTAATAATTCCTTCTGTTCATAACCATGCCGAAAACGACAACGAATGATGCCATCAGTAATATTCATGGCATAGCCTTGAGGGTAATCGGCACTGGGAGGGTAAACATCAATAAGTTTTGCGGTGAAATCTGTATCTAATGCATCACTGCTTATCCAAAGCGACACTTCAATTTCACCTGCTAAACAGACATCTGTTTGTAATTCTTCGGTTTCGAATATTAATACATCACTGCGGGCAGAAAGGGGTAAGTTATTTTGCTTACTACCAAAAAACTTTGGTAATTCACGTTGATTAAAAGCCCCACCCCAAAATATAGGTTGACCTGAAGTTAAAGCACCGCCAATGGTAGGCACTGGGTGCCTAGGGTCATAACAATAGGATATTGTGGCTGTTTTAGCGTAGGGCTGATGATGTAATTTGTTATTTGGCCACAGATAATACATGGTTTTTTCAGTATTTGGCAAAGGCCATTGATGGTGGCTAAGCCATTCTCCCCCATGTTCTATACGCCCTTGTTGGTTGCGTTTACCACTTCCACCTCCCATCATGAATATTGTTACTTCTTCATGATGTTTTTTGGCATTTTCACCTTTTAAGTGAGTTTCAAACCAGTTTAAACGGCAAGATAACCAACTTTCACTAACATTGTGATCAAATGCTGCGATATCTCCGAACTCTGCGTCACCACTGTGCGTGATGTTACGGTCGCCATGTAGCCAAGGCCCCATAATTAACTTTTGCGGTGATTGTTTTTTGGTAACAAATGCATAGTAGTTATCTAATGTTGAACTGACATAGGCATCGTACCAGCTAGACATAAATAACACTGGGATATCGGGTATTTGGTCATAATAGCCTTCGGCATAAATACCTATTTTTTTCCAATAATCGGAAAAACACTCTTCTTCCCATTGTTCAAATAAATATGATTCATATTCAGGAACATGTTTGAGCAATGTTTGCCCTTGATACCATGGCATTGTCGTAAACCATTCATGGATATTTTCTTGTTCGAGTGCGGCTAAAATATCGGGAGACTGCTGAGCTAGCGGGCTTAGTTTAGCTTGTTTAAATGCCCAAGTGGCTTGTTTAAGTTCAAAAGCACCCCCTTGACGTATCCCACATTGGTAGGCGTTGGCAAAACCGCCAGAATCCAGCACCATCGTCTGTAAACCTGGTGGATTTAAACACGCCATTGCTAATTGTGTATGAGCGGCATAAGAGAGACCCATTGAGCCTATTTTGCCATTACACCAGGGTTGTTCCATAATCCATTGTAATGTATCAAAACCATCTTCAGCTTCATTAATATATTTTGTGAACTTTCCTTCGGACTCATAGCGCCCGCGGCAATCCTGATACACAACAATAAAACCATGTTTACTGAAGTATTTTGCCATTTCTTGGCGTGTTATTTGCTGGCCAGATACCGTTTTTTCCGAACGAGAAGGTGCGGTTTTATCATAGGGTGTTCGCTCTATAATCACGGGAAAAGATGCAGTTGATTGAGTTAGTGGAAAGTAAACATCTGTTGATAGCATTATTCCATCACGCATTTCTATTCGGTAATTCTTCATATCCATCTTACTAATACCCTATGGTAACGGCGACGCTCAGTAAACCAATGCTGACTGCCATAAAAATGATAAAAAGCGGTAAAATGTATTTTGCCCAGGTGGTCCAACTGACACCGGCTGTAGCTAAAAAGATCAATAATCCACTCGATGTTGGTGTGATCATATTGGTTAGCCCATTACCCATTAAAAATGCAAAAACCGTTGTTTGGGGGGAAACACCAGAAATTTCACCAACGGGGCCTAGGATTGGCATTGTGACAGCGGCTTGCCCAGAAGTAGAGGGAATGGCAATGTCTAATAATAGTTGGGAGATAAACATGCTATATGATGAAACATAAGGTCCGTGATCACCGACAAGCCCAACTAATTGATGAATTATGGTATCGAGAATTTTACCTTGAGAAAGAATAATTTCGACAGCAGTCGCCAACCCAATTAACACCCCTGCGATGAGGACTTTTTTCATTCCACTGACAAATGCGTTAGCGGCGGCACTTGCGGTCAAACCACTACAAAAAGTTAAAATGACACTTAAGAATAAATAGTAGGCAGATAAATCATTATTTTTCCAATGCCAACGATTAGAGGCATAGACTAAAAATGCAACACCGATGGCTAAGATAATTAACATAAGTTTATGGCGATAGGTTAATGGTGTGGTTTGATTATGTTCTTCAGCCACATAGTTTGTGAGTGTCGTTTTACGAATGCTATAGAAAACGAATAAAATACCGAGTGTAATAAAAATAAGGTACGCCGCAATTCGCATACTTAAACCACTAAAAACGGGTAAACCAACAAGCGGTTGTGCGATAGAAAGTGCATACGGGTTGGTGATAGAGGCGAGGTATCCGACCTTAACCGCAATGGCTACAATGGCAAGCCCAATAAGTTCATTCAATCCAACGCGTTTCACTAAGGCAATAACCATGGGAATAACCAAAAGATACTCTTTGGCTAACCCCATAAAGGTACTTCCCATGGAAAATACAATCATTAAGAAAGGAATTAACAGGTAGATATTGCCTCGGGTAACATGGAGCAACCGCTCTAGCCCTGACTCTATTGCCCCTGTTTTATTGAGAATACCAAACATTCCTCCGATAAATAACACCATGTATATAAGTGGTGATTGTTTAACAATTCCTTCAGGGATCGCTTTAAACAGTTGAGGCAAACTGACAGGAGCGGCAGTACCTTCCTCCGATTTCTCAGTGCCTAATAATTGCGCTAACTTGATGTCTTTAGTGATAGTTTGGTAAGAGCCCGGAATGACTTTCTTACCATCGCGCTCATATTGGCCTGAATTAACAAAATAAGTCATTAAAAAAGCAATGATAACAATAGTTAACATTACTAAAACCGGGTTCATTTGCCAGCTAGGTGGTGAAGATGGGGCTTGTATTGTGCTGTTTGTTGGTTGCATGGCGTTGTCTCTTTTATTGTAATTAATTATGAGTCGTAACCGAGCTGCCTCGATATACGTAAAGCAGACAGAAGCAGTTGTTCAGTCATTTCTTGTTCTTTTTCATCAGAAAAACGGCTTAGAGGTAAGCTAATGCTCAGTGAAGCAATACATTCCCCATGTTGTGAAAAGATAGGCACGGCAATCGCACCAATACCTGCGGTTAGTTCACCTCGGGTAATTGCAAAACCTTGTGAGCGTATGGTTACAATAGATTTTTCAATAGAGGGGTTCTTTTCAATAAAATGTGCTTGAACATCTTTAGGTGAGTAAGCCAATAGCACTCTGCCTGAAGCCCCAGAACCTAACGGCCGGCGATTTCCAGCTTCACTGCGCACTTGAAGTGATTGCCCTGATGGCTTATGAAGAACTTGTAAAATCTCATCGTTGTCACGTATACGCATTTGAATGTTTTCATCAAAACGTTGACGTAGTTGCTCTGCTTCAACTTCTGCAACTTGGATATAGTTAATTTGCTGGCGAGCGCAATTCCCCAAGCTTAATAATTGATGGCCTAAATGATAAGTAACCGGATTTTCGTTTTTTTGTACGAAATGGCGATTTTCTAGTGTGCATAATAAGCGGTATACCTTGGATTTATTCATGCCAGATAAGCGTGCAAGTTCACTTAACCCAAGATTGTTTTTTTCACCTAATAGCATCAATAACTGTAAAGCATCATCAACGGCAGTGACAATATTCTCTTTCATATCAACCTCGACTGGTTTATACAGAAAACCATTGGTTTATTTAATAAAATTAGCATGGAGAATAATAAAAAATGATTCAAGAGAGTTGTTAATAAATTGTGATGTGAGTTAGGGTTTTAAAAAGGTATTTTTCAGTTATAAAAATAAAAGTAAAATATTATCAATATAAAACAATTGGTTATGGAGGTTTTAAAATAAGAGCATTTTGATGACAACGTGAATAGAAATGATTGTAAATGGGTGACTAATTGTCATTCATAGCGGTTATTTGGTTTACCTGATGAAATTGATAAGTACGCCAGCAATAATGAAAAGAACCTCCAGCGAAAAAATGCGTCATTTTTATTAAATTTTTAAGGGCAAAATTCGGAAATGGCAGTGGTTATCAAAAAAGTAACGAAGGTATTTCTTTAATAATGAGCCTTATGGCAGAATGAAATTCACTTTTCTTAACGGATAACAGAGATGAAACTAGCGCTGGTCGGTTCCGGGAAAATAATTATGTCGGCTCTCGATGCCTTAATACAGGTGCAGGGGATAGAGCTAGTCGCACTGTGTGTTCGGGCGGAAAGTATTGAAAAGGGACAGGCTATTTGCCAACAATTTGGTATAGCAAAGTTGTATACTGACTACCAAAAATTGTTACAAGACCCTGATGTTGAGGTGATATACATAGGTTTGCCAAACCATTTGCATTATCAGTATACTTTCGATGCATTAATGGCTGACAAACATGTGGTATGCGAAAAACCGTTTACACCAAATTGGCAACAGTTGCAGGTGTTAATTTCCATTTCACAGACTAGAGGGCTTTTTTTGTTTGAAGCCATTACGTCTATTCATACCCCTGAATTTCACTTTATCAGACAACATATTGGTAAAATCGGTGAAATCAAAGTGATTCACGGTAATTATTCCCAATATTCAAGTCGATATAATGATTACTTGCAAGGCCGAGTTCATGCTGCATTTGACCCACTGCAAGCCGGTGGTGCACTCTATGACATTAATCTTTATAACATTTATTTATTATCTGCCTTGATGGGAGCACCCGATAATAGCCACTATATTTGTAATAAAGGGTTTAATGGAATTGATACATCAGGGGTATTAACGGCCTATTTTGGGCGTTCAGTTGCATCGTGTGTGGGGGCGAAAGATTCGGCAAGCCCCGGTTACTTTATTATTCAAGGTACCAAAGGGTATATATGTATCAAGGGAGCCCCAAGCCTTTGTCAGTCAGTTGAGGTTTGTATTGGCGGGGAAATATCCAGCGTATCTCGGGATGCAGCTATCAACCATATGGTCTATGAGTTTGCATTTTTTCGTGAGCAAATTGCCACTAAAAACTATGCTAAATGTAATGAATTACTTGAATTAGCATTAATTGTCTCAAAAATATTGCATCAATCACGAGACGATGTGGGGCTGGTATTTGGATCATAAAGACATTGGCAGCGCGATGGCTGCCATAATCTGTCAATTTAAAATGAATATAAAGATGCGACTGATTTTCCCAGTTTTTCAGCAAGCTCTGATGCCGCATATCTATCCATGACTACTTCAATATAGGCCGCATGCTTTGATAGTTCGGCCTGTTTAATTGCATTGTCTAATTCATCGCAATGGGTAACACGCTGACAATACCAATCTTTGCAGCCTAATGCTGCAGGGAGTTGGGCATAATTCCATTGGGGTAAGTCGTTATAATAGGCTTCAGGGTTTTTACACAAAAGTCGCTCAATTAAATAGCCATCATTATTCAGGACAAAAATAATGGGTTTTAAGCCAAAGCGGGCAAACTGGCTAATCTCTTGGGCAGTGAGTTGGTGAGAACCTTCTCCAGTCACTAAAATAACTCGCTTCTGTGGCTCTGCAATTGCTGCACCAAAGGCCGCGGGGGTGGCCCAGCCGATAGAACCCCACAATGTTTGGTTATGAAATTGTGCATTTTCAGGTAATAAAGCAAAACCTAACCCCATGGAGGTAGTCCCAGTCTCTGCAACAATAATATCGTCCTGACGGAACATTTTTTCTAGGCAAGGGTACAAATATGAGGCGGTAATTTGGCCATTTTCACCTTGCTGAGGGGATCCTAATCCTTGAGCTTTGAGCCCAACATGGTTAAGTGAGGGCGCAAATTCTTTTAATTTATCTAACACATCTTTCATCAATACATTCGGGTAGATAGCGGAACCCACTTTCACATGGTCAGAAAGAATGTTAATACAGCTTTCAGGGTTAATATTTGCGGTGAAGCTGCCGGAGTTGAAGTCTGTTAATACCGCGCCAATACCCATGACACAGTCACAGCTTTCGACGTACTCCCTAACCTCTGGATTCATCAGTTTGCCGTTATAAATCCCCATATATTGAGAGTTAGATTCGCTTACTACCCCTTTATCCATAAACATAGTGGCGTAAGGTAGGCCCGTTTTTTCAATAATCGCTTGAACATCAGCGGCTAAGCCGAAGCGTGCGGTTAAAATCCCAGGAATAATACAGGCTTTTGTACTCGATGTGAGCTTTTCGACAATAGCTGTAACGGCAGCTGATAATGACTCGCTATGACTTTTATTTATAGTGATAGTTTCAGGTGTTTTGTCTGTTTTAATTGGCATGATAGCGTAGTCAGAAGGGAAACCTAAATAAACCGGTCGAGATTCTTGTAAAGCGGTCGTAATTAAACGTTCTGTTTCGGCAATACAGTTTTCAGGCGTTAAAATAGCGTGAGCACAGCTTAAATGTTGGCTCATTTGATAAAACACATCAAAGTCACCATTTCCTAGGGTGTGGTGAACTAAACGGTGGTTTTTTTGAACTCCACTTGCTGGCATGCCAACAAGATGAAAAAGGGGAAGATGCTCGGCATAAGCGCCGGCAATACCATTTAAAGCACTGAGTTCGCCGACACCAAAAGTCGTTGATAATGCTGCTGCACCTTTCAAGCGGGCATAGCCATCCGCAGCATATGAGGCATTGAGTTCATTGCAGTTGCCAATCCAGCGCATATTTTCACTTTCACATACGGCATCTTCAATCGGGAATGCGTAGTCACCAGCAACACCAAAAATATCGTGAATACCGATTTGGTAAAGTCTATCTAATACGTATTCGATAACAGTCTTGTTTATCATGCTGATCTCCAATAATTGCATAGCCAATAATTCTAAGTTGAATTATTTTTATCGTTTATTATGCTTTAAAGGAAATCACTTAAACTCATTCTATCTATAACTAAAAATTATAGGGGGCGAAATGGACATTCGTTCATTACGTTATTTTGTTGAAGTTGTGCAGCTCAATGGTTTTAGCCGTGCGGCAGAAAGTTTATTTGTAACGCAACCAGCGATTAGCCGCAGTATTAAAAAACTAGAAGATGAGCTTGGCTATAGGTTACTGACTAGGGAAGTCGATGGCGTTAAGTTAACAGAGGAGGGGGATATTTTATTGGCTCATGCGAAGCAAATCCTTTCTCAATTTGGGAATATGAAAAAAGCGTTACTGGAAAGGTCTGGTCCTATATCTGGGGTGCTACCCGTGGGGTTACCACCCGTGATAGCATCGACCTATTTTGCTGATATTATTATGGCTTTTAGCCAACGTTATCCACAGGTGGAACTGAAAATTCTTGAATTGGGTACGCGAAAAATGCGTGAGGCAATGTTAAATGGCGACGTTGAAACTGCCGCTGTGATGTTACCTTTTGCAGATGAGCGCTTTGAAGTACATCCTTTTTCAACGGACCGATTAATGCTCTTGGTTAGTAACCAACATCCACTATCAATACGTGAATTTGTTAAATTTAGTGAAATAGTCGATGAGCCTTTTATTTTCTTTTCTGATGATTTTCTAATTAATGAACTTGTTGTCAGTGCTTGTGGTATTTATGGTAAAAAACCCACTATTTCTGGGCGCAGTAGCCATTTAGATTTGGTGACCGCTATGGTAAGAGCTGGGGTAGGGATAACGCTACTTCCAGATAGTATGTGGAAAAACACCAGCTCAGTGGGGTTGTCCGTTATTCCCGTTATTGAGCCAATACTGGCTTACGACATTGCTTTAGCGACAGTAAAAAATCACCACCAAAGCCGTCGTGCACAAGCATGGCATGATTTGGCTTTGGATATGTTAAGAATAAGGGAAGTATGAGTGAGGCTTGCATAAAATTTGATACCAATCAGGTATTTTCTTATGAAGCCTTCACTTTTTGTCAGTCATTACGGATAAAATAGAATAAGCCCAAACACAGCAAAGGTGGCAAGGTGCATCCAGCCTTGGATGGGGGATGTTCTCTGACCATTAAATGAAAGCATAGTCAGTAACATGGTGATTGCGAATAAAACAATTTCTGCGCTAGAAACCCCCATGATGACTTGTTTACCAGTAATAATGCCGATAATTAATACTGCTGGCACAGTCAAACCCACCGTTGAGACAAATGCACCTTGGCAAAGGTTTATCGCTCGTTGCATTTCATTATTCATTGCCGCTTTTACAGCAGTGATCGATTCAGGCGTAAATACGATAATCGCGATCAGGACACCACCGACTGCTGCTGGTGCTCCTAAAGCCTCAATTCCGTAATCAGTTACGATAGCTAAGTAATGCGCAAGTAACACAATAGGGAGTATCAGCCCAATTAATACACAAGAGCGAATGATAATGGCTTTTTTGTTTGACTCAGAGTGGTTATCTTTATTTTCGACATTATTGTCTGCTAAAACATGGTTAGTTGAAACGAATTGTTCTGGGACATTCATCAGCCCTTTAGGAGGCTGAATAAAAAACCGGCGATGGCCTCGCATTTGCATCCACAAAAAAGCCCCATAGATGAGTATAGTAATACCCGAAATACCAATGGCTTGCGTATAGGAGTACTCCCCTTGGCTAGAGGTGTAATTTGGTAGTATTAACGCTAAACCTGTCAGTAATACGATCATTGAAAGATAACTGTTCGCACCTTGCGTATTATATTCTTGTTCACCATTTCTAGCTGAACCTGCGAGTAAGCAGATACCTACGACGAGGTTCATGATAATCATCATCACTGCGAATATTGAATCACGCCCAATGGTTGGAAAATCACCAGGTCCTAGTAGGACTGAAGCAATAAGAATTACTTCAATTAAGACAATCGATAAAGTCAGGATCAGTGTTCCGTATGGTTCACCCAATTGTTCAGCAAGATGGTCAGCTTCTTTAACAACACCGAAGGAAGCGGTTAGTATTGTAATGAACAACAGTAGAAAAACCCAAGTTGCACTAAATGCTGAAAGGCTGTCATTAAGTAATGTTTCGCCACTTAAGATAAAGAAAATGACGACTAACCAAGAGCCAATTAACCGAGCCCAAGTCGTTAATGGGATGAGCGGACTATTGAAACGGAAGTGCCCCATAATATTTTTCCTTAAGAAGAAAGGGCCGTCCCTGTTGCTGATACGTACTTGAGGTCGTCCTCAAGCCGATAGAATGTAAATTAACGGTTACTATAGCACTCATCGATTATCTTGCAACCCTTGCTTACTCAATGATAAACATTCATTTATTAATGAAATGTGGGTGGGGTTTAAGTGTTGATTTGGATTTAAACTTTTCTTTAATAAACAAAGGTTATTAAAGTTCAAAAATAATTACATAAGAAATTATTTTTGATTTAAATCACATATACAAAATATTATTCATACATTAATAAATTAAAGGCGCTATTGTTAAATAAATGAAAATGAATTGTTTGTTTTATTTGGCGGGGTGACAAATGAGCGCAGTAAAATATGACTATATTATTGTCGGTGCAGGTTCTGCTGGTTGTGTTCTGGCTGCTCGGTTGATCCAAGAGACGCAATCTAGAGTATTACTTATCGAAGCGGGTGGTAGCGATAACCATTTGTTTATTCGTATGCCAGCAGGTGTAGCGAAAATTATCGCCCAAAAAAGCTGGCCTTATGAAACTGAGCCAGAGCCTCACGCTAATAACCGTAAAATGCAAATTGCTCAAGGCAAAGTGCTGGGGGGAAGCAGCTCTGTCAACGGAATGATCTATATTCGAGGCCAAAAACAAGATTATGATAATTGGGCTCTAAATTACGGATGTGAAGGTTGGGGATACTCGGATGTATTGCCATGGTTTAAAAAAGCAGAGAACAATGAAAGCTTAACAGGGGAATACCATGGGACAGAAGGCCCACTTCCGGTTAGTGAAAACAGATATCGGCACCCATTATCAATGGCATTTATTCGTGCAGCACAAGAGCATGGCCTTCCTTATGTCAATGACCTTAACGGAGAAAGCCAGCAAGGAACAAGCTTTTACCAAACCACAACGCATAATGGAGAAAGAGCCAGTACGTCGAAAACCTATTTAAAATCAGTGGAAAAGAGTGACAAATTGACATTAAAGCTTGGCACTCAAGTGAACCGTATAATCATTCGTGATGGCCGCGCGATTGGTGTTGCCTATCAAGGGAAAAATGGCCATGAAGTTGAGGCATTCGCCAGTTGCGAAGTATTGGTCTGTTCTGGTGCGATGGGCTCTGCAAAATTATTGATGCTATCAGGGATCGGGCCTGAAGAGCACTTGTCTTCGTTGGGGATCCATACTCATGTGAATCTACCTGTTGGCAAAAATTTTCATGACCACCTGCATATGTCAATTAACGTCACGACTAAGCAGCCAATAAGTTTATTCGGTGCGGACCAAGGCTTAAATGCGATTAAACATGGGGTAGAGTGGATGGCATTTCGCAGCGGATTACTCGCATCTAATGTTCTAGAAGGTGCTGCATTTAAAGATAGCTGCAATCAAGGTCGCCCTGATGTACAAATTCACTTTTTACCTATTTTAGATAGTTGGGATGATGTTCCTGGTGAGCCACTGCCCGCTACCCACGGTTTTTCTTTAAAGGTCGGGTATTTACAACCTAAGTCTCGTGGTGAAATTTTATTACGCAGCACAGACCCACAAGCACCGCTAAAAATTCACGCTAATTACCTTGCATCACCAGAAGACATGGAAGGCTGCAAGCGTGCAGTTAAATTTGGTCTGGAAGTATTGGATTCCGCTTCATTACAAGCAGTAAGCAAAGAGGTTTTAATGCCGCCCGCTTCTGTACGTCATGATGAAGCTCAACTTGAAGAGTTTGTCCGAAATTTTTGTAAAACGGTTTACCATCCTGTGGGAACTTGCCGTATGGGAACGGATACCACAACGTCAGTGACTGACTTACGGCTACGAGTGCATGGTATTGATAATTTACGTGTAGTGGACTGTTCTGTGATGCCTGAAATTCCAAGTGGAAACACCAATGCACCAACGATCATGATTGCAGAACGCGCAGCAGCAATGATTATAGAAGATAGGAACGAAAATTAGCCTTGTGATGGGTCAACATAGGAAAAACAGCATAAAACCAAGGCAACCGCCGGAACTTTATGCTGTTTAAATACACTTATGGTACTTAGAGCGAACTAATGTTAGGTTATGTGTTATACAGTAAACCATTATTTTTATTTTATTGATTTATAACATCTTTATATTTAATGATTTATTTTGTATTCAAGGGTATGTTCATTTAATTAAATCTATCAAATAAAGCAGCATTTTTTTGTTAAAATTAAATAAACTATTACTGATATTCAACTTTTAATATTCCAGTAGCCTTAAATAAGCCTAGTTCAATTTCTTTTCCTTCATGAAATACGGGTGTCGCAGTTAATACTGGCTGTGTTTGATAAGTGAAATTACGGTATTCATTAGGTAATAAAAGTGTATTATCTGCTTGAATTTTTAGACCTAAATTAGGGTTGGATGTTTCAACTAAATCAGTATTAAAGCCAGCACTAGAGCTTTCAAGCTTTAATTTAAGATTTGGATTACTGGATGATTTATTTCCGCAATCCAAATGATAGTCAATATTTTTTGTATAGCGTTCACTGGTAAACTTATTTAGATTTATTTCACCAAATGAGACCTCAATAGGTTGTCCAGGGCCATTTTCACCATATACATCACAAGTGCTTTCAATAACATCTACCTTAATTGTTAATGTATAGGTTTCTGCAATACAAAATCCACTAAAAAAAATAATTAGTGTGTTCGTGAGTATTGCAAATAGTAAAAGTAATCTTTCTTTTATTATTTGAATTAAGAATATCATAATTATTTATACTCCAATCAATAAATTAAATAATTTATTTTTATTAATTAATTACAACAGATAGAATAGCATTTCCAACCCTCGAACCTGGCTCAGGATTTCCCAATGCAGATAGAGTTGAGCTAATGGAGAATGGTAAGTTAGTATTTTTTTTAATCTCAGTTTGAACTAAATTATTTGACATACATTTTCCTGAGACACATACATCTAATTGGCTTTCTACACCATGTAATAAATCAATTTTATTTTCAGGTAAAAATTGGAATGTGGCGCTCATATCGCCAGTGCATGATATACTTCCGTCAATTTTTGCAATATTTCCATTTATATTATTTGAATTGACATTACCATGAGATATAGTTAATGGTATAGATACATTGCAAGAAGGCAATACAGGGATTTCAGGGACATTAACTGAACAGGTTGTTCCTACAGTTTTGTCATTCACAATTATTTGTAAACAGGTATCGGCATAACCTGTTGCAGATGCAGAATAATCGAAGAAATTGATATATCTAACATTAAACTGTCCAAATTTCACGCCAAAATCAGGTAGCACCTCACTACAGTGCTTAGGTGTGTTTCGTGTGACTGAATAGTATTTAACTACACCTAGATTATATATACTACTAAACCCAGATAGTAGAGTAATATCTGGTGTTGCCATAGATTGTATAGAGCCTGTCGATGAGCGACCAGTTGCAATAACTGTAATATTACACTCAGTATTTGTGCTGTTTTTGATCTCATCTGGAATATACAAAAAATAAGGACCTAACGTTTTTGGTATAACATTGTATGCATCACTAATTAGTGGATGCTTTATACTTGTTGTATATATACTGTTAGGATTTAATGGGCTTGCATTAGCTTTACTATTAATTATGAATAGTAAAGTTAGCATCAATATTTTTATAAGATAAATGTTTTTATTTTTTAGCATTACGCTATTACCTATCAATTTTTATAAATTATTATTGCGATGCTATGACGTTAATCATATAACATTTCAAAAGCAATTAATGCAGAAAAAGCACCAGGTATGAGTGGGCCGGACGTTCTGATAGCTGAGACATAATAAGTTAAGTTATTTTGGCCTGATGCAATTAACGTGGGGTTACTTTCTTTACCTATTGGTAATATTTTCCCTTCTGAATTTGCTACTTGCAACCCAAAGCCGTATGCTCCATTGACTCGAATAATATTCGAATATTCAGGTTCATTTACTGCTAAAAATTTAACTTTGACCGCAGGCTGTGTGCTACTCCATACCGTTTTTCCAGTTTGGAAATTTTGAAGCTCACTTTGAACTTGCAGGCAATTTAACAACTCAATTTGGAATGGAATAGGCTGTATCACTTGCTCAGAAGAATTTAAATCACTGAATGATATATTTCCTAGTGAGATTGATTGGTTAGTAGATTTCATGGCTAATTCGCATGGATTTTCAGTTAAAGAACCTGAAACATGAATGACTCCATGCTGTCCATCAACCTCCCAACCATCTGTAGGCCTAAACAGATTATTATTGCCAGCAGTTGCTGGCAATACTGTGGCTAAGCAAAGTGAAATGACCACATGTTTTGAACGTAGCCAGTGGTATATTCTTAAGCTCATAAATATGTCCTCATTTAGCTTTATATTCCTTTGCTATTTATTTAATGATCTTTTTTAGTAACAGAGCAGATTGTATTTTTACAATCAAAGGCTAATTTTGGCCGAC
The DNA here is from genome assembly GCF_011077905.1 of Providencia sp. M-27. Classification (NCBI taxonomy): domain Bacteria; kingdom Pseudomonadati; phylum Pseudomonadota; class Gammaproteobacteria; order Enterobacterales; family Morganellaceae; genus Providencia; species Providencia sp. M-27. The sequence goes on along the minus strand of NZ_JAALBT010000003.1, from coordinate 98,488 downwards.
CACCATAGTCATTAATATAAGTAATTACGGGGGTGTTACCTAGTTGCTCATTTGTCATTCCAATATTGATTTCACTAAAGGGTGCAATCATAATTGGAGTAAATTCTTTTGCATCTGTATTTTCATGAGCCCCTGCATTAATTATTGTGATATAATAAGGTGTTGGGTTTTTAACAAAAACAACACTTCCTTTTCTCTCAAGCTGCATTTTTTCTTGCCATGGTGCACTGTTTTGCTGAGGTGCAATTGCTTCCGGACGATAAAATAATTTTATTTTTGTTTGTAATGCAATCTGTAAAGTATTTGGTTTATCACTCTTCGGTGGGATCTCTCGCATATTAAAATAGAATAATGATTCTCTATCCTGAGGTAAATTTTTTATATCAGGTAAAGCTTCAATTTTCATTTGGCTAGATTTCCCTGGTTCTAATCGTTGAACCGGTGGTAATACAATCAATGGTGATGTTATTTTTTTACTTTCTTCATTTTCAATCCAACCTTGAGCAAGATAAGGAAGTTGTTTATTATTATTGTTAATATTTAAAGAGATTGACTTGTTCTCTCCATCAAAGATAACTCTTGTTCTATCTAATGATACTGCAGCCTCTGAAAAACCACTTAGGGCTAATGACCCTAAAAAAACATTTGTTAATATTTTTTTGATATTCACTTGGTTATTACCTTTATACATTAATTTCATCTATTTAAATTAAATAATTATTTGTTTGTTTTTTTTACTACCTAGTTACAAGGAAGTAATAAATTGTCTTGAATTTCTCGATTCATTAATTCAGAAGGAAAAGTTATTTCACATGACATATTTTTACCCCATGTTATATTCATTGTTTCTGAAGGATGAACACCACTAATATAAGTATTACCTAAATCGCCTACAATCCCGACATTTTGCTTTTTATGGTTTGTTACTTGGGCCCCTAATGGTGGATGAGAACCATCAGTAAGTACGATAACAGCCATAACTTTTTGACCTGAAATAACTGAAAATGAGCGATATCCAATGGCACCTTCAGTCAATGTTGCTTGAATAACGGATTGTTGGGCGTCAATGTCATCAGGCAGTTTATTTAAATCAATCTGTGCTTTATTTCGATAGTAACTACTGACATCTGAAATAACTGCTTTCCCAAATCGGTTTGATTCAACAGGAACGCCAATACCGCGAATTGTAATATTTGAAACATTATCAGTATCAACTAATATACGAGCTCCACCAAGATTATTTATTCTATGGGCAACAATACCTTTTCCTGTCAAAGTCAAACCACCAGAAGTGGAAAGACCAAAAGCACTATATTGGTTATTTACATGATTCGCATTTGCTGACCAGCGAGCGCTATCTCCTTGATGTGAAATAAAAGCACTTGCAGTTCCTCCTTTTCGATTTGCGCCCGCACTGACTTGATAATTTGTTCTATCATCCAATCTGTCATAATAAGAAACACGATTGGTCGTATCATAGCGGCTTGTATTCATCGAATAACCGACATTCGCCCCGTTACTTAGTGGGAAAGATAGTGATACATAAGCGCTATCATCTGTCACACCGTTATAAAAACTGCGATTTGCAGATAAACTAATACTCATGTTTTTTATTGGGCCAATATCCATATATTTGGACAGCATTAAACTGTAATAGTCATTATCTTTTTTGTCCCAATACGTCTGATGGTTATAATTTAAATATAATGATAATCCTATATCCTGGAAGTTTTTATTGACTGATATGGTGTATAGCTCTTTACTCCCATAATTACGTAGTCCTGTTTTTTGGGTATTTAAGAATTCACTCATACTCATATAACTTCGTTCTGAAAAACGATAACCAGCGAACTGTATTTGGCTATCGAATTCTTCAAATCGTTTAGAATAGTTTATTCGGTATGAGCTCCCACTTAATGTTCCTTCACCGGGTAAACGGGCAATAGACTGAGTAATATCAAATGAAAGAGCACCGAATGCGAGCAAATCTCGCCCAAATCCCATTGATAACGCATTATAATTTTGGCTATTTAAACTACCGCCAATTAAAGACCAACCATTGCTTATACCCCAAGAAAATTCACCTGTAATGAAATTTTCCCCTTCACTTTGGCGATCAATATTCGTTGGCTGTCCTAGTGCAAATTTATATTGAACTTGTCCAGGTCTTGTTAGATATGGCAAGTTTGCAGTATCAACTTGAAATTCTTGAATAGAACCATCTTGCTCTTTTATGGCAACATTTAGCGTTCCGGTTATGGCGTCACTTAAATTTTGGATACGAAAAGGGCCTGGCGCAACTTGAGTTTCATATAATATCCGTCCTTGCTGCATGACTGTCACTGTAGCATTACTTTGTGCTATTCCTGTTATTTCAGGGGCATATCCACGTAAGTTTGGTGGCATCATGCTTAATTCAGATTGTAAACTGGCACCGATAAATCTAAAACCATCAAAAATATTTGAGGACAAATAGTCTTCACCCAGTACGAGTTTAGCCTTTAATTCAGATAGAGCTCGGTAGGCATAAAAACGATCCCATGTGAAATCAGATTGATCATGTCCTTGGCTTCCTGTTGTATGGTTATAACGACTTTGCCAATCCGCTCGAAACCGCCAAGCACCTAAATTGATACCAGCGACGCCATTACTATTCACTGAAGATGAATTCGCTCCTCCGTTATAGGAATTGGTGGAATTAGCATTTACATTATAATCAATAAGCAAGGCTGATATTCCATTGTCCCAGCGAGAAGGGGGATCCCAGTTTTCTGATGTGTATTCTAGGTATGCTTGAGGAATACTGACATATAATGATGACGTAGCTAAATCACCGCGCAGTAGTAATCCTGGCAAGCTATCCTCACTAAGGCATTGCCCTTCATGCCACCATGTTAATTTTTTTTGCGACTCTGAAGTAAGCCCTAGCAGCTTAACTATTTCAGGAGATAAACAAGGCTGGCTATCTTCAGGATCATGCTCACCAGAATAATAGGGGATGTTAATATTAGATATTTGTTCATTATTAATTTTTAAAGTGAAATTATAAACCCCGGGCATAATATAACCGGCGCGAGAGAATTGGTTTAAATCAATGTTATTTTTGTCTTCTAAATCTAAAACATCAGTATTGAATTCAATATAATTATTCGCATTGGTCGTTAAAGTCACACAACTGACTGTTAACCCAATAAGAATACTTAACAATTTTAATTTTGGTGTGTAAATAGGTAACGAAGACATAAAAACATTCCTAAAATATAGCAATAATTTATTTATTATTTAGTAATAATCCAGTTTAAAACGGATTGATGTCTGATACTGTCCAGCACGTAACGGTGTGTCATTTGAAACAACTTTTAACTGATAATTCAAAATATATTTCCCGGGTTTTATACTTTTCGGTAATGTTTTTTTTCCTGGGTAAATATATTCTCCATTCGATTCAGTTAATAATAATGCTATCCCTTGTGCAGAACCCGATACCGAAAAAAAATCCCCATTAGCAGGCCCATCAAATGAAACTTCAAATGTTTTCCAAAGTTCGCCTGTATAAGATGTTAGTCTGCAACCAATTAATGTAATAAAAAAATCCTGTGCCTGTCCTTGCCCTTCTTGCTGTATTAATGACAGTGGTAATATCCCCATATCAATGGATTGTTCATAAGAACCGGTATCAATACTACACGCTGTATCCATAATGCTACCTTGCATTATCAAATCCATTGAACTCTTTGCAAAAGCACATTTAAAAAAGGGTAATAGTAAGAAAAAACACAATGACAAAATAGTTTCTTTTTTCTTTGTTATCATATTATAACCATTAAAATATACACCACGAGATTTATTAATCTCGTGGTGAGATAGCATTTTATAAAAAAATTATTTAATTATATGCTAATGTAAAGTTAGTAACTGCTTGGAATTTTCCTGGTGTTACTGGAATAACTTTGCTTTGTGCATCAACTAGCTGAAGTCCAATTAATGATGCTTGGAATTTTAATGTATTATTTCCTTCAACATAATTTTGTTTTGCGCTAGAGTTAACTTTAATTTGAGTACCTGATGAGTTCATGATCTTCACTGCGGCACCAGTAGCATCACCTGTAATCTGTAAATAGCCTGTATTTTTCCCTGCTTCAGTTCCTTTGAAAGTGACAGCAACTTGATTATCACCTTTCAGGTTACAGCCTTCTAATTTAATCTGGAACGGCTGCGCTGATGATTCACCACCATTATCTAAAGTTACATTAGATACTTGGCCTAATGGAACCTCTTGATTCTCTTCACCGGGAGCAATAGAGCATGGTGAGTCAATAATAGAACCAGAAAATGTTACCGTACCACTCCCTGCATCAACAGCTAAAGCAGATGCACTCATTAAACCAGAAATCATAGTTGCTAAAATAATTTTTTTCATTTTTTCCTCAAACGATAAGTATAGGTATACATATAAATATTTATATGCATCTTTTAAATAAAATATATTTAAATAAATATATTTAAATGGATTAATAAAAATAAATTGTATCAGAGGCTGATATCTTATTTCTTAAAGAAATTACATCATCCGAAGGGGATTTTTGAACTTCTGCAATAATAAGCTTAATAACTCTTTCAAATGGACAGTCGAGTGCTACGCTTAAATTAAATAACATATCAATACTAATTTTATTTATTCCACGTTCATAACGTGACATTTGTTGCTGTGAAACATTCACTTTCTTGGCTAGGTCACAAGCTGTAATACCATTCTCTTTGCGTATTTTTCTTATAACTAATCCACAGTAAATAGAAAATAGATTATCTTGTGTTTCATATTTGGATATGACTCTATTAACTTTACTCATAATTAATAACAAGGTCTCAGTTTAATAATTCAATAATTTATTTTACTCTTATGTATTCCCCTTAAGTGCTTACAATTATAATGAGTAGATTTTTTTAAATCAAACCACTAAAAAGAATCAAGTCTAATTAACAGCTTATATTTACATTTTTTACAATTCAGTTGTTTTACTTATCTAACAATAAGTTATAAACATTCAAAGTTTTTAACAATTTTTTTAAAATCAAATTTAGAAGTTAGCTTGTTAGTTTATTAGGCTTGGTTTGACATGAAAAAAAGTATTTTTATCTGAAATTAACAAATTTTAATAAATCCTCTTAAATTGTAACAGAATAACTTGATTTCAATCAAAAACACACACATAAGGAGTGATTATGCAATTTGAAAAATGAAAGACTTTATAAAAAAATCAATAAAATCAAATGATTAATTAATACTCTCATTTGGAGTAAAAATCTACAAAAAAATACAATTAAATCATTATAGTAGCTAGCAGAGATGGTGTGTGATTTCTTTTCATTACATCAATAGCCTTACTTATCTAAATATTTATACCTCCATAGCCGAGACACTATAGGGTTCTATCTGCTTAAATTTTTTGTTATGGGCTCTTCTCGCTTACTTCATATCTAGTTAGAGAGTTACTGCAGAGTAGTAAACAAGTACGGATATGTGTCGTTTTTTACCATAATGTTTTATTTTAAGATATGACTTAGGGCGGTCACTAGTCTGATATTTTTTAACTTGGTTTTGTTAGCCTGTAAATTCAAATTGTTATGAAAGTAAGCTAGATTCTATTTATTTAGAAAGAGAAGGAGAACCAATAGTGAGTTTTTATGATATAACAGGAGAGAAAACAGCATAGTATTATATTTATAAATTAAATATTATGCTGTTTTTTGATTAATGATATTTTTTAGTTGGGTATAAATCTAAAATATAGGCTACACATTAAACAAGAAGTTGAGTACATCGCCGTCTTTAACGATATAATCTTTACCTTCAGCGCGCATTTTGCCTGCTTCTTTTGCGCCTTGCTCACCACGGTATTGGATAAAATCATCAAATGCGATAGTTTGCGCGCGAATGAAGCCTTTTTCGAAGTCTGTGTGGATCTTACCTGCAGCTTGTGGAGCCGTAGCGCCAACAGGGATAGTCCATGCACGAACTTCTTTAACGCCTGCAGTAAAGTAAGTTTGTAAGTTTAATAGCTCATATCCAGCACGAATAACACGGTTCAGTCCCGGTTCCTCGATGCCTAAATCTGCCATAAACTCATCACGCTCTTCATCTTCAAGCTCTGCGATGTCAGACTCGATTGCTGCACAAACGGGCACGACGACAGAACCTTCAGCTGCAGCAATTTTATAAACCACATCTAAGAATGGGTTATTTTCAAAGCCATCTTCATTAACGTTAGCAATGTACATTGTTGGCTTTAATGTTAAGAAGCTCAAGTAGCGGATCGCTGCTTTATCTTCACTAGATAAATCTAATGTGCGTAACATGCCCGCTTGCTCTAAGTGCGGCAGACATTTTTCTAATGCTTCTAATTCCGCTTTTGCGTCTTTGTCGCCGCCTTTTGCACGTTTTTGGACGCGATGGATAGCGCGTTCACAGGTATCAAGGTCTGCGAGTGCTAATTCCGTGTTAATCACGTCAATATCTTCGGCAGGGTCAACTTGGCCTGCAACGTGAATGATATTGTCGTTTTCAAAACAACGAACGACATGGCCAATGGCTTCGGTTTCACGGATATTCGTTAAAAATTGGTTACCTAGGCCTTCACCTTTGGATGCGCCTTTCACTAACCCCGCAATATCCACGAACTCCATAGTCGTTGGTAAAATACGCTGTGGCTTCACAATCTCAGCTAATTGATCAAGACGTGGGTCTGGCATTGGCACAACACCCGTGTTTGGTTCAATCGTACAGAAAGGGAAGTTGGCTGCTTCGATGCCGGCTTTGGTCAATGCATTAAATAGGGTGGATTTACCCACGTTAGGCAGACCAACGATACCGCATTTAAAACCCATATGTTTCTCACCTTAATAGCAAGGGGCAGCCACGCGCTGCACCCAATGTTTAGAAATTGGCGCTGATTATACACAAAAAGTTGATTCGGATGAAATGAACTCTTATGTGGTTGCTTTAAAACCATGCAGACGGTTGATGGCTTTGTCCATACCATCTGCTAGAAGAATATCTGTACACCTAGCCGCTTCATCAATTGCATCATCAATTAATTTTTGTTCAGATAAAGGCGGTTTACCCAAAACAAAACCAACGACTTTATTTTTATCACCCGGATGGCCAATACCAATGCGTAAACGATAAAAATTTGGGTTATTGGCGAATTTACTTTGAATATCTTTCAGCCCATTATGGCCGCCATTACTGCCACCTAACTTCATTTTAGCCACACCAGGTGGTAAATCGAGCTCATCATGGGCGACTAAAATTTCATCGAGATTGATGCGATAAAAATTGGCTATAGCGGCAACAGATTTACCACTTAAGTTCATAAATGTGGTTGGAACTAGCAGGCGAATATCGTTACCGTTCATATTAATGCGAGCGGTATAACCAAAAAATTTAGCTTCTTCTTTCAATGGCTGGTTATGGCGCTCAGCCAGTAAATCAACATACCATGCACCTGCATTATGGCGCGTTTGTGCATATTCAGCACCCGGATTGGCAAGTCCAACAATTAACTTAATTTTGCTCACGGTGGTGATTTCACTATCAGTTATGAAAATAATGCCCTAGTTTACCTTGTGGATGCAGGATGTACAAAATTGTGATAGATAAAGTCACTGGGATTATAATTGCCAGATAAACTATTCGGGTTTACTGATTTTTTGATAAAAAGCACTTTTTGTACAGATATTCTTGCTAACTTCCTTCCTTGTGATGTCTATCGCAAAAAATTTTACTTAATGCACTATAATCATTACATAAATATAAAGTATGACCGAATTTATTTACACATGCTTGCTTATCAGTTTACTGGTACTGGAGGTATATATGAAACGGAAAAGCGCTCATCTTCTTGGTAATGTCTTCATGGGAATCGGAATGGTGTTGATGATCGGGAGTATCGGTGTCAACTTATTCTCTCATATCGTTAACTTAGGCCTTTCAGAACTTATCACTAATGGTTCCTTATTCGGTATTTTTATCGGTGCGATGGTATGGTTAGTCGGTGCTAGGATCGGCGGCCGTGAAAAAGTTGCAGACCGTTACTGGCAGTTAAAACAACATTATCATTCACGTAGAGATAATCACCGTTATCCATAAATAGCCTAAAGCAATTAATTGCTGATAATGGTGAACGAGTTTGATAATTAGGCATTAAGAGGAGTAAAATTCATGAGAATTTTGCTCTTCTGTCGTGAATATTGTGAGTTATTTTAAATGGTTATTTTTATGCCATGATATGCTGAAAATTATCAATTGGCTGGCTATAAAGTATAAAAATAGGTATTTATGGGGGGTTACCCTCTACAATCATAAAGCCCCTGCAAATGACATTGCAGGGGCTTATATTTTTATTGCGACTTTTTCATCACGGTTGAACGCTAAAACCCAATACTAGGGAATTAGTGCTCAAACATTGCTGAAATTGACTCTTCGTTGCTGATACGACGGATAGCTTCAGCTAACATACCTGAAAGCGTTAAGGTACGAACATTGCTCAGCGCCTTAATTTCAGGAGAAAGAGGGATAGTGTCACAAACAATGACTTCATCAATGACTGAATTTTTGATGTTGTCTACAGCATTACCTGAGAAAATCGGGTGTGTTGCGTATGCAAATACACGTTTAGCACCACGTTCTTTCAGTGCTTCAGCTGCTTTACACAGAGTACCACCGGTATCAATCATATCGTCCACTAAGATGCAATCACGACCTGAAACATCGCCAATGATATGCATAACTTGAGAAACGTTCGCACGTGGGCGGCGTTTGTCAATAATGGCCATATCAGTGTCATTCAGGAGTTTTGCGATAGCTCTAGCACGTACCACGCCGCCGATGTCTGGAGATACAACGATTGGGTTTTCCAAGTTCTTCTGTAACATATCTTCCAGAAGAATAGGGCTACCAAATACATTATCCACAGGAACATCAAAGAAGCCCTGGATCTGCTCTGCGTGTAAATCGACTGTGAGCACACGGTCTACACCTACACTTGACAGAAAATCGGCAACAACTTTAGCGGTGATTGGTACACGGGCAGAACGTACGCGACGATCCTGTCTTGCATAACCGAAGTAAGGGATAACAGCGGTAATACGACCAGCAGATGCACGGCGTAGCGCATCGACCATAACAACCAGTTCCATCAGGTTATCATTGGTTGGTGCACAAGTTGACTGGATGATAAAAATATCACCACCGCGAACATTTTCATTAATTTGAACACTGACTTCGCCGTCGCTAAAACGACCAACAGCCGCGTCTCCAAGATTAGTGTAAAGGCGGTTAGCAACACGTTGTGCTAGTTCCGGTGTAGCGTTACCAGCAAAAAGCTTCATATCGGGCACGAGAAAAACCTCAGGCTTGCGTCCAGAGAGATATTGTTGACCAATAGCGACAAGGCTTATTGGTGCAATACACGGGTTATCCCAGCGCGGAACTTGTGCAGTGGGGAAACGTTAACGCCTTGAGCGACGAACCCTTGCACCCACGATGGGGCTTTATTTAACACCTGCAGGGCATCCGCTTGTGTTTCAAATTCAGAAAAAACACATGCGCCTGTTCCTGTAAGGCGAGACGGAGCATATTCTAACAGCCAAGAAACAAGCTGTTCAACCTCACGAAAACGTTTTCTTGCGATTGGTTCGCAGTCATTTGCGTACGGAGCCAGTAATAATGCGGCTAGGGAGCGTTTTGGAGAATTTCGATTTAATTGTGGATCTGTGAAGATCATCGGGGTTGATATTTCAATTCCGGGATGAGCGACCAGATACCATTTCTCTTTAGGGGAAGCTTTGGTTAAAATATCACCAACTCCTTCAGCGAAAGCGGCATGCCCACGAACAAACACAGGGACATCTGCACCTAATGATGCGCCTAATTCTGCAAGGACTTCATCAGAAACCTGTGTGTTCCAATGTTCGTTAAGCGCAATTAAGGTGGTTGCTGCGTTTGATGAGCCCCCACCAATACCACCGCCCATGGGTAATATTTTATGGATACGGATATCAGCACCTAATGGGCCACTGTGATGTAAGGTCTCGCGGCAATAGGACTGTAATAATTTAGCAGCCCGTAAAATTAGGTTTTTCTCGGGGGGAACCCCTTGCATTTCAGTCAATAAATTCAGTTGGTCGTCATCACGTGTTGTCATGGTGATTTCATCGCCATAATCAACAAATTGAAATAGAGTTTGTAACTCATGGTAGCCATCAGGGCGTTGACCTGTGATGTACAAAAAAAGATTTAATTTTGCCGGAGAAGGCCATGTTAACGTCATTTCTTCAGTGTCCAACTATCCATTTTTAATTTAATAAGCCTGTCCCCTTGGCGTAACTCGAGGTAGTTCGGCAGCATAGGTGCCGTTTTGCTGTCATAGGAAATATAGTTGAGTTGCCATGTTTCACCATTACTTTCAAATGTGACACTTTTTAGCAGGTGATTTTCATCTAAGGTGAAGTCAGTTGCACGCCCAGGTGAGCCAGTTAACCAAGCAGTTAGGTCATCAATTGGAATTTCCATACCAGTGAGCTGATAAATAAGTTCACTTGGTACGTCACTCATATGGGTTTGGCCATCTTTAGTGGTTAGTCGAGCTAAATCAGGTTCAACGGTCAGTTCAAGTTCGCGGGAGCCTAACGGATTAGTTAACAATAAACGGTATTTTTCTGGCGTATATTGTTGCCAGAAAAACTTAGCGTACGTTTTTGTCTCCCCTCCGTTATAGGCAAAGGAGCCACGGGTTTGGTAGTCACGTAACTGACTTAATTCTTGTTGATGTGCTTTCCACTTAGCATCGGATGCAGAGCCAGTTCCTTTAGTGGTTGTTTGTGACGTTGTCACGCAAGCGGTTAGCAAGACGCATGAAAGTGGCAATAGGCGAAAAAAGTGCTTATTTATGTGCATAAAGGATAAAGCTTGAGTTAATTGCATATCAAATCTCAAAGTTGTATTGGGCGCTGATAGCAGTCTCTATTGAGTTACTTGCATTTAAAGAGGTTTAGTTTAGCGCGTTAAGGCTATCTGAGCCATCTATTACACTCGATCTATTGTACTCGATGATATACCTAGCCAATAAAAATCTGTAAGTGATTTACAGTTTGTATACAAATAACCTGTTTGTATACAAATGACATGGTGTATTGATGGGGGGATGGTTTCCTAAAGATCCCTAAAGATGGTGTTAGGCCAATCTGATTTTGGCTAATGGGGGCAACGTTATCAGGGGAAACCTCATTAGTCACCATTTGCTTTATGTGCGAAATAATTGCATCCTCTATGCATCTTATTGCAGTTAATTTATCATTGTAAATAATGATATGGCTGATAATCAGTTTCATATAGCATAAATAAACGATAAAATTACGATCAGCTGGATTGGTAAAATAACTATTACGTCTGTTTTTTCGGTTTATTTTTTGGCGTGGGTCATCTTTCTGAAGGATAGGCTTATGCAAACCGTAGAAAGAGAGACGCGGATCATCTACAATAGAACAATATAAATAACAGTATTGCTAAATTGGTGGGGAATACCCATCGAGCATTACTGAAAATAATTAGCACTGTAAGCAATGTGAGTAAGTCGTAAAGCACAATGACCTTATTAGCCTTAGGCATCAACCATAAAACAGCACCAGTAGCCCTGCGTGAGCGGGTGACATTTGGTCCTGAAAAAATTGACCATGCACTTGAAGAGCTCCTCAAACAGCCTCAAGTGAATGGTGGCGTTGTGCTGTCTACCTGTAATAGAACTGAGCTTTATTTGAGCCTTGAATCACAAGAGCGAGCTCAAGAACAACTAGTAAAATGGTTGTGTGATTTTCATGGTATAACCCAAAAAGATTTACAGCCAAGTTTATATTGGCACCAAGACGACCGGGCTGTTAGTCACCTAATGCGTGTGGCGAGTGGCTTGGATTCCTTAGTTTTGGGTGAACCACAAATATTAGGGCAAGTAAAAAAGGCATTTGCACTTTCACAAGGTAATCATTCGTTATCGAGCGAACTTGAGCGCCTTTTCCAAAAATCGTTTTCTGTTGCAAAGCGTGTGCGTACAGAAACCGATATTGGTGCAAATGCCGTTTCCGTAGCATTTGCGGCTTGTACGCTTGCTCGTCAAATATTTGAATCACTTAAGCATTTAAATATTTTGTTAGTTGGCGCAGGGGAAACTATTGAACTTGTGGCTCGTCATTTGCGTGAACACGGCGTACAAAAAATGATGATAGCGAACCGAACACGTGAACGGGCGGAGTTATTAGCCAATGAGGTTAATGCACAAGTCATTTCGTTATCGGATATTGATAACCGCTTAGCAGAAGCGGATATTGTCATTAGTTCAACGGCGAGTCCTTTACCCATTATAGGGAAAGGGATGGTCGAGCGTGCAATGAAAATACGTCGTAGTAAGCCGATGTTATTAATCGATATTGCCGTTCCCCGAGATATCGAACAAGATGTTGAAAAATTAAGAGATGTTTATCTCTATACTGTGGATGATTTAGAGTCTATCATCGCACAGAACCTTGCTCAGCGAAAAGCCGCAGCCGTTGAAGCTGAATATATTGTTGAGCAAGAAAGTAGCCACTTTATGGATTGGTTGCGCTCACAAGCGGCAGTGTCTACAATTCGCGATTACAGAGAACAAGCTGAGGCCATTCGGGCAAGCATGGCTGAAAAAGCGTTGACGGCTATCCGTCAAGGTACAGATCCTGAGCAAGTGATCATGCAATTATCGCAACAATTAACCAACCGCCTTATTCACGCTCCAACTAAATCTTTGCAGCAAGCTGCAGGAAATGGGGATGTCGAGCGTCTAAATCTACTTAGGGACAGCTTAGGGCTGGACCATCAATAACCACATTTTAATCATAGGTCTTATATAACGAATGAAGCCTTCTATTGTCGCAAAACTAGAAGCATTACAAGAACGCTACGAAGAAATTGAAGCGCACCTTGCTGATGCAGGTGTAATCGCCGATCAAGACCGTTTTCGTGCTTTATCAAAAGAATATGCTCAATTATCTGATGTCGCTAAATGCTTTAGCGCATGGCGCACAGTACAGGATGACATCGAAACAGCTGAAATGTTGTTAGACGATCCTGAAATGAAAGAAATGGCTCAAGAAGAGCTGAAAGAAGCTAAAGCGCGCAATGAAGAGCTTGAACAGCAATTACAATTGTTGCTGTTGCCGAAAGATCCTGATGATGAATATAACTGTTTCGTTGAAATCCGTGCGGGAGCAGGGGGAGACGAAGCGGCAATTTTTGCGGGTGACTTATTCCGTATGTACAGCCGTTATGCGGAAAATAACCGTTGGCGCGTTGAGCTCATGAGCACGAGTGACGGTGAACATGGCGGTTTTAAAGAAGTTATCGCGAAAATTTCCGGTGATAGCGTTTATGGTCGCTTAAAATTTGAATCAGGCGGGCATCGTGTTCAACGTGTTCCTGAAACTGAATCTCAAGGTCGTATTCATACATCTGCTTGTACTGTGGCTATTTTGCCTGAGCTACCGGAAGCTGAATTACCTGAAATTAGCCCTGCGGACTTACGTATTGATACCTTCCGTTCATCAGGAGCGGGGGGGCAGCACGTTAATACCACCGATTCTGCAATTCGTATTACCCATATTCCGACAGGTATCGTTGTTGAGTGCCAAGATGAGCGTTCTCAGCATAAAAATAAAGCAAAAGCGATGTCTGTATTAGGTGCGCGTATTCGCCAAGCTGAAATGGATAAACGCCAAGCCGCAGAAGCGTCTGAACGCCGTAATTTATTAGGTTCTGGTGACCGTTCTGACCGCATTCGTACCTATAATTTCCCACAAGGCCGAGTGACGGACCACCGTATCAACTTGACGTTATACCGTTTAGATGAAGTGATGGAAGGAAAACTGGATTCACTTATCCAACCTATCATCAATGAATACCAGGCAGACCAACTTTCTGCGTTGTCTGAGCAGGAATAATGCAATATACCGAATGGGTCAAGCAGGCAGCGAATCGGCTGTCTGCAAGTGACAGTGCGAAGCGAGATGCTGAAATTTTACTGGAACATGTCACAGGCCGCAGTCGTACCTATCTTTTTGCATTTGGTGAAACGGAACTCAAAGCCGAAGAATTCCAACAAGCTGAATTACTTTTGCAACGCCGTGAGAAAGGTGAGCCTATCGCCTATATTGTCGGTGAACGTGAGTTCTGGTCCCTTCCTCTTTATGTCTCACCTGCAACATTAATACCTAGGCCAGATACTGAATGTATCGTTGAACAAGCCTTATCTAGGTTAACAGAGCAAAAAAAACACATTTTAGATTTAGGCACTGGGACTGGGGCAATTGCATTAGCCTTGGCGTCTGAGATGCCGCAAAGTCAGCTTATTGGTGTAGATTTTAATCCTGATGCGGTTGCTTTAGCACAACGAAATCAACAGCGCTTGAATATTTCAAATGTCAAATTTATACAAAGTAATTGGTTTGCTTCACTATCAATTCAACAATTTGATATGATTATCAGTAATCCACCTTATATTGATGAAAATGATAAGCACCTCAGTGAAGGTGATGTGCGATTTGAGCCCTTAACCGCTCTAGTGGCTAAGGATGAAGGTTTAGCCGATCTAATTTACATCATTAAAGAGTCTAGAAAATATCTGAAAAATCAAGGGTGGTTACTTCTTGAGCATGGCTGGACACAAGGTCTTGCGGTGCGTGATTTATTTAAAGTACATGGGTACACCAAAATTGAGACCTGTCTTGATTATGGTGGAAGAGAGCGAATTTCACTCGGTCAATGGAATGGTTAAGTGGCATAGCACTGGGAATGTAATGAAAACCATAGCGAATATAGAATTTAATCAACTCCCTTTAAGTGAAGGGATCATGACTGTTTCACAATGTATCCGTCATGATTTCCCGCTGATGAAAGTGCAAGCTCAGTTAGACAGCTTAGTCTCATCAGCCAAGTCTTGTATCGATTTAACCGCTGATAACGAAACCAAAATTCAGCAGTTGACCTCACTTTTTTACCAAGAATGGTCGTTTGGCCCAGCTGAAGGCATTTATCTGTTATCAGATATGCTATGGCTAGACAAAGTACTGTCATCTAAGCAAGGTACGCCAGTGACACTCGGTGCTATCTTTTTGTACGTTGCCGAGCGCCTTGGCATTGCGATTTATCCCGCTATTTTTCCGACTCAATTATTATTTATCACTGAAAGAAATGATGGCAGCCAGTGGGTAATTAACCCTGTAAATGGTGAGTCTTTATCACTACACACATTAAATTTATGGCTCAAAGGAACCGTTGATCCTTTTTCTGAATTTTACCATGACCAATTGGATGTAGCAGAAAACAGCGTTGTCATCCGTAAAATTTTTGACACATTGAAAGCGTCATTAATGGAAGAGAAAAAGATGGAATTAGCGCTGCGAGTTTGTGAAACGCTTCTGACTCTTGACCCTGAAGACCCTTACGAAATTCGGGACCGAGGGTTAATTCTTGCACATTTAGACTGTAATCATGTGGCGTTAAGTGATCTCAATTACTTTATTGAGCACTGTCCAGAAGACCCTGTTTCTGAAATGATTAAAATACAAATTTATTCGTTGGATAATCATCCAATCGTATTACATTAATTAACATACAGGCTAATGTCCCTGTTTCAATATTAAAGGTAAGAGTATGCAGCAGAAAGTAGTCAATATTGGTGATATCAATGTCGCGAACGACTTGCCGTTTGTGTTATTTGGTGGAATGAATGTATTAGAATCTCGCGATATGGCGATGAAAGTGTGTGAGCATTATGTCACTGTGACCCAAAAGCTGGGGATCCCTTACGTTTTTAAAGCATCATTTGATAAAGCAAACCGCTCATCAATCCACTCTTACCGTGGCCCAGGTCTTGAAGAAGGAATGAAAATTTTTCAAGAGTTGAAACAAACATTTGGTGTGAGAATTATTACTGACGTTCATGAACCTGCGCAAGCAGCTCCTGTTGCCGAAGTTGTTGATGTTATTCAATTACCGGCTTTCTTGGCTCGTCAAACGGATTTAGTTGCAGCCATGGCTAAAACAGACGCAGTAATTAATATCAAAAAACCTCAGTTTATCAGCCCAGGACAAATGGGAAATATCGTTGAGAAATTTATCGAAGGTGGCAACGATAAAATTATTCTTTGCGACCGTGGAGCAAACTTTGGTTATGACAACCTAGTTGTTGATATGCTTGGTTTTAATGTCATGGTTCAAGCATCAAAAGGCTGTCCTGTCATTTTCGACGTAACCCATGCACTACAATGCCGCGACCCGTTTGGTGCAGCATCTGGTGGTCGTCGTGGGCAAGTTGCTGAATTGGCAAGAGCTGGAATGGCGGTTGGGATAGCCGGGTTATTTCTTGAAGCTCACCCAGACCCAGATAATGCACGCTGCGATGGCCCATCAGCATTACCATTAGATAAGCTGGAACCATTCTTAAAGCAAATGAAAGCAATCGACGAAGTTGTAAAAGGCTTCCCTGAGTTAGATACGAGTCGCTAAGTTAGGCGGTTTATGCAACTCACTGAAGTCGTTTCTATGTTCGGCGCTGATTTGCAGCGCCGATATGGTGAAAAGATTTATAAAATTACCTTACATGGTGGTTTTAATTGCCCAAACCGTGATGGCACCCTTGGGCGAGGAGGCTGCACTTTTTGTAATGTGGCTTCTTTTGCTGATGAAAATCAGTCATCTCAAACTATTAGTGAACAAATTCACCAACAGATCACCCGAATTTCCCGCGCAAAACGTTACTTAGCTTATTTCCAAGCCTATACCAGCACTTATGCCGAAGTGAGCCTATTAAAACAACTTTATGAAGAAGCCTTACTGCAAGCCGATATTGTTGGATTATGCGTAGGTACCCGCCCTGACTGTGTTCCTGAGTCAGTATTATCCTTGCTAAGCCAGTATCAACAGCAAGGCTATGAAATATGGCTTGAGTTAGGTTTACAAAGTGCCCATGATAAAACACTACATCGTATTAATCGCGGCCATGGTTTTGATGCATACCAACAGACGACACAAAAGGCTCGCAGCCTTGGATTAAAAGTTTGTACACATTTGATTTGCGGGTTACCCGGTGAAAATGCCCAAATGAATATGCAAACACTTGATAAAGTCCTTGAGTGCGGAACGGATGGTATCAAACTTCACCCTTTACATATTGTCGAAGGTAGTGTGATGGCCAAAAGTTGGCGGGCAGGGCGCTTGGCAACGCTTTCTCTCGATGAATATACTGAAATTGCAGGTGAAATGGTGCGCCATACTCCGGCTGATATTGTTTATCACCGTATTAGTGCCAGTGCAAGAAAACCCACATTACTCGCTCCGAACTGGTGTGAAAACCATTGGGTGGGAATGAATAATTTATATCAATATTTCTTAAAATGGGGCGGGCAAGGCTCCGCACTTTGATATATTCAATGAGAATACATATGAAATCAACTTTCTATAAAGCTATTATCGTTTCGTCTCTAATTACGTTTTCTTTTCAAGCGATAGCTCAACTTGATATTACCCCAGAAGATAAACAGAAATTTGTACAAACTCACCAAAAAGCAACCAAGAAAGATGCTCAGGCCCAGTATCAGCTTGCCCAAATGTATTTTTCCGGTTTAGGTGTTCTTCAAAATCTTAATAGTGCGCGTTTATGGGCAAACGAAGCTGCAAAAAATGGTAATGGGGATGGTTATGCATTATTGGCAGATATCAATCTATTAAGTGATAGTTATTTTTCACAGGAATTGATTGATGCTCGTAAGTACGCGACGAAAGCTGTTGAAATGGGCAGTACGCGTGGCAAAATCAGTTTAGCAGAGTCATTGATAAACCCAATTGCGGGTAAAACGGATTATCAGCAGTCTATAGAACTTCTTAATGAGGTTAATGCGTTAAATAACCCAGATTATTTTATTGCGCCTATTTTGCTTGGTGTTATTTACTTAGATGGCAAAGGTGTTGCAAAAGACGAAAAGCAAGCACAACAATGGTTTGATAAGGCAAATGAGATGACTTATCCGGGCTATGCAGAGTGGATGGCAGCGTTTAAATTTTCTGAAGATAATACAGGTACGGTGACCATCGACCAAGTGAAAGCAAAAAAATTAAGGGAAATAGCCTGCGAAAAAGGAAAAAGTGCAGGGAATGAGATGTTTTGCTTCAGCGAGTGATACTAAACCGCCATGTAAAATAACATGGCGGTTTGGTTTGATACTTAAGTTAAGGTGTTGTTATTGGCTTTTCTGTGTCGATAGAACCCGCTTGTTCGATAGCTTTAACGGCTTCAAGCGCATGATCCATTGAATTATAAAAACTCAATACGCCTTCAATAGGTGCCACTTTTGCTCTCGCCAATGTTTTTAATGGCTGGAACGGAATATCACAAACTAAGATATGGGTATCTTTGCGAACGGCATCTATGAATTTTTCGAAAGCTTCTAAGCCCCCCGCATCCAATACAGGTACTGCGTCCCATTGCATAATAATAGTTTTATAGCCAGCGCTTTTGACACGTAACTCATCAAAAATACGTTCAGCAGCAGCGAAAAACAACGGGCCATTTATTCTTACGACTAAGCGGCTTTGTTCTTCATCTGTTTCTGCTAGTTGTGTTGAACGGGTCATATTGGCAATACGGCGCATAAACAATAATGATGCGAGAACAATCCCGACAGTGATGGCAATAACCATATCAAATAGAACGGTTAGAGACATACATAACACTAATACAATAATGTCATCTTTAGGAGCACGTTTAATTAGGTAAACGACCTTACCTGCAGCACTCATGTTCCAAGCCACAATCAATAATAATGCAGACATAGCGGCTAATGGCAGATAAGAGAGCATTGGAGCAAGAACCAATAATGTGAGTATCACCAGTATTGAGTGAATAATCGCAGAAATAGGGGATGTTGCACCTGCTCGAACGTTAGCTGCGGAGCGAGCTATTGCAGCGGTTGCGGTGATCCCACCAAAAAAAGGCGCTGCAATGTTCCCCACACCTTGGCCAATAAGTTCACTATTAGAATGGTGTTTGGTTCCCGTCATGTTGTCCAATACTACGGCACATAACAGTGACTCAATTGCGCCCAGTACCGCCATAGAAAATGCTGCAGGCATTAATGCGGTGATCATCGCCCAGTTAATTGGTGCACTTCCGGGGAGTTCCCACGGCAAAATAAACTGCGGTAGAATAGGGGGAATACCATTACCTTCAGTGCCATCAGGCAATAAATAGCTAAATTCAGAACCGATAGTCGCGACTTCCATACCAAATAATGAAAGCACCCACATGACGAAAGTCCCGACAATAAGGGCTGGCAAATGGCCAGGAAGTTTTAGTTTTAGTTTAGGCCAGAAGATAAGCACCAAAAGGGTTGAAAGCCCAATTAAAGTGTCACTGTATTGAAATGTGGGGAATGTATTGCCAATAGCAATTAGCTTATCAACATAGTTTTCTGGGACATGCGCCATTTGCAAGCCAAAGAAATCTTTAATCTGCATTGTGGCAATGGTGATAGCAATTCCCGAAGTAAAGCCTAAGGTGACAGAAACGGGAATGTATTCAATAAACTTACCAAAGCGAGCAAACCCCATCGCAAGAAGTATGATACCCGACATCAATGTGGCGACTAATAACCCACTCAACCCAAATTGTTGAGAGACTGGGTAGAGGATCACCACAAAAGCAGCCGTGGGGCCAGAAACGCTATAGCGAGACCCACCTGTTACTGCAATGATGATCCCTGCAATAGCCGCAGTATATAGCCCATATTGTGGTGGAACACCGCTAGCGATAGCCAAAGCCATTGCGAGGGGGATAGCGATAATACCCACGGTAATACCCGCGATTAAATCCTTAATAAAGCGGGTAGCCGTATATTTTTCTTTCCAACAAGAATCTATTAGCGCACTAAAAGGGCGCAACCTATTAATTTTTTTTGTACTCATTATACCCTACCAAATAACAGGGTGAAAAATAAACGAAAGATGTACCTATAAGGATACGCTTAGCAACCTGAAAAAAATCTGTTATGTATCAATGAATCTACAATTATCATAACGTTTTCAGTAACAAAAGTAAAAAAACGTTATATTATAAAGAAAAATAGTTAGAATATATTTTATATGGTTACGTTCCTGTTTTAGATGTGCATATAAATAATAGTCATTTTATTTTTTAATCGTAAATATAAATCATTATAAATAATAAATTGGTCAATACTTAATCGACTAAACTGCTATTATTGCTGCCAATAGCCCTATCCATTGAAGCAGCGCTATCCCAAGTGCTCGTGTGAAAAGGCGTTTAGTTCCAGACCACCTTTGTTGCATCGTACGATGTTTAATTTTGCTTGGAAATAAACAATTCAAAGCATTATCAAACTGTTCCGTTTCATTATGCGTGTAGATAATTTTAAAAAAATGGTTATCTAACCAGAGACGATATATATAATACTGGCAAATTATAAATATAATTACATTGGCGAATAAAATATATTTAGAGTAATTAGAATAGAAAAACAAAGCGAATTGGCAAAATAGTGCCAATACAGAGCCAGTAGCAAAATAACGCCAACTATGAGTCAAAATAGTGATGACCTCACCTTGCTGTTTATTCATCAATGTATTCATTTTTCACTCGGTTTAGATGGTAATTGGTGTGCCAATCATTCAGTTGTTCTATCGTTGCTGTATTTAAAATAACTTGTGGGCGAGCTTGTTCAACTAACGTTACGGCATCTTCTATGTTTTTAGCATCGCCATGATGTACCAACCATGCAACAGCAACAGTCGCACTTCGTGAATAACCTAATTTGCAATGAATGTATACCGGCCCCTGTTTTATCAGTTCATCCATAGTATGGACTGACTTTTCGATATCTTCCGCGCTTAGTGGTAACAAATCAATTTGCGGTTGGCTACAATATTTCAGTCCTTTGCTGTAAAAATTGCGAGGCCATTCGCAAGTCATATCTAAAACAGCTTGAGCTTGCAAAGCGTATAGTGGGCGGCCTCCCAAAACGATATGTTGATTAACAATACTGGGTTGTGCGCAGTGCTTAGCGAAGTAATGATAGGTTCCCCAAGCAATGAGCCGGTACGGTAGTAATAAAATAGCAGCAGAAGGGGAAATATTTCCTTCAGGTGTTTTTTGAAAGACGCTGGCGCCTGCCCCTAAATAGCCGAGGGTAATAAAAAAGAGGGCGATAGCGGGCCATAATAGTATCCAAGCAAATCCTTGGAAGATAAAAGCAAGAATAAAACAAGCAAGAGAACCTATTCCATAGTTTTTGCTCATTTTAAAACTGCGAGGGGACCCCGTGTAGTGCCATTGCCAACGAGTTTGTATAGGAAGCAAATAGCTAATTAATAGGCCAACTGCAAATCCAGTAACGACATCAATAAAATGGTGCTGCCATGTGGTCAACACTGAAATTAAAATTAAAATAGACCAGCTATGAAGTAACCAGCGCCACTTTATTGGAGTATGGGCTCGAAAACGTAACCAGAGGATCCACAATAAAATAATATGTAATGAAGGGGCTTGGTTAAAAGGGAGGTCAAATAGTTCTAGGCTGTTAAACATCCAGCCAAATAGCCCATCAGTGGTTGGCCGAGGGAAACTAAACTTAAGTGGAAATAGCAAAAAACCAATACAGGCAACAAGAGAAGCTGTGATAAGCCGTAGGCCATGGATGGTTTGTTCTTTACGGGTCGTACAAATAAATAATGATAACCCATAGAATATGTCAATACTCCAATAGGGAATGATAGTCCAAGGAAGAAATGGAATATGTGTTTCCCAAGAAAAAACGACAGACGGAACCTGGTCTAACGTTGCAGTATACGTATTAACTTGGCCATAAGTTAAGAAGAAAAAAGGGGCTAAAAAAACTAACCATAGCAAACCAGACAATATTATTTTGTGTCGAGGTATAGTCTCTTGAGGCTCGCGGGTTGTAATCATCATCCTTTATTCTATTCCTTTAAATAGCAACAAACTGGTGGTGATATCAAAAAAATAACTGGAAAAACAGAGAGTATTAAGCAGCATAGGTGCTTTACTCGCAATAAACAACGGGTATTAGCGATGGTTAAAATTAGTGATTGATGGCAATGGTTCACCATCAATCATTAACAACTAATTATTTACTGCCAATCATTCACTGCCAATCATTCACTGCCAATCATTCACTGCTAATCATTCGTTGCTAATTACATAGTATGTTGAATGCATTAACGTCGTCTGGCTATAGATACGCTGAATATCCCCCAGTTATCAATAGATTGATTCAATTTTTCAAAGCCCGCGTCTTCAACTAAGCTATCCATTTCACCTTGGCTGCGGCAACGCATAACCCATGCTTGACCACCTTGGTGGCTTGGTAGTACACGGGCAATCATCTCAACTTGGGGGTGCCATGGTTGGCAGGTATAAATTAATAGCCCACCAGATGGAATTGCCCGAGAAAGCCCATTTAATGACGCCTTTATCATTTCATTACTGGGGAACAGTTCATATAAGCCACTAACGATACCAATAGTTGGTGATGGTGAAACGGCAGCTAAATCATCAGCGTCAAAAGCATTGCCTTCAGTGAATTGAATTTTGTCTTCAAGGTAACGCTGTTTGATGTGTAGGCGGCCTTGTTCAACGTTGACAGGGCTATAGTCTCTTAGTAGGACAGATTCGACTTTGCCATAGTCATTGATTGCGTCAAAAATGTAACGGCCTTGGCCTGCGGCAATATCCATAATTCGCACAGGTGTCCCTTTATCAGTGAGGTCACGAATAGCCTGTCGAATGATATTTTCAATGTTAACTTTACGTTGGCGTATTCCTTGCCAGCCGATACTGTTGAGATACTGTCTATCAATAACACGGCCAAATAAGCCTTTACCCTGGGCTTTATCGCGGTATACGTAATCAAGGGTTGAGCCTGAATCAAACCCTTTGTCATAACCAATACGAATACCTTCAGAAGCTTTGCCTAGTGTACTCATTGATTTGCTCATAATTTTATAAGCAAGATTTTTAGGGCACCATTTAGGCAATGGAGTCATGAGTGAACGATATTTTTCAGCGCTGGCACTCCATATATCTTCATATTGATAATTATGTTGGTAGCGCGGTAATGCGAATAATTTGTCGATAAAATCACGGATTTTCTCTAGCGGGATATGACGATCTTTTTCTCCTAAAGTGTCGTGATAAAAACCGGGTAATATATGTTTTTCTTTTATTGGGGTATTTAATTTATCAAAAAATTGATGTTGAGGCCGATGGTGAACAACGTGGTCGCTACCTGAAATAAATAGTTGGGTGGGCAAAGTAATTGCGCCCGCATCAGCAACGATGCGATCAGCCGTTTTATACAGTTCAAGTAAAATATTGACGGCAATAGGGCGAGTAATCAATGGGTCGCGATTAAACGAATCAATGCGTTGTTCATCATGAGTGAGATACTTGGCTTTGACATACGAATTTACATAGAACAAGCCGCGCGTTTTTTGCATTAAAGCAAGCCCTGTTCGGGCAAATGGGACGTACAATTTAACTTTAAATGCAGGGGAGGCGAGTACCATCCCTCGAATTTTTGGGGCGTAGTCATGAACCCAAGCGGAGACAAGAACGGCACCAACACTTTGCCCGATAACAATGATATTTTCTAACGGAATAGTATATTCAGTGGAAATGTAACGTACAAACTCATCGACATCATTGATGGATGTGCTGAGTGAAGGGCTATAACCTCGAGGGCCATCATTTCTGCCATGTCCACGGGCATCCCATGCAAACATAGCATAGTCAGGTAGATTAAGTTCATCGACTAAATGGGCGACACGGCCGGAATGTTCGTGGCCACGATGAAATAAAATAACCGCTTTGTTGGTCGAAACCTCTGCTGGCCAATGTCGATAAAAAAGAGAAGTATGGTCACTGGTGGTAAATTGGGACTCAATAACGGGACGTTGCGTCAGATAATCTGTTTGAACGTTCATAATTCTTCCTTAATTATTATTCTCATGTGCAGATAATTCACAAAGAGCACGGCGAATACGGTTATAGCAAGTATAAAACAGCAACAAAGTTAAAAGGATAAACAGATAACTTACCCAACTAGACAATATGATCTGTGGAAAAATGCTAATGAGAAGCCCTAACGCACCGAAAAAAAATGCACGATCACTTTTACCTATTGGGCCATCATAGCGGCGAGACGCACCAATGGCTTGAGCGATAACACCAATAAATTCAGTCAGTAGCGTAAGAAATAGAATGAATAAAATAAGCCAAAATACTTGAGGGAAAATAACCGCAAATGGCAAGTACAGAGCAATATCTGAAATGACATCACCGAGCTCATTCAATATAGCACCAAGGTGGCTTTTTTGGTTGTGCTCCCTAGCTAACATGCCATCAATCGCATTGAGTGCCATACGAATAAACAGAACGAAAGGTAATAAAATAAACAGGTGTGGATTTGGAATGAAAAGTAATAGCATTCCGCTGATAACGGATAGAAGTAAAGCCGCCAAAGTGACTTGGTTGGCGGTAACACCCGCACTAAATAGCTTATGAACAATTGGACGAAGAAGATCTTGAAATTTAGGTTTCAGATCGTAAATAGTCATTGAGTATTCCTTTCCCATCACTGCACTATGACGCAGCATTGGGATATATCAATACGCGATTGATTGATTTCTGCAATAAGAGCTATCTCAAGTTAGGAGATAACCAAAGGAAGCTACCCTATAATTTTAACGATAAAATTACGGCAATTATTTGAATAATCGAATAAAAAACATTTAGTGGCAGTGAAATAGAAGGGACTTATCAAAATTAAGGAAAAACAGATTAACCGATATGATACCCGATCACGCCAATACTTTTTGTTTATCGATTCGTGAACGCATTCGTTTGAATTGGCTAGGTGTCATTGTGGTCATTTCTTTGAATTTTCGACAAAAAGCGCTGTGATCAGCATAAGCACATTTACTGGAAATTTCAGTAATTGAAAAATCATCTTCGAGCAGTTCAATAGCATGTTCCAGACGCATCTTTTGAATATATTGTTGGGGGGTTATCAAAAAAATCGCTTTAAACTGGCGGTTTAATTGAGAAAGCGAAAGGCCAGATATTTCAGCAAGAGTTGTCATTTTTATCGCAATATCAAAATGTTCACTAATATAGCGCTCAACACGGCTAAGCTGGTTATTCAGTTTAGGGCTGACCGATTTGACATCTTGTAAATCCACTGAAATTCCTGCAACCCCAATAACTTGGTTACGTGTATTAAAAATAGGAACCTTAGTTGTTAAGCACCATCCCAACAAGCCTGCTTTATACAGGTGCAGTTCAAGCTTATTAATGACGCTAATTTTCTTTTCCATCACTAAATAATCTTGAGAGCTATAGCTTTGGCCGAGTTCTGAATGAAAAATATCCTCAGCACCTTTACCTACTAAATGGTTAACACTATCGATTTTACAGCGGGTGGCTAAATTATCATTGGCCAAAACATACTTTGCATTATGGTCTTTCACAAAAAAGGTTACATTCGGCAAGGTATTAATGAGTGGCATAATCAAACCTAAATGGTTTAATAAAATATCAATATTATCAACGGGAAATAGCATGTTCTCCTGACTAATCAACAGCAATTTATTTAGATTGATCATGCCGCGCTCCGAAATATTAAATTAATTTTATTAATTCTGTTAAATATTTTTAGATTGTGCTGAAAACCGCATAAGTTTGTTAGAAAGATATCAAGAGTTGTTAACAAAAATCAATCATTCTATTAACAATGATAATGGATAGGATGCTAACCAATGCAATCTCAATATACCAAAATTGAAGTTATCGACTCTCATACCGCAGGGGAACCAACTCGGCTTGTTATTGATGGATTTCCCGATTTAGGGCAACAAAGCGTGGCCGTTCGCTTAGATATTTTGCGTAATAGCCATGATATCTGGCGTCGTACAACGATTTTAGAACCTAGAGGTAATGACATTCTAGTGGGAGCCCTATTGTGTAAACCACAAAACCCAGCGGCAACAGCAGGCGTGATTTTTTTTAACAATCAAGGTTACTTGGGAATGTGTGGTCACGGCACTATCGGTTTAGTGGCCTCGTTGCACTTTCTGGGGCATATCACTTATGGCAACCATCTTATCGAGACGCCAGTTGGAGATGTAACAGCACAATTACATCAAGATGGTAGCGTGAGTATTCAGAATGTGTATTCGTATCGTTATCGCAAAGCGGTACGAGTTGATGTCCCAGATCTCGGCACGGTTATTGGGGATATCGCTTGGGGTGGAAATTGGTTTTTTCTTGTTGAACAGTCGCCAGTTGCCATTGATTTCCAAAACATTAAATTACTGACAGAAGTCAGTTTAAAAATCAAGCAAGCCTTAGTTGACCAAAGTATCTACGGTAAAGATGGCCAAGAAATTGACCATATCGAATTATTCGGTTCACACCCCAATGCTAATAGCCAAAGTTTTGTGTTATGCCCAGGTGGCGCATATGACCGCTCGCCTTGCGGAACAGGGACTAGCGCTAAACTCGCCTGCTTAGCTGCAGATAAAAAGCTGGCGGCAGGGGAAATCTGGCATCAAGCCAGCGTCATTGGCAGCCAATTTCAGGCTAGTTTTCAACAGGCTGATGAAAACGGCATTATTCCGACTATTCGCGGGCATGCCTATATCAGCGGAAAAAATACCTTATTGATAGATGAACAAGATCCATTTCGTTTTGGGATCTCGGTGGCATAGGGGTATGAAATGGAACGTAAATATCCAGTGATCGTGGTGGGTGGTGGCATTATTGGTTTGAGTATCGCACTGACAGTGCAAGCGAATGGCTCACAAGTGTTGCTGCTTGATAAACATGAAATTGGCCAAGGTGCCTCATTTGGCAACGCAGGGCATATTGCGACAGAACAGGTTTTCCCGATTGCTGATCCGAGTGTTTTAACATCAATTCCAAAAATGCTCCTTGACCCATTGGGCCCTCTGCGTCTGGATTGGCGTTACTTATTACCGTTAACACCTTGGTTAATCAAGCTGTTAGGTAACATGCGCCATAAGCCCTTTACCCATATCCATCATACATTGATGACATTAAACAGTGCCGCTTTCGATTCATGGCAAGTATTTATTCAGAAATGGCAATTAAGTGATCTTGTCAAAATGAAGGGTTCACTGCTGGTGGCTGAGAAAAAAGAAACGCTCGATAAGCTAAGCCAGCACAGTGAGTATTTGCAAAGTGTTGGTGTAGCTAATCAATTAATTGATCAAGATGCGCTACTAACACGCGAACCCGCTTTATCCGAAAGCCAAATCGGGGGCATTTTTTATCCAGATACCGGCCATGTTGTGGATTTATGTGCATTACATCAAAAGCTGACTGAGGCGTTTTTACACGCGGGTGGACAAGTATTAACCCACTGTGAAGTAACAGAAATTACATCGACGTCGAATCAACAAGCGGTATTGACAACGACCCAAGGCCAGTTCACAGGCCAAAAAATTGTTATTGCAGGCGGCGCATTTTCCAAATCACTAGTGAGAATGGTTAGTCGCATCAATGTGCCGTTAGAAACTGAGCGCGGTTATCATTTGATGTTGCCTCATGAATTGGGACGATTATCAATACCCGTATCAAGTATGGATAGACGTTTTATTATGACGCCAATGTCTCGAGGGTTACGCCTCGCGGGAACCGTGGAGTATGCGGGGCTAAAGCGTCCAGCCAATATGCAACGCGCTCAACATTTTCTACCGTTAGCGCAGCCGATGCTGAAAACGCCATTGAACAGCCAACAATCTACACCGTGGATGGGATTTCGCCCATCAACGTCTGACTCTTTGCCGGTGATCGACCATAAAGGTCCTTATATTTTTGCTTTTGGTCACCAACACTTAGGGCTAACCCAAGCAGCGATCACCGCAGATATCGTTAATAGTTTTATTCATCAGCAACCGACAAGTATCGATTGCATCCCTTTTTCCATTGAGCGATTTCTTTAATATTGAGGAGAATTCAAATGAATTTCCATGGCATTCTTGTTCCTTTAGTCACGCCATTTCATGATGATTTAACATTAAATATCAGTGCGCTTGCTGAGTTAACTGAAAAACTTATTGAGCGCGGAGTTACCGGTTTAGTGGTCTGCGGGACCACGGGAGAGTATTACGCATTAAATGAAGATGAACGTAAAACCGTGCTGTCTACGGTTTGTAAAATTGCAAAAGGGCGAGTGACACTAATTGCGGGTATTAACGACTTATCAACTGAAGGTGCCATTGCACGAGCGAAACAAGCTCAAGAACTGGGCTATGAAGGATTAATGTTATCGCCACCACCGTATAGTTTACCGGATCAGCAAGGGGTGTACGCCCACTATGAAAAAGTCGCAAAATCAACACCATTACCCATTATTATGTACAACTTCCCAGCTCGGATCGGTATTGAAATTGACATTGAAACGGTTATCAAGCTAGCTGAAATTGACAATATTGTCGCTATCAAAGAAAGCAGTGGAAGCTTTAGCCGAGCACTGCATCTATTACAAACACCATTCAAAAATTTTGAGGTCATTTGTGGTTGTGATGACCAACCAGTGGATTTTTTCTTTTGGGGTTCAAAAAGTTGGATAGCAGGAGCTGGGAATGTATTCCCAGCAGAGCAAGTTGCTATTTTTAATGCGGCGCAAGCGGGTGACTGGCAACTCGCTAAGCAGATTATGAATGAAATTTATCCTGCAATTTACTCAATGGAATCAGGGAACTATAACCAAAAAGCCAAAGCGGGTTGCTTGAATGGCACATTTAATGTAGGCCCGGTCCGTTTGCCTCTGTCAAATATAGCGTCTCAAGAACGCGATGAATTCATTAAATTGATTAAACGCTAGGGGGAAATATGACCATGACCCAACAGCAGGTATTTGAACGAGCAAAACAAGGAAAACTGTGGGCTGGCAATTTAATTGCAGGGCATGCAGAGCAGCAAAATAAATTAGAAAACCGTACCCCAATCGATAATAGCGTTATTGGTTTTATTGCTGACGGTGATGCGAACGATATTAATGTCGCTGTACAGGTAGCACGTGACACGTTCAATCAAGGTGAATGGCGCGGGTTATCACCTCAAGAACGTAAAGCTATCATGCTTAAGTGGGCTAGTCTCATTGAACTGCACAGTGAAGAACTAGCGGCACTAGATTGTATAGATGCAGGTAAGCCTATCACTGAATGTTTAAATACTGATTTACCCGCAACCATTGAAACCTTTTATTGGTATGCCGAAGCGATTGACAAACTGTTTGGCAAAATTGCACCGACAAGCCATCAAGAATTGGGGCTGATAGTGCACGAGCCTATTGGCGTGGTTGGGGCGGTGTTACCGTGGAATTTTCCTGCTCAAATGTTTGCATGGAAAGTGGCTCCTGCACTTGCTGTAGGCAACTCGGTGATTGTGAAGCCTGCCGAATTAACCTCATTAAGTGCCTATCGTATGGTGGAACTGGCCTATGAGGCAGGTGTCCCTCAAGGTGCATTAAGTTTAGTTTGTGGATTAGGTGAAAAAGTCGGGGAAGCCCTTGGTCGCCATAATGATGTTGATATGGTGTCATTCACCGGTTCAACAGATGTGGGACGCTTATTTTTAAAATATTCCGCCGAAAGTAACTTAAAGGAAATTGTGCTCGAATGTGGCGGTAAAAGTCCTCAAGTAGTGTTTGAAGATGCAAACATTGACGCGGCAATTCCACATATTATGGCGGCTGCCTTTTGGAATATGAGTGAAAATTGCAGCTGCGGTTCTCGTTTAATTGTGCATGAAAGTATCAAAAAAACACTATTAGACAAGCTTGCTGTAGCGGTTAAAGAATGGAAAGTGGGTGACCCAAGGCAAGCGGATGTTTCAATTGGGCCAATGGTCGAACAGGCTCATTTTGAGAAAGTAAAATCCTTTTTAGATACCACGGTAAAAGAGGGAGGAAAATTAATTGCGGGTGGGAAAATCCATCATGAATTAGGTGCTGGGTGGTACATCGAGCCGACAATTTTTGATGAGGTCACACCTGACATGTCGCTATTTAAGCATGAAGTTTTTGGCCCTATCTTAGCCGTTACATCCTTTAAAACAGATGATGAAGCGGTCGCTTTTGCCAATGACACTCAATATGGTTTAGCGGCTTCATTTTATAGTCAAAACATTCACCGAGCCATGCAAATTGCACAGCGCATTAACGCAGGCACTGTTTCAGTCAATGGCTTTAGTGAAGGTAATATCACAACACCGTTTGGTGGCTTTCGTCAATCAGGTTTTGGCGGTAAAGATAACGGCTTAGAGGCATTTGAACAATATACTCAAACCAAGGTTATCTGGTTTATCCATCAGTAAAAACGTTGACCTGAGTGCCCAAGTGGACTCAGGTTTTTTTTACCCTGCAAATACAAATAAACAATTACAATAACGAAGGAGTACAAAATGGAAGCCATCGTTAATACAATCGTTGGTTACATCTGGGGTAATGCATTAGTGGTATTATCGCTAGGTGTTGGGCTCTATTTTACATTAGCGACTCGCGGTGTACAGTTTCGCTACCTTATTAAAATGGTGTGTTTGTTAAAGGAAAATAAAGCGTCAAAAGAAGGCATTTCCTCCTTCCAAGCATTCTGTTTAGCGTTGTCAGGACGTGTGGGGGTGGGGAATATCGCGGGGGTGGCGACAGCCATTGCCGCAGGTGGCCCCGGTGCGATTTTTTGGATGGTTGTCATGGGGTTATTAGGCGGAGCAAGTGCATTTATCGAATCCACACTCGCTCAAATATACAAACAGCGCTCTGATGACCAATACCGTGGAGGCTCCCCTTACTATATCGAGAAAGGGTTAAAATTGAAGCCATTTGCCATTATGGTGGCTGCCGTTATTTGCCTATCTTATGGTGTACTGGTTCCGGGTATTCAAGCCAATACCATAGCGGATTCCTTCCAATCCTCATTCAACTTACCCCCAATTGCGACAGGCGGCATTGTGACAGTGCTGATGGCATGGCTAATTTTTGGTGGTATAAAACGTATTGCGAGTGCAGCAGATAAGATTGTACCAATTATGGCTTTGGCTTATATCGTCATGATGGTGATCATCTTGGGTAGCCATTACGAACAAGTGCCGGCTATGTTCAGTTTAATTTTCCGCAGTGCGATGGGAATGGACGCTGTATTCGGTGGTATTATTGGTACGGCTGTTTCATGGGGTGTGCGTCGTGCTGTTTTTTCCAATGTGGCCGGTGCGGGTGAAGCCACATTTAGCTCTGCAGCCGCTGAGGTAAGCCATCCTGTAAAACAAGGGCTGATCCAAGCATTTTCGATTTATATTGATACTGTCGTTGTATGTACAGCATCGGGTCTGATGATCCTTGTCACGAATATGTATAACGTTTTTCCCGATGGTTCGGCAACGGCCTTAGTTGAATATGTCCCCGGGGTTGCAGCAGGAACCGCATGGACTCAGATGGCGGTATCAACCGTCTTTACTTCCGCAGGGTCAGGATTCGTCTCAATCGCTGTATTTTTATTCGCATTCACAACATTGATGGCTTATTACTATATCGCAGAAACCACAATTGTTTATCTTGATAGAAAATTGCGTTACCCCATTCTCAAATTGATACTGAAATTTGTATTTTTGATTATTGTTTTTATAGGAAGCGTGCAATCAGTCAGTTTAATGTGGAGTCTTGGTGATATCGGGTTCGGTAGCATGAGCTACCTCAATCTTATCGCCATTGTCTTCCTATCAAAACCTGCATTACGGGCACTGCGTGACTTTGAGCGGCAGGAAAAACTCGGTGTTGACCCAGTGTTTGACCCAAAAGTAGCAGGAGTAGAAAATGCAGAACTCTGGGAAGATATTAGCCGTGAATACCATGCACAAGGAGTAGGTATAGAACCGAAAGAGAAACAAAACAAAGGGATGGAATATCAAGAAAGAGAGGGTAAGAACTAGAAGAAAAATGGCGGTGAGGGAGGGATTCGAACCCTCGATACGTTGCCGTATACACACTTTCCAGGCGTGCTCCTTCAGCCTCTCGGACACCTCACCGTTTTTCTAAATCTGTTGTGGAGTAGGGAATAAAAACCTGCTCTGCAACGGGGCGCTACTATAGGGAAAATAGCGTCTTACGTCAACTCCCTATTTCTCCTTTTTCCGACTTTTGTTGCTGTTTAGCTAAATAAAAAACAATTTGATTATTATCTAATCTTAAATGTGACCGACTAAGGTAAATAATACTTTTGATGTTAATTTAAAACGGCAAGTCGTGGAGGTAAAAACCGTTAGCTAGTTAACAAAATTCTGATTGAGTAGCGTGTATAGGCTTGATTAACTTGAAAAGAAATGCCATTCGGCACACTCTGTTAGAAACCAAAGAGGAGTTGCCATGAATATTTTATTTTACCATCCATTTTTTGATTCAAAACAGTGGATTGACGGTATGAAAGCGCGATTACCACAGGTGAATATTCGCCAATGGGAAAAAGGGGATAACCAAAGTGCGGATTATGCCATGGTTTGGTTACCGCCTTATGAATGCCTTGCTGGCCGAAGTGATTTAAAAGGTATTTTCGCGTTAGGTGCGGGTGTGGATGCTATTTTAAAGCAAGAACAAGACAAACCTGGCACCTTACCAGCAGGCGTTCCTGTCATGCGTTTGGAAGACACGGGTATGGCGATCCAAATGGAAGAGTACGCTTGCGCGAAAGTGTTAAGCTATTTTCGTCGCATGGATGAATACCGGCAGTTGCAATCACAGCGTCAATGGAAGCAGTTACCAGCTTATCAACACGAAGATTTTGTTATCGGTGTGATGGGGGCTGGTGCATTAGGGCAAGCCGTTGCAAAGCGCTTAGTTAGCTTTGGTTTTCATGTAAGAACATGGAGCCGCTCTGAAAAGCAACTTGATAACGTGAAAAGTTATTTTGGTAATGACCAATTAGCCAGTTTTCTTTCTGGTACCCGTGTGGTTATTAACCTTCTGCCAAGTACACCAGAAACGGTGGGAATTTTAAACCAGCAGCTGTTTAGCCAGCTACAGCAAGGGGCATATGTCATTAACCTTGCACGTGGAGCCCATTTGGTTGAACAAGATTTGCTTGTAGCGCTTGAATCAGGGCAAGTTGCAGGTGCTGCACTGGATGTTTTTGCGAGTGAGCCGTTATCGCAAATGCACCCGTTCTGGACACATCCACGTATCGCTATCACTCCCCATGTTGCGGCCTTTACAAAACCGAAAGAAGCCATGGATATGATTGTCAGTAATATTGAACGCATTGAAGCAGGCCAAGCCCCTGTTGGTGTGGTTGATATGCAACGCGGTTATTAGCCACTTCTTTGTTGCGAGTGGTCTTTGTGATCACTCGCAATCATCACCCCTAATATCTTTCCTATTTTTTCGATATACTGAAAGTAACTGCTTCGGTCACGAGGTGTGACTACTGAATCTGTAAAATAGGATAATATATGAACGAATTTTCAATCGTCTGCCGTATTTTGGGGACACTATTTCAACGTAGTCCCTCTGATAGCCTCGTAAAGCCGCTTATTGATATGATTGCTCAAGATAAATTAAAAGCATCATGGCCATTGGAACAAGATGAGTTGTGGTCACGCATGGCGAAAGATCTCGATATCAATGCGGTTAATGCGGATTACCAAGCTCTGTTTGCAGGTGGATCCCCAGCAGTTTCAATGTTAGCGAATGATTACGATTCTGAAATTACAGAAGCAGAGGTTCGCGAATTTTTAACTGTGAGAGGAATGTCTTTGACGAATGCGCCAGCCGATGCCTTTGGTGCTTTACTACTCGCAGCTTCTTGGTTGGAAGACCAAGCGGCGGAAGATGAAACCGCCGCTCAAGAAGAACTATTTGATAGCTATATTCTTAGCTGGTATGGCAGCTTTTTAGGGAAGGTTGAGGCCCATGCAACAACCCCATTTTACCGTACTTTAGCCCAAATTACCCGTGATGCAGTTATCGCACTGCGTGATGAACTTGACTCAGATACGGAGTGATTGTGACGCTGTCACTTTTGATTCTGGGTATTACTCTACTTTAGTCGTCAGTGTTGATTAATAATTTTGATTGAGTTTGAACGAATAAGAAAGGCAACAGATTTTCCTGTTGCCTTTAATGCTTTTATCAATCGAAATTATTTATGGTTAAAATCAATCGACTAATGGAATGACCAGTTTGCCCGGTTTGATTTCCAGCCCTTTAGCGAGTTTCTTCGCGGTTGCTTCAGCAGCACCATTATCTGGATTCAACACATAAACAGGCTGAGTTTCAAAGAAAGTTTCAAGTGAACTGTTTAAGTAAGGAATAACAGCTGACATAGCGGTATCCATATTTTCTGGCATCACTTTGTAATTGCTAATATTCAATTCTTTTAAGTAAATTGAACCTGTTTTGGCATCAAAGTAAGGACGCGCAGTGAGTGTCAGGTTAATTTGTGCTTCCGCTTTACCAATCAGCGAGTCTAATTTAACGGTTGCATCCCCCGTTAACGCGACTTTTCCTGGTTCACTACGGCCGATTTCTGATTTTAAATTCGCGAGCTGAATATCTGCATCAGCAAAACCCGTAATGCCGACTTTATGGTCATATTTTACTTTATTAGCAAGGTAATTATTAATTTGTGACTCACTAATACTAAACTCAGATAATTGGCTACAGCCCGATAAAAGAGTGAGAAAGCCCACCATAGCAGCGATTAAAAACTTCTTCATAAAGACTCCTTTTACAGTAACACCGCTAGTTTAGCGCATTACTGCCCACTCAACATGACTGTTTCAATTTTTTTACGGTTAAATTGCTTATGAAGAGCCCATAAAGTGATAAAACCGATGATCCCTAATAAGAACCAAGGTAATTGTGGCATATTCCATTGGTGGCCAATATCGTACATCCAGCCGCCACCGGTATAACCGACAGCTCCGCCTAAAGCAAGGCCTAAGCGGCTAAAACCCATATAGCTGCCTCGGGCTCTAGGGTCAGCAAGTGACGCGCTTAATGTTTCTCTAGCAGGGTCAGCGGTTATTGTGCCGAGATAAAAGAGGCAAATAAGAGCAAATAACGTATTGAGAGAGGTTGTCATGCCAATTGGAAACATGCTGAGACTCATTAAAAATAGCCCGGCCATGAGTCGGTGTTCAAGGCGAAAATGTTTTTCGCTCCAACGCGCAATAGGGTAAAGCAATGTTAATGATATCGCGGCTTCAATCGCATACATCCATTTGACGGCAGTTGGTGTCCCCGCTAACTCGTTGACAACAATCGGAAACATAAGCATCACTTGAACTGACAACATAAAATAGCCCGCTAAAGTGACAACGTAAGTTACAAAACGTTTGTCTTTTAGTACGCGCCCCATACCTTCTTTGATAGGGGTTCTGACGGTTGAGATCCGATAAGCGGGTAATAACCAAGCATTGCAGATGGCCGCAATGATAAAAACTGCAGCGCCAACCCAGCAGACATAATGGAAGTCATATTGCAATAACCAACTACCAATCAACGCGCCAATAACGGCTCCAGCACTGTCTTGCATTAAGAGTAAAGAATAAAAACGGCCGCGTTCATACGGGCGGGTCAATTTAATCACTAATGCGGTTCGTGGAGGGTCAAATAAGGTGCCACCCAGTGCTGAGAGGACGCAAGATAACCATAATACCCAAGGGTCATGGGCCACGGCCATCACCGCAAAACCACTGGCGCGTAATAACATCCCAATGACAATCATGGGTTTTGCGCCAAATCGGTCAGCAATAGCACCGCCAAAAATCCCCAAACCCTGTTGAACAAACTGACGAATTCCTAAGGCAAAACCCACCACCACGGCAGCCCAACCCAGCTGATCAACAAACCGAATAGAAATAAGTGGAAAAACGACAAAAAAGCCGAGGACAACCAACATGTTGTCAAATAGGAGAAAATACTTACCAAGGCTTCTTGCCCGTGACACCTGCGCCATGAGACACCATTAGAAAAATAGCAAAGAGGGAATGTTTTTAAAATTACGTATCAATAATATCAGTATATTGCGGGGTAATAGATGATATATTTTTATCGATAAATATTCGTCATACTTCACTCTGTGACGGTGTTGACTGCGTTCGGCTACTTGGGTCACATACTCGTGCATGCTCCCCAATCTATCCTCTCTAGTCGCCTAGTCACAGAGCGAATTATTTAGAATATTATTAATTATCAAAGCATAGACTGCTGGTGGCTTTAGTGATGTATTGGTATTTTAATTTACATAATATGTTTTTCGTCAACGCATTGTAAGCTACACTTTAGCGTTCTAAGTTATTGGCTTGGAAAGAGAGAAAATATCTGGCTTTTTATTAATTAAGGGTTAACGATGTTTGGTTATCGTTCAAATGTACCGAAAGTGCGCCTTGTCACTGATAGAATGGTTATTCGTTTGACTTATGAACGTGATAACTATCGACTAGCTGATTATTACAGCCTGAACAAAGACTTTTTAATTCCATGGGAACCCATCAGGGACAAATCTCATTATCAGCCAGCAGGTTGGCAGAATCGGTTACAAGTCATGAATGAAATGCATCGAGAAGGGAGCGCTTTCCATTTCGTACTATTAGATAAAGAAGAAAACGAAGTGATGGGAGTAGCGAATTTTAGTAATGTATTGCGCGGCTCATTTTATGCATGTTATCTAGGTTATTCACTAGGTGAAAAATGGCAAGGTCAAGGCCTAATGTATGAGGCACTAACCCAAACTATCCGTTACATGCAGCAACACCAAAAAATACATCGAATTATGGCAAATTATATGCCTCATAATATGCGTAGTGGTAATTTATTGACCAAGCTTGGCTTTGAACGGGAAGGCTATGCAAAGCAATACTTACAAATCAACGGTGAGTGGCGTGACCATGTATTGACGGCGCTGACAGATAACACTTGGGCACTGAATAAAGCCTAAATTCCTAATTTACTTTTCAATCGTAGTCAGTTGCAGTGCACACTGTTAAACTGATGCGATTGTATTCTTTTAGTCTATCAATCATGAATTTATTAAAATCATTGGCGGCAGTAAGCTCCATGACCATGATGTCTCGTGTGCTTGGGTTTATTCGTGACGCTATTATCGCCCGAGTGTTCGGTGCAGGAGCCGCGGCTGACGCCTTTTTTGTCGCCTTTAAATTACCGAATCTTTTACGTCGAATTTTTGCTGAAGGTGCCTTTTCACAAGCCTTTGTCCCGATATTAGCGGAATATAAAAACCAGCAGGGAGAGGAAGCCACCCGTACATTTGTCGCTTATATTGCAGGGATGCTAACCCTCGCTTTAGCGATTGTGACCATCCTTGGTATGATTGCAGCCCCTTGGATCATTTATGTCACCGCACCTGGCTTTACCGATGACGCTGATAAGTTTGCGCTGACGACGGATCTTTTACGGGTTACATTTCCTTATATTTTTCTGATTTCACTGGCCTCTCTCGCAGGCGCAATCCTGAATACTTGGAACCGTTTTTCGGTCCCTGCATTTGCGCCAACGTTACTCAATGTCAGCATGATCATTTTTGCTGCTTTCGCCGCGCCTTACTTTAACCCACCCATTATGTCATTGGCGTGGGCTGTGTTGGTTGGCGGTGTTTTGCAACTTGTCTACCAGCTACCCCATCTTAAAAAAGTGGGCATGTTAGTGTTACCCCGCCTGTCATTTCGTGATAGAGGGGTTTGGCGTGTAATGAAAATGATGGGGCCGGCAATTATCGGGGTTTCAGTTGCGCAAATTTCTTTAATTATCAACACAATATTTGCTTCTTTTTTACAATCTGGTTCAGTGTCATGGATGTATTACGCTGATAGGCTAATGGAATTGCCATCAGGGGTGCTTGGTGTGGCTCTTGGCACTATTTTATTACCATCATTAGCTAAAAGTTTCACGAGTGGTAATCAAAATGAGTATCGCCAATTAATGGACTGGGGACTGCGTCTTTGTTTATTACTTGCTTTACCCTGTGCGTTAGGGTTGGCAATACTCGCAGAAGCATTAACGGTATCGCTATTCCAATACGGTAATTTTACAGCGCATGACTCATTAATGACTCAATATGCCTTAATTGCTTACTGTGTAGGGTTAACAGGCATGATTTTGGTGAAGATTTTGGCACCAGGTTTTTATTCGCGCCAAAATATTCGCACGCCAGTGAAGATTGCGATTGTCACTTTAATTTTAACCCAATTGATGAACTTAGCCTTTATTGGCCCTTTACAACATGCAGGTTTAGCCTTATCTATTGGGTTAGCGGCGTGTTTTAATGCGGGAGTTCTCTATTGGCAACTGCGCAAGCAAGGTATTTTTCAGCCTTTAGCCGGTTGGAAAGGGTTTATATTTAAATTATTGATAGCGTTAATTGTAATGGGCGCTGTGCTGTTTGGTGTTTTACACTTTATGCCTTCTTGGCAAGACGGTAATATGCTGATGCGTATGCTACGTTTGATAGGCGTCGTGATTATTGGTGCAGGAAGTTATTTCGTAGCTTTATATGTACTCGGGTTCCGCCCTCGTGATTTTATGAAACGCAGTGTTGCCTAATTAATAAGCCGTCAATAACCTTTAAAGCCCAATTTTAATGAGAAAATTGGGCTTTTTTATCTCTGTAATCTGTGTCGTTAAGGAAAAAATAACCATAGATCTGTTCCCTTCAATTTCTAGTGAGTTCTTAAATTAATTCCCATAGTAACTGAATTATTAATTTCAAAATTATTTTATGAAATTTCAATCAATTGTTTTCATTGATAAAAATAATAACCCACTCTATTTATGGGGTACATTGACTGGGTTGTTGTTACAACAATCAAGTGATAGGGAGATATTCAATTCATTGAATATTATTTGTTGACCGATGTCAACGGAATGATTATGTTATGTATCTCGGGGGTCAATGAAAAAACATCCGAACAAGCATATTCAGGCTGCTATTGAATATGCGATAGAAAATGGCTGGCTCTGGGTTAGTGCAGGGAACTCATCACATACTTTTTGTAAGTTACGCTGTGGTAACGTAGTAGATGAACACAAAACACATATGATGAGTGTCTGGTCAACGCCGAAAATCATGGAAGTGCATGCGAAACCAAAGCGGCTTAGGCCGCTTATTCATACTATATGGGATAATTATGGCACCATTTACTTTCACATTAACACTATCTGGTGTGACTGCAGATACTGAAGGCTTAGTTGATACCTTATTTGCTGCAGGCTGTGATGATGCATTGGTGTGTTTCTATGGTAAATCGGTTTATTTAGAATTTGATAGGGAAGCGGAGTCTTTAGATCTTGCCATTGAAACAGCGATCACAGACATCGAAAGTATATCGCTGAATATAAAAGTGGAATCTATTGATTCCGCTTTAGTTGGGTTAAGTGATATTGCCGAATTGACAGGACTAACTCGCCAGGCAGTGGCTTTATTGAAAGATGGGGCTAGAGGTAAAGGCCATTTTCCAGCACCCGTACAACGCTTGAATGGCGCATCCCCGTTATGGGACTGGGCGAGCGTTGCTCATTGGTTACAACAGAATAACAGGTTGGCGCATAGCCCTGAACTTTATGAACAAGCAAAAACACTTTGCAAATGGAACTTAATACTTCGCAATTGCGCAAATGAACATGTTGAGGAATTGCAAAAATTAACATCAAAGTTAGCAAAGCAACGCAAACAAAAACGGCTCACCGAAGTGAACCGTTAATAGACAACCTATAGATTTGAATTACATTCTTTCAACGGTTTCAATGCCCAGTGTATCTAGGCCCGTTTTTAATGTTTTTTGAGTTAATGCCGCTAATTTCAAGCGGCTTTGGCGCTGGGCTTCGTCATCAGCTGACAAGATAGGGCAGTGCTCATAGAAACCAGAGAATAAACCGGCTAACTCATACAAATAAGCACACATCACATGAGGTGTGCCATCACGTGCAACAGTGAGAATGGTTTCTTCAAACTGTAATAAACGTGTTGCAAGCGCAATTTCACGCGGGTCTTGTAATGAAATAGGCAGAGTTAGGTCTGCGTGGGTTAAATTGGCTTTCTTGAAAATAGAGGCCACACGGGTATACGCATATTGCATATACGGTGCGGTATTTCCTTCGAAAGCTAACATGTTGTCCCAATCGAAAATATAATCAGTCGTTCTATTTTTGGATAAGTCAGCGTACTTAACTGCCCCAATACCAACCACATTCGCAACGTTAAGCAATTCATCTTCAGGCATATCCGGGTTTTTCTCACGGATTAATGTTTGAGCGCGTTCAACCGCTTCATCAAGCAAGTCTGATAAACGAACAGTACCACCAGTACGAGTCTTAAACGGTTTGCCATCTTTACCTAGCATCATACCGAACATATGGTGCTCAAGCGCCATTGATTCAGGGATATAACCTGCTTTACGGACGATGGTCCATGCTTGCATCAAATGTTGATGTTGGCGTGAGTCAATATAGTAAAGTGAGCGGTCAGCATGTAAGGTTTCATAACGGTATTTAGCACAGGCAATATCGGTTGTTGTATACAAGAAGCCACCATCTTTTTTCTGGACGATCACGCCCATTGGTTCGCCTTCTTTATTTTTGAATTCATCAAGGAAAACAACTGTTGCACCTTCACTCTCAACGGCTAAACCTTTGGCTTTTAAGTCAGCAACAATGCCTGGAAGCATGCTGTTATATAAGCTTTCACCCATCACGTCATCTTCGGTCAATGTGACATTTAAGCGGCGATAGGTTTCTTGGTTCTGCTGCATAGTGATATCGACTAATTTGCGCCACATTTGGCGGCAATATTCATCACCGGATTGCAATTTTACAACGTAGCCACGAGCACGTACTGCGAACTCTTCATCTTCGTCGTAGTGTTTTTTAGCTTCGCGATAAAACTCTTCGAGGTCAGCAAGCGCCATATCGGTGGCATCTTCATTTTGCACTTTTTCAAGATAAGCAATTAACATACCAAATTGCGTACCCCAATCACCGACGTGGTTGGCACGAATGACTTTATGACCAATAAATTCTTGGGTACGTGCAGCTGCATCACCAATGATGGTTGAACGCAAGTGACCCACGTGCATTTGTTTTGCGACATTAGGCGCTGAATAGTCAATGACAATCGTTTCAGGCTTGACTGGTGCGACGCCTAGGCGTTGTGATGCTAATGCCTCTTCAACGTGTTTTTCAACCCACGTTGGTTCAAGGAAAATATTAATAAAGCCAGGGCCGGCAATTTCAACTTTGCTGGCAATCCCTTCCAAATCTAAGTGATTAACAAGCTGTTCAGCCAGTTGTCGCGGAGCTATCCCCATCTTTTTAGCCGCGCCCATCACTCCATTCGCTTGATAATCACCAAACTGAGCTTTAGCGGACTGACGCACAAGTGCATCACTGCCTTCTGGAGCACCCGCTGCTAACATCGCAGCACTAATTTTATCTGAAAGAATCGCCTGAATATTCACCGAATTACCTTAAATTACGAACCATAGTTACCGCATTGTGCCATCACATGCGTATAACTAAAAGGTTGAAGAGAAAAATCGGCAGGTTTTATACCACATTTTGGGGCTCTCATGCTACAGTCTGCGCCATTGTTTAGCAGATAAGTTTTTGTAAAGAGAGGGCTTTAGATGCCACAATTTAGCAAAATTTCGCAATTACAAGATTTATGGGATGACCTACCTGTGTTTATGGGTAAATTACAACAGTTGGCGCAGGAATTGAACTTATCATTGTCATCTTTTCCGATAGATCATATTTCGGTGCGTTGCCATCATATGGCAACTGCAGAACGTTGGCATCAAGGGTTAATGGGATGCGCTGAGCTTTTATCTGACAATGTTATCAATGGCAGGCCAATTCGTTTATATGAGTTAAAAGAGCCATTAAACGTCGCGGGTCAAGATGTATTTATTATTGAATTGCCTTTCCCAAAAGACAAAATTTACCCGAAAGAAAGTTGGGAACATATCGAAATGGTGATTGATGTTGAGCCGAGTCAGCTAGAAACCGCAGCATTCCAGTTATTACCTGATCCTTTACCCCAAGGGTATCGTATTAAAGTAAGCCAACCCAAAGGGCAGCAAGAAAGGTTGCCAAATCCAACATTAGCAGTGTCAAATGGTGAAATAACGGTTAAATACCATCCTTTCACGCTAAAAAAGATAATTGAAAGTGAAAAATAAGTGATGCAATTAACGTTATTGATTAATAGTACACGTTAACTTTTAGTGCTGTGATGTCTATCCGATAACATTTTCCAATAAATGGCATTATTAAGCGAATTGTTAACGTTTAACATTAAATTTTTTTCATTATTTTGGGGCATATAAAACCCGTGTTTTATTGCTCTATTTCGGAGGTCGTAATGGCAAAACTGGAAATCTGTTGTTTCGGAATTGAATGTGCCCAAGTGGCTCAAGAATATGGTGCAGATCGTATCGAACTATGCTCTGGTGCTGCAGACGGTGGCCTGACCCCCAGTTATGGTTACCTGAAATTAGCGAAAGAGAAACTGCATATTCCAGTTCATCCTATTATTCGTCCTCGTGGTGGCGATTTTTGCTATAACATCAGCGAATTTGACGTGATCCGTGAAGATTTAATTATGATTAAGGAAATGGGGTTTTCAGGTGCCGTTATCGGTATATTGGATAGTGAAGGGCGCATTGATATCAACAGGATGCATACGTTGATGGAAATTGCACAAGGGATGAATATTACCTTCCACCGCGCATTTGATATGTGTATTAACCCATTATTAGCTTTAGAACAATTAAACGAGCTCGGTGTTGCGCGTATTTTAACTTCTGGGCAGCAACAAAGTGCGGAGTTGGGTTTACCGCTTTTGAAAGAACTCCATGAAAAAAGCCAGCAAA
Source organism: Providencia sp. M-27 (assembly GCF_011077905.1). Classification (NCBI taxonomy): domain Bacteria; kingdom Pseudomonadati; phylum Pseudomonadota; class Gammaproteobacteria; order Enterobacterales; family Morganellaceae; genus Providencia; species Providencia sp. M-27. The sequence continues at coordinate 55,415 of NZ_JAALBT010000003.1, read as the reverse complement.
TTAATGGCCCACAGATTATGGCAGGTGCGGGAGTACGTTTAGCTAACCTAAGTAAATTTATGGAAATCGGTTTATCTGAGGTACACAGTTCCGCAGGGAGAACGGTGCCATCAACCATGAGTTACCGTAAAGTAGGGGTAACAATGGCCTCTAATAGCGAAACGGATGAATTCACCCATTACTGTGTTGATGGCCCTACGGTAGAAGCGATGAAGGACTTTATTTCTATTACAGAAAAAGTTTCCGTTTAATTGCCGCTAGCCACAATAGGCAGCTTGACGCTAGAAATTTTAAATAGATTGTTATTCTCTAAGGAAAATCAACTAGTTGGTTTTCCTTGTTATTTTTCAGCTAACCCATGGTTAGTTACCATTAAAATACCAAATAAAGAAACTTATTATATTGTTTATTTATCATTAATAGCTCAATTATTGCTTGTGTTGATACACGTCAATTAACCCTTGTTTTTATAAGGCTACTATCTAATTACTATAAGAATACTAAGTAATTCAATTTATAATAATTAATGAGGTAGCAATGTAATGATCAATAAAATCAGGGAAAAAGCGCTGAGTCGGAGACAGTTTATTCAAGCCTCTGCCTCTGTCGCCACGACAACAGCTATTGCCAGCTCCATCTCTCTACCTTTTTCCGCTCAAGCAACACCCACTATCACAATCCAACCCGACGAAGTCAGCGAAAAAATCAAATACAGTGCATGCTTAGTCAATTGTGGTAGCCGCTGCCCACTCAAAGTGCATGTAAAAGATGACGTTATTACTCGCATATCGAATGAAACCATGTATGACGACACCCAATTTGGTTTACATCAAATACGCCCCTGTTTGAGAGGGCGCTCTGTTCGTTGGAAAACCTATAACCCAGACCGCTTGAAATACCCATTATTGCGTACAGGTAAACGGGGGGAAGGAAAGTTTAAACGGATCAGCTGGGACGAAGCGACGACGATTGTGGCACAAAAACTGCGCTCAACCATTGATACTTATGGTAATGAAGCGATTTACTACCAGTATGGCTCAGGGTCTACCGGTGCTAATTTGCAAGGGCGTAATGCCTGCAAGCGTCTATTAAACCAACTAGGTGGGTTTCTTGATCAACATGGAACTTACTCAACTGCACAAATAAACGGTGTTATTCCGTATGTCTATGGCAAGTTAGATGATTCATTACTGTCTGAAATAGCGAATAGCGATTTAGTCGTGATGTTCGGCCATAATATTGCGGAAACGCGTATGTCCGGTGGTGGTCAGTTCTATGAAACCTTAAAAGCATTAGAAAAAAGCCAAGCCAAAGTGATTATTATTGACCCGCGTCGTACTGATAGCGTGACAACGCTAGGCGCTGAATGGATCCCGATTTATCCGGGCACTGACGGTGCGCTTGTGGCTGCAATTATCCATACATTAATTAAAGAACAATTAACGGATGAGGCTTTTTTAGCGAAATATTGTGTGGGCTGGGATAGCCAGACACTTCCTGAGTCAGCGCCACAAAATGGCTCATATAAGGATTATATTTTAGGGCTCGGTGATGATGGTGTTGAAAAAACACCTCAGTGGGCTAGCCAAATTACAGGTGTTTCGCCAACCCGTATTGTTCAGTTGGCTCGTGAGCTGGGTAATGCAAAAGCAGCGTGGATTTCTCAAGGCTGGGGATTACAAAGAACCGCATCGGGAGAGCAAGCGGCCCGGGCAGTGATGATGTTACCGATTGTCACGGGGCATATTGGACGCCCTGGGACGAATGCGGGAGGATGGGGAGGTAACGTGGCGTATTCTGTGCCTGGTTTTGCTATTCCAAACCCAGTTAAAACCAAAATCCCGTGTTTTATGTGGACCGATGCGATTGCGCGCGGAACCGAAATGACCGCAACAAATTCAACATTGCTCGGTAAAGAGCGTCTTGAAACCAACGTGAAATTTTTATGGCACTATGCGAGTAATGTCACGGGTAATCAACATTCTGATTTGAACAAAACCCATAAAATTCTAACAGATGAATCCCTATGTGAATTTATTTTAGTTTGGGATACGCATATGACACCATCGACTAAATATGCGGATTTGATTCTACCCGATGTGACCAGTGTTGAATCGAATGATTTAATTAATAATTCGTATGCAAGCGGTGCTTACCATTATGCTATTCGTCTACAAAATGCGATTACGCCATTATGGGAGTGTCGCCAATCTTATGATGTTTTAACGGATATTGCTGAAAAGCTGGGTATTAAAGACCAATTTACCGAAGGTCGTACTCATGAGCAGTGGATAGAACATTGCTATAACCTAATGCGAGAAAAAAATCCCCATTTGCCAACATTTGAAGAAACGAATGACATGGGAATTGTTGATAGGAAATTGGCAAACAGTGCAGATTATATTGCATTAAAACCATTCAGAGACTCACCTGAAACTGCGCCATTACCAACCCCATCGGGTAAAATTGAAATTTATTCAGAAAGGCTCGCTAAGATAGCGAAAGAGTGGGAATACCCTACTGACCAGCGAATTCCTGCTGTGCCTGAATATTGTGTGAATACGGAAGGTGTTGAAAACAAAAAAACTAAGCAAAAATATCCGCTGCAAATGACGGGCTATCACGATAAAGGCCATGCGCATTCATCGTATTTTAATATTGCTGTGTTACGTGAAGCCGTGCCTCATCAATATTGGATTAACCCAATTGATGCATCAACTCGTGGTATTCAAGATGGTGATATGACTGAAATTTTCAATGACCGCGGACGTATGCATATTAAAGCGAAAGTGACTGAGCGCGTATTACCGGGGGTGATTGCGGTTCCGCAAGGTGCTTGGCGGGAAGTCAATGAGGAAGGGGTCGATATCGGTGGTTGTATCAATACACTAACCACACAACAGCCTTCAGCTCTCGTTAAAGGGAATCCACAACATACTAACTTAGTTGACGTGAAACGTGCATAAGGAGCGACAAATGAAACAGTATGGTTTTTATTTCGACTCAACAAAATGCACAGGATGTAAAACGTGTCAGGTGAGTTGTAAAGATGAGAAAGACCTTGATTTAGGGCCTAAATTTCGTCGGGTGTATGAGTTTGGTGGTGGTAGTTGGCAGCAGCAAGAGGGGATATGGCAGCAGAATGTTTATAACTACTATCTATCAATTTCCTGTAATCATTGTTCTAACCCAACATGTGTTGAAGGTTGCCCAACAGGGGCGATGCATAAACGTGAGCAAGATGGGTTAGTCGTGGTAGACCAAACCATTTGTGTTGGATGCCGTTACTGCGAGTTACGTTGTCCATACGGTGCACCGCAGTATGACGAAAAGAAAAAATTGATGAGTAAATGCGATGGATGCTATGAACGTGTCGAAAAAGGGATGAAACCGGTTTGTGTTGACTCCTGTCCACAACGTGCATTGGATTTTGACGATATCAATATTCTACGTGAACGTCATGGCAATATTAGTGGGGTCGCCCCCATGCCAAATCCGTCTCTTACTAATCCTAATATTGTGATTAAACCGCATAAAGATGCCAAACCTTGTGGTGAAAAGAGCGGTAAATTACAAAATCCAGCAGAGGTATAATATGCACGAACTTCCACTCGTTTTTTTCACTGTATTGGGGCAGTCAGCGGCAGGTTTATATTTGTTGGCGTATGCAAGCCGAAGACTGGGTATGTTGAGTGAAAACCAATTACGTCATGCCAATATAGCTGCATTCGTCATTATGATCATTGCACTAGTGATTGGTGGTTTGCACGTTGGGCAGCCACTGCGCTTCTTCAATATGCTTTTAGGCGTCGGCCGTTCACCAATGAGTAATGAAGCCTTACTCAGTGGTATTTTTGTCGCTTTTGGGGCTGCAACTTTATTATTTACCTTGTTTATTAAAAATAAGGTGCTGAGTGAACTGTGTAACGTTGCCACGGTTATTTTTGGTTTGGCATTCGTATGGTCAATTCCTCAGGTTTATAATATTGCCACAGTAGCGAACTGGTTTACTGTTTTCACGACATTACAAATGTGGATGACACTGCTAGTTGCTGGTGGCACATTAGCGATTTTATTCGGAGCTCAGCGGTTGGGGGCGATGGCATTTTTGATTGGCTCAATTATGATTTTTGCCACTCGTGCAGCTTATGTGTCATTCTTAGGCGAGACAGGGCCTGGAATTAGTGCCGAACAAGCGGGTTTTTGGAGCTTCCAGTTAGTCGTCTTAGCGGTGATGCTGTTTGTTTATCCTGCTCTGTTATATCGCGGAAGAAATTCATTCGCACTATTAGGCCTATGTGCGCTAGCGGTTATTTTAGCCGAGTTATCTGGCCGAATTGCCTTCTATAATTTATGGCAAATAACAATGTAATCGCTTGTTTACTAGTATGATAATAAATGCCTATGACTTGATTGCCATAGGCATTTTATCTTTATGGCTTACGAGCAACTAAAATTGCACGTAGTGGTGCGGGGTAACCTTCGATAGTTTTAGTTTTATCATTTGGGTCTAAAAATTCAGCCAGTGAATCTGTTTTCATCCACTGTGTGCGGCGTTGCTCTTCCAAAGAGGTTACTTCTTGGTCAACAATTCGCACATCAACAAAGCCGCATTTTTCCAACCAAACTTTGAGCATTTTAGCGGAAGGAATAAAATAGACATTACGCATTTGGGCGTAACGGTCACCGGGGATCAAACACTGAAATTCATCCCCTTCAATAACCAGGCTCTCTAATACCAATTCGCCTTCACTCACTAATTGGTTCTTAAGTTGCCATAAATGGTCGAGCGGTGAACGGCGGTGGTAAAGTACACCCATTGAAAATACGGTATCAAATGCCTTCAATTCTGGCAGTTGTTCGATACCTAAAGGCAATAAGTGGGCACGTTGGTCATCACCTAGTAGCTTTCTGACGGCTTCAAATTGGCATAAAAATAGTTCAGTTGGGTCGATACCAACAACAAATTTGGCATCTTGCCCTAACATACGCCACATATGGTAGCCACTGCCACAACCAACATCTAAGACATAGCGGTCTTTGAGTGATGAAATATGGGGTAGTACGCGATCCCATTTCCAGTCTGAGCGCCATTCAGTATCAATATTCACGCCATAGAGAGAAAAAGGGCCTTTACGCCATGGCATTAATTGTTCAAGAATATTATTCAGACGTCGCGTTTCGCCCGCAGTGAGTTCGGGTTCGCGCGTTGCTGTCACGCTATTGCGTAAATCCAAATGGGTAGGAACCATAACGGGTAGGTTATCTAGCATTTTCTCCCATGAGGAAAATCCACCGTGTAACCCTTGTTTTTTCCATTCTGAAAGTTGTGCCGGAAGCGTTTCAAGCCAATGACTTAGAGGGCCAACCGCAATTTGTTGGTAAAAACGACCAAAATCAATCATGCCTAGGCCTCTTTAACCGCTAACAGTGAACCAAAATTAAAGCACTGGAACCAAACTTCACAGTGAGTAAAACCGACATTTTTTAAACGCGCTTTATGTGCTTCAACAGAGTCTGTGAGCATCACGTTTTCTAACATACTGCGTTTTTGGCTAATTTCTAATTCACTATAGCCATTTGCCCGTTTGAAGTCGTGATGCATATTGAACAATAATTCACCGATTTCGTTGTCTTCGAAATTGAATTTCTCAGAAAGCACTAAAATACCGCCGGGTTGTAGCCCTTGATAAATTTTACTGAGTAATAATTGGCGGTCTTCCGGGTTGAGAAACTGTAAGGTGAAATTGAGCACAACCATGGAAGCATTTTCAATATTTACATCGCGAATATCGCCTTCGATAACGTCAACCGGTGTGTCGGCACGATACGCATCAATATGGCGGCGGCAACGTTCAACCATTGCAGGGGAGTTATCAACAGCAATAATTTTGCTTTTTTCTACTGTAATATTACGCCTTATCGATAAGGTTGCTGCACCTAAAGAGCAGCCTAAATCGTAAACATGGCTGTTGGGTTTGACAAAACGACCCGCTAGCATGCCAATCATCGTAATAATATTAGAGTACCCTGGCACGGAGCGTTGGATCATATCAGGGAATACTTCAGCAACTTTTTCATCGAATTGCCAGTCACCAAGGTTAGCGATAGGCGCAGAGAAAAGGCGGTCTTTTGAGGTTGGATCCGAATTTGACATAAGTTCTGTATTAAGCAAAAACAAAAGTAGTGGAGGATTGTATCAGAAAGGCAGTCTACTGAAAATCAATCCATAAGCAATGAAATAATGAGCGGCACATTAATAACTCGTGCCGTTACAGAGAATAAAAACTAAAGATTAAATGAAACGATTTGCAGCCAAGGTAGGTAATAAGTATTGGCGATAACCATTAGTGCCATAGCAAGGTAAGTGGCTACCATACCTGAACGGCGATATGAATAATCGTGATTTTTCAAGCCGTAAGAGTGCAGTAATCGGCCTGCAATTAAGATCAGACCACAAATATGAATCATCCACACTTGCGCGCCATTCATTTCCATTAAAAGCAGTAAAATTAATGAGATGGGAATGTATTCGATGGCATTACCATGAACGCGGATAGCGGTTTGCAACTCATAAAAACCGCCATCACCATAGGCTATACGGTATTGATTACGCAACTTCACAACATTTAAAGATAATCTAAGCAGCAGTAAGGCACCCAGTACAGCATACAAAGAGCTGACCATTTTTTACTCCACCATAAAACGAATCAAACTATGAAAACACCTAAAAATATAAGTTATAGTAATGGGTATTGACAATATTTTGTGAATTGTAAATCCTAAAAAGCCGTTAGACAAATGAAATCACAACTTTTTTGAGTCAGTCTTACACTCTATTTAATCAAACCTTCTTTTTTTAAGCGAGTTAAAATAGTCACCGCTGTGCTTGAGCAGCGAGGTAAATCGTTAATGCTAAACCAATCCAATTCAGCAATCTCAGCGGCGGGTTGTGGCTCCCCTGTATAGTCCGCAAAGTAACAACGAATACGGACTTGCGTTCCATCTGATTTTCCATCAGCAGGGCCAATGAACTCACCATAAAACCGGATAGAAGCGGTATCTAGCTCAAGTTTTAATTCTTCGGCAATCTCACGGCAGAGTGCTTGTTCGTCAGTCTCACCTTGCTCACGTTTTCCACCGGGTATATAAAATAAACTTTTATTATGGGAACGCACCATCGCAATTTTGTGGTCTGATAAGGCGATCAACCCAAGCTTATCAATGATTTTAACACTCATAATAGGGACACCCTGTTATTTAACGATGATAAGAGAATTATTGCTGTAAGTGAGTCATTAAGTAAACTGATAAAATTACTTAATGACTTAAATTATATTGTTTAAAAATTATTTTTTCTCAACGATTTTTACCAATTCATAACGAATACTTGGGGCATCAGCCGGTGGGTTTGGTACATCGAATTGCTTCACTTGTATAGTATAAGAGAAGCCTGGTTGATATTCGAAGCCTTGAATTGAGCTATAAAAAAGTTGCCAGTCATCACTTGGGTTTTCTTTCACTTTCATACATTTCATTGGGGCAACGCCCATACAATCAGCAAGTGAAGAATCAATATAAAAAGTTTTTGTATTATCAGTCTCTGCGGGTTTCATGTTCTGGCATCCAGCAAGTAGTACGAACATGGAAGTGGCAAGTATAATTTTTTTCATGGGTAGTCCTTAAACTGCAGATGGTGATTAATTCAGCGTTATATCTGTCTGTTGTGATTATAGCAAACTGAAAAAGGTAACGATTCTGAAATAGAAAGATTAATGATTAAAGCGATATTTATTAACCAATAATTGAATTGGAATACATTAAGTGGTGGTTTTTCACTCAAAAAGGTATCGAACTGATGAAATAAACCTTTGCTGCAATATGTACATGGTGCGGATAGTCCCTTAAAATCGATAGGATCATCGTGATAGACGTCTATCTCGCTATTCAATTTTATTGTTGTTGATTAGAAAAACAATAATTGATGAAAATATGATTAAAAACAAAATGGTTTACGCGTTATGTAGAATACGTAACTATTTGTCTAACAGAATTTCCTGTATAATGTCTGCCTTTTTGACATTCTGAATTTTCAGCCCGTGTTTCGCAGATAAATAGGGTTCAGCAAAATGCCAAAATCCCGCAGCAAGCAAAAGCACAACAGCTGAGTAAAAGGATATTGTATGCGTACTAATTATTGTGGGCAGTTAAACATCGCTCACGAAGGCCAAAAAGTCACTCTTAGTGGATGGGTAAACCGCCGTCGCGATTTAGGTGGTTTGATTTTTATCGATATGCGTGACCGTGAAGGGATCGTGCAAGTTTTCTTCGACCCCGATCGTAAAGACATATTTGAAAAAGCGTCAGAACTGCGTAATGAGTTCTGTATCCAAATCACAGGGACAGTACGCGCACGTCCAGATAGCCAAAAAAATAAATATATGGCAACGGGCGAAATTGAAGTTTTTGCTGAAGAACTGAATGTTTTCAATAAGTCAGAGCCACTACCATTAGATAGCAACCAAACGAATACAGAAGAGCGTCGTTTAAAATATCGCTATTTAGATTTGCGCCGTCCAGAGATGTCTGAGCGTCTGCGCACGCGTGCCAAAATTACCAGCTTTGTTCGTAACTTTATGGATAACGAAGGGTTTTTGGACGTTGAAACGCCAATGCTAACCAAAGCAACACCAGAAGGTGCTCGTGACTATTTAGTGCCAAGTCGTGTTCATAAAGGTAAATTTTACGCATTACCTCAATCACCGCAACTGTTTAAACAGTTGCTGATGATGTCAGGCTTTGATCGTTATTATCAAATCGTAAAATGCTTCCGCGATGAAGATTTACGTGCAGACCGCCAGCCTGAATTTACCCAAATCGATGTTGAAACCTCTTTCATGACCGCAGAGCAAGTGCGTGAAATTATGGAACGTATGATCCGTAATTTATGGTTAGAGGTAAAAGGGGTTGATTTAGGCAACTTCCCTATCATGACCTTTGCGGAAGCTATGCGTCGTTATGGTTCAGATAAACCAGACTTACGTAACCCAATGGAGCTGGTGGATGTGGCGGATATCGTAAAAGATGTTGAATTTGCGGTGTTCTCAGGCCCAGCAAACGACCCGAAAGGCCGTGTTGCAGCTCTGAAGGTCCCTGGTGGCGCAGCTATGACGCGTAAACAAATCGACGAATATGGTCAATTTGTTGGTATTTATGGTGCGAAAGGCTTGGCTTGGATGAAAGTCAACGAGCGAGCTAAAGGCCTTGAAGGCATTCAAAGCCCAGTTGCAAAATTCTTGAGTGAAGATGTGATTAACCAGTTATTAGACCGTACTGGTGCTGTTGATGGCGATATCTTGTTATTCGGCGCGGGCGCAAAAAATGTGGTGACCGATTCAATGGGTGCGTTACGTTTGAAAGTCGGTCGTGACTTTGAATTAACCGATTTAAATAGCTGGCAACCACTGTGGGTGATTGATTTCCCAATGTTTGAAGATAATGGTGAAGGCGGGTTAACTGCGATGCACCATCCATTTACTTCACCTAAAGATTTCTCACCTGAAGAACTGGCGAGTAAACCTGAAGAAGCCGTTGCTAATGCGTATGATATGGTCATCAATGGTTACGAAGTTGGTGGTGGTTCAGTACGTATTCACCGCAATGAAATGCAACAAACAGTATTTAGCATTTTAGGTATTAATGAAGAAGACCAACGTGAAAAATTTGGCTTCTTATTGGATGCATTGAAATATGGTACACCGCCACACGCAGGTTTAGCATTTGGTCTTGACCGTTTAGTCATGTTGTTAACAGGCACTGATAATATTCGTGATGTTATTGCTTTCCCGAAAACAACAGCAGCTGCGTGCCTAATGACGAATGCACCGAGCCATGCGAATCCTGATTCATTAACGGAACTCGCTATCGCGGTGGTTGCGAAAGACGAAGAGTAAGTTCAATGAAAAAATATAAGCGCCCGGAATCAGTATTAGTCATTATTGTGGCTCAAAGTAGTGGGCGGGTGCTTATGTTACGACGTAAAGACGACCCAAACTTCTGGCAATCAGTGACTGGAAGTTTGGAGCCTGATGAAAAGCCGTACGAAACGGCGTGTCGTGAAATTAAAGAAGAGACAGGTTTTGAGGTTGAACAAAACCAGCTACAAGATTTGTCGCACAGTATCATCTTTGAAATTTTCCCGCATTTCAGGCATCGTTATGCACCCGATGTTACGCATTGTAAAGAACATTGGTTTAAAATGGTGCAAAGTGAAGAAAAAATGCCATTACTGACGGAACACAGTGAATTTCGTTGGCTAGCCCCCGATGAAGCAGCGAGCTTAACGAAATCCTGGAGCAACAGTCAGGCTATTTTAGAATTTGCTGTTTAATTATTTATTGACGTTTTTTGGAGATATTTCATGGCAGGTCATAGTAAATGGGCCAACACCAAACACCGTAAAGCGGCACAAGATGCTAAACGCGGTAAAATTTTCACTAAAATTATCCGTGAATTAGTGACTGCAGCTCGTTTAGGTGGTGGTGATCCCGCAACTAACCCGCGTTTACGTGCGGCTATAGATAAAGCATTATCTAACAACATGACTCGTGACACTTTAAACCGTGCTATCGCACGTGGTGTTGGTAATGATGATAATGATAATATGGAAACCATCATTTATGAAGGTTATGGCCCAGGTGGAACGGCTGTTATGGTTGAATGCTTAAGTGATAACCGTAACCGTACTGTTTCTGAAGTGCGTCATGCATTTACTAAAACGGGTGGTAACTTAGGTACAGACGGTTCCGTTTCTTACTTATTTACTAAACGCGGCGTGATCACTTATGCACCTGGCGTTGATGAAGATGCCATAATGGATGCGGCATTAGAAGCAGGCGCTGATGATGTTGAAACTTATGATGATGGTGCAATCGATGTTTACACAACACCAGAAACGTTTGGTGAAGTGAAAGATGCACTAGATGCTGCAGGTTTCACCAGTGAAGCCGCAGAAGTATCGATGATCCCATCGACTAAAGCGGAGTTAGATGCAGAAACGGCTCCTAAATTATTACGTCTTATTGATATGTTAGAAGATTCAGACGACGTACAGGAAGTTTACCACAATGGTGATATTTCTGACGAAGTCGCTGCCACACTGTAAGTCGTGAGGCACTAAGTGGCCATTTAGTCATTTAGCATAATCCGCGTAGAGAAAGCCGGCTGGCGCAGCCTGTTTTCTCTAACGCCTTCTATTCTTTCCTTTCCTTTATCCGCTATACTTTCTTTGTATCGACGAGCTAACTAAAACAGTTTAATTAATATAACGAGGAATAAATAAACGTATATGGCGATTATTTTAGGTATTGACCCCGGTTCTCGTGTTACGGGATACGGTGTTATTCGCCAGCAAGGCCGGCAATTGCTGTATTTAGGCAGTGGATGTATTCGTACCCAAGTTGATGATTTACCAAGTCGTCTGCAACGAATTTATGCGGGTGTCTCGGAAATTATCACCCAATATCAACCTGATGTATTATCCATTGAACAAGTTTTTATGGCGAAGAATGCGGATTCAGCATTAAAACTTGGTCAAGCCCGAGGGGTTGCAATTGTTGCTGCTGCAAACATGAATATACCCGTATTCGAATATGCGGCTCGCCAAGTGAAACAGACAGTTGTAGGCACAGGAGCTGCAGAAAAAAGCCAAGTACAACATATGGTTAAATCTATTCTGAAGTTGTCGGCGAGCCCACAATCTGATGCGGCAGATGCTTTGGCAATTGCGATTACACATTGCCATTTCAATCAAAACCTTTTAAAAGTTGGCGACCCACGGTTAGTTTTAACTCGCGGCCGTTTAAGATAGCGAGTTTATCTTAAACAGAATTACTTATTAATAAATAGCGCGTAGCTGGATATGCATCCAGCATTTTTTGTGGTATAAACAACGGTATTAATGATAATAAACCAGCCTGTTCAGGGTTTAGATAGTATGTTCAGGGTTTAGATAGCAATAGAGGGCTTCAATGTGATAGGTCGTTTACGTGGTATTGTTTTAGAAAAGCAACCTCCAATCGTATTATTAGAGCTACAAGGTGTCGGTTATGAAGTCCATATGCCGATGACTTGTTTCTATGAATTACCCGAAATTGGTCAAGAAGCGATTGTTTTCACTCATTTTGTTGTTCGTGAAGATGCCCAATTATTATATGGCTTTAACGACAAGCAAGAAAGGGCGCTATTTAAAGAACTGATCAAAGTTAATGGGGTTGGTCCAAAATTAGCTCTAGCAATTTTATCAGGGATGTCTGCTCAACAATTTGTTTCTGCGATTGAACAAGAAGCTATCGCATCACTGGTCAAATTACCTGGTATTGGTAAGAAAACGGCAGAACGTTTAGTGGTCGAAATGAAAGACCGCTTCAAAGGCCTAAATGGCGATTTATTTAATCAAAATAGTGACATTAACCTACCAAGTGTGAACAGCAAAGTACCAAGCATGGCTGATATTGAGGCAGAAGCAGCTGCTGCATTGATTGCTTTAGGGTACAAACCACAAGAAGCAAGCCGTATGGTGAGTAAAGTCGCAAAACCGGATAGCGACTCTGAAACATTGATCCGTGATGCCCTTCGTGCCGCACTTTGATTGAGAGACGTTGAATATGATTGAAGCTGATCGCCTAATAACGGCTGAAGTATTACAGTCAGATGAAGAAGCTATTGACCGTGCGATCAGGCCAAAGCTATTGAATGAATACATTGGTCAGCCCCAGGTTAAAGACCAAATGGAAATATTTATTCAGGCGGCAAAAATGCGGGGCGATGCGCTTGACCATTTGCTAATCTTTGGTCCTCCAGGGTTAGGTAAAACAACTCTGGCTGGGATTGTTGCAAATGAACTAGGCGTTAATCTGCGTACAACTTCAGGGCCCGTATTAGAAAAAGCAGGCGATTTAGCAGCCATGTTAACTAATTTAGAACCTCATGATGTCCTATTCATTGATGAAATCCATCGATTATCTCCAGTTGTTGAGGAAATACTTTATCCCGCAATGGAAGATTACCAGCTAGATATCATGATAGGTGAAGGGCCTGCTGCGCGTTCTATTAAAATTGATCTCCCTCCTTTCACATTAATTGGTGCGACGACTCGGGCTGGGTCACTCACATCACCATTACGTGATAGGTTCGGTATTGTGCAACGCCTAGAATTTTATCAAGTTAATGATCTACAACATATTGTCAAACGTAGCGCCCAATACATGGGGCTAGACATCACCGAAGAAGGGGCTCTACAAGTTGCTATGCGCTCGAGGGGAACTCCACGTATTACCAACCGTTTGTTGCGTCGCGTGCGGGACTTTGCACAAGTAAAAGGCGATGGTTCAATTGATGGGCTAATAGCTAACCAAGCATTAGACATGTTAAATGTTGATGCTGCAGGCTTTGATTATTTAGATAGAAAGCTTCTGGTGGCTATTATTGATAAATTTATGGGCGGCCCAGTTGGTGTTGATAACCTTGCAGCAGCCATTGGGGAAGAGCGTGAAACCATAGAAGATGTTTTAGAACCTTATCTTATCCAGCAAGGCTTTATTCAGCGCACCCCTAGAGGCCGAATGGCGACGGTTCATGCATATAACCACTTTGGTTTAACCCCTAAAGAAATTTAATTATATTAAATAAATAAAAATGGCCCCAACATTGAAAGCAATGTTAGGGCCATTTACATCAAAAATTGTATGTAACAACTGAAATTATGTAGCTCATAGCTTAAATTAATTTTTCGCTTTTATTACTAAACTAAATACGAACAGAATAGCGGATACCAACACCACAGACGGCCCTGCAGGGGTATCGTAGAAAGCAGAAAGTGTTAGCCCACCAGTCACAGCAATCATACCAATTAAGACAGCGATAGAAGCCATTTGCTCAGGCGTTCGAGCAAAACGCCGAGCCGTTGCCGCGGGTATAATTAATAAAGACGTAATAATTAACGCCCCGACAAATTTCATTGCAATACCAATTGTTAGTGCGGTAACTAGCATTAGTAATAAACGCAGTCTTTGAATATTAATGCCATCAACAAAAGCAAGTTCAGGGCTAACCGTTATGGACAAAAGTGCCCGCCAACGATAAAAAAGCAACCCGCAAACGACAATAACGCCAATAAAAATCGTTATAATATCCTCATAGCTGACTGAGAGTAAGTCACCAAATAAATAAGCCATTAGGTCAACACGGACATTAGCCATTAAGCTAACAACAACTAGACCTAAAGAGAGTGAACTGTGCGCCATAATACCCAGTAGAGTATCAACAGCAAGTTGTGGCCGCTTTTCTAGCCAAACTAAAATTAAGGCCAATAACAAAGTGACAGCAATAACAGCATAGAATGGGTTGATATTTAATAGAAGCCCAAATGCGACGCCTAGCAATGAAGCATGGGCTAGTGTATCGCCAAAATAGGACATACGGCGCCACACAACAAAAGAGCCTAGAGGACCTGCCGCAATGGCAAGTAGCATACCTGCTATCCAGCCGGGTAATAGTAACTCAATCATGTTTGCAGTCCTTGCTGTGTTGGTGGCCAACAATAATATTGCCTTCTAAATCGTGTTGATGATTATGTTGATGGCGGTATACACCGAGTTGTTGAGCACCGCGATAACCAAACATTGCCACAAACTCAGGGTGGTTTGAAACAACGTCTGGCGCGCCAGAACAGCAAATATGGCCGTTAATGCAAAGTACTTTATCTGTTTTTGCCATTACGAGATGTAAGTCATGGGAGACCATTAATACGGCGCAGTTAAGCTCAGTTCTTAACTGATTAATTAAGTCATATAGAGCAACTTGACCTGTGATATCAACGCCTTGAGCGGGCTCGTCAAGCACTAGCAAGTCAGGTTTATTGAGTAGGGCGCGAGCCAGTAAAACACGCTGAGTCTCACCGCCTGATAACTTTTGCATTGGTTGTTCGAGTAAATGCGTTGCCTTGACCCTCTCGAGGGCGGGTAACAAATGCTCTTTACGAACACCAAGCTTTAATAACATAAACCGTTTAACCGTAAGAGGAAGCGTCGTATCTAAGTGAAGTTTTTGTGGAACATAACCAATAGCGAGAGAAGAAGGACGCGTAATGGTACCTGATGTAGGGGCAAGTAACCCGAGTACAACACGTACAATTGTTGATTTTCCAGCGCCATTAGGGCCTAAAAGGGTCACGATATCACCTTTATTCAGTTCAAAGGTAACATCGTTGAGAACCTGTTTTTCGCCAAATGAAACAGAAATCTTATTTAAAGTTAGTAGTGGTTGCATGTGAAAAACATCTTGCAGAATTCATGTTGTGTTATATTATAACATTTCAAAGTTAAAATCACGGAAAAAGACTGCTATGATACATAAATCGAAAAACATTGCCTGTAAATTTCTTTTTGGGGCAGTGGCAAGCTCGGTATTAAGTGCAACAATGGTATCAACCGCGAATGCTGATGTTGTGACTTCAATTCGTCCACTGGCCTTTATTGCAGCTGGTATTGCTGATGGTGTCACTGAGACACAAGTTTTATTACCAGATGGCGCTTCGCCTCATGATTATGCACTTAAACCTTCTGATTTGAAAAAAATTAAACAGGCTGATTTATTTGTATGGGTTGGGCCTGATATGGAAATGTTTTTACAGAAGCCAATCAATACATTACCACAGAATAAACGCCTAGCATTAGCTGAACAGAAAAATATTAAGCCGCTACTTATGGCAGAGTCCCATGAAGATGAACATGACCATGAACATGGAGATGAGGCTAATCATGACAAGGATCACGAACATCATCATCATGGTGAGTATAATATGCACATCTGGTTATCACCAGAGATCGCAAATTTTGCTGCGCAAGACATTTATGAACGTTTAGTAGAGCTTTATCCTGAACAAAAAGATAAGCTAGACGTAAACCTTCGTAAATTCAAAGAAAATATGACGCAAAATGATCAGAATATTGCTAATATTTTGCAGCCAGCTAGAAACAAGGGTTATTTCGTTTTTCACGACGCTTATGGCTACTTTGAAAAACACTATCAACTCGCTCCTTTAGGGCATTTTACGATAAACCCAGAAATACAGCCAGGCGCGCAAAAATTACATCAAATACGAACACAATTGGTTGAGCATAAAGCGCAATGTGTTTTTGCTGAGCCACAATTCAGGCCTGCTGTGATTGAAAGCGTAGCACGTAATACGGGGGTGAAAATGGGAACTCTCGACCCACTAGGAATTGGGCTGGCTATAGAGCCGGATAGCTACATGAAGTTTTTGACTCAACTATCAGAGCAATACGCCAGCTGCCTGGATTAAAAATAGAAGGAATTGTTTAAGTGCAGCAAATGGCCAAGAGTCTGGTTCAGGTATACGGTAGCCTGTCTAGAACACACAAAATTGTATTAAGTGCGCTCACTGTAGCGACTATGGCCGTCGCAATTTGGCGGCCAGTTCATATACCAACAACGACTGAAAATGACGGAACACCAGATACCATCATTCCGCTCTCATTATTACCTGCAAGTGATGCTACCGACGATATAATTCAAGATAGTAGTGAACAGCTACCTGATGAAGGCCTCGCTGATACTGACGCTGAAGCTGCAGAAACTGGTGGGGCAGCAGCACCTCTCGTTCATGAATATGTTGTTGCAAGTGGTGATAATTTAACGACTATTTTAACTCAATTCGGTATTGAAGCGGGTGATGTTGCAACACTATCCAATCAACATAAATCGCTGAGAAACCTGAAAATAGGCCAATCTTTAAATTGGTCGTTAACTGATCAAGGCGAATTAGAATCATTGACATGGGAAGTTTCTCGCCGTGAGACCCGTGTATTTACCCGCGTTGGAACGACAAACAAATTTGAAGAAGCCAAACAAATTCGTGAAGGTGAGTGGACTAACAGTGTATTAAAAGGCACGGTTGACGGTTCATTTGCACAAAGTACAAATAAAGCTGGCTTAACACGCAATGAAGGCCGTGAGGTGATCAAAGCCTTGCAATGGCAAGTTGACTTCAAAAAATTGAAAAAAGGCGATAAATTCAGTGTGTTAATGAGTAGAGAAATGCTGAATGGCCGTAGTGAACAGAGCCAACTCATTGGTGTTCGTCTACAAACAAATGGAAAAAGCTATTACGCTTTTCGTGCTGAAGATGGGCGATATTATGATAGCGAAGGGAATGGCTTAGAACGCGGTTTCTTACGTTTTCCAACTGCTAAACAATTTAGAGTTTCTTCACAATTCAACCCTCGACGAGTTAACCCAGTTACTGGGCGTGTAGCACCGCATAAAGGTGTGGACTTCGCAATGCCAGTTGGCACACCAGTGCTTGCTGTTGGTGATGGTGAAGTCATTGTTTCAAAATACAGCGGTGCTGCAGGTAACTTTATTGCGATCCGTCATGGGCGTCAATATACCACGCGTTACATGCACTTACGGCAGCTATTAGTTAAGCCAGGTCAAAAAGTTAAGCGCGGTGATCGAATTGCGCTATCGGGCAATACTGGGCGTTCGACTGGGCCTCATCTACATTTTGAAATGTGGGTTAATCAACAAGCGGTAAACCCACTCACTGCGAAATTACCTAGTTCTGGTGGCTTGACAGGGAAAGAGCGTAAGGAATACTTAGCGCTAGTTAAAGAAACTAAACCACAACTTAAACTACAATAATTTAAGTTTCTATTTTTATCGCTGGCAGGTACTTGTATCTGCCAGTTTTCTTTGTAATGCTCCCGTAAACTATTATTATAAGCTATAGAAAGATAGCTATTATTCACTTGAGTACAGCATGAATAAAGATCAAGACACTGATAGTAAAAAAGGCTATGTGCCAACGTTTCACCGCTCTTACCTTTTACCTAAATATTGGGGAGTGTGGCTAGGGGCCGGTGTTTTAGCCGGATTGGCTTTCATTCCGGTTAAAATACGTGATCCTTTACTGGCTAAAATAGGAAAATGGGTTGGACGACTAGCAAAGAGTGGTCGCCGTCGCGCTAAAATTAACTTACTTTACTGTTTTCCTGAATTGACAGAACATCAACGAGAAGAGTTAGTTGATCGCATGTTTGAAACCGCACCACAATCTTTTGTCATGTTGGCTGAGCTATGTCTGCGTGGTGCGAGTAAAACGCTAGCTAGAACGCATTGGCATAATCAAGAAATTATAGAGCGTTTAAAGCAGCAGCAAAGTAATGTTATTTTTATGGTACCTCATGGGTGGGGCGTTGATGTCCCTGCGATGTTATTAGCAGCCAAAGGCCAGCAAATGGCTGCCATGTTTCATCACCAAAAGAACCCCGTTGCAGATTATTTATGGAATAAAGCAAGATACCATTTTGGGGGGCGCTTACACTCAAGAGAGGCGGGTATTAAGCCTTTTATTGCTTCTGTTAGGCAAGGTTATTGGGGCTTTTATTTACCTGACCAAGATCATGGTGAAGAGCATAGTGAATTTGTCGATTTTTTTGGCACATATAAGGCAACATTACCTGCAATCGGTCGGCTAATGAAGGTATGTAAAGCGAAAGTTGTGCCACTGTTTCCTGTTTATGACCATAAAACGCATCAATTGCATATTTATATTCGTGAACCGATGGATGATATTGATGGAAAGGATGATAAGTATATAGCACGAAGAATGAATGAGGAGCTGGAGTACCTGGTTGCTCCGAATTTAGAACAGTACACATGGATATTAAAGCTATTGAAAACGCGAAAAGAGGGTGAAATAGAACCTTATCAGCGAAAAGACCTCTATCGTTAGTGTACAGATATACAGAATAAATTTTAAGCCATTACTTTTTAGTAATGGTTTTTTTTATTTAAAAGTGAGTATTTATAGAAATATACGTTTGATGATTGGTAATTTTAAAAAACTGTACACGATTATTAATAACGAAAATTTAGGATAGTACATTAATGATTTATGGATGTTTCATTCATTTTTTGAGCTGTATCTAATTTTTGTAAAGTCTTGATAAAAAGAAGAAGAGCAAGGCTTAATTTAACTTATTGATTTGTATGCTTATTATAAATATTGCATTGTATATTTATAGCTTACATGACAGATAGTTAAGTGCAATATAAGGAAGATATGCTTAATGAACACGATAAAAGAGCAAAAAAGCTTATGTATTCGTTCGATTGATAAGAGTTAATCTAAGGTATGCTAAAAAGTTTTGGACGGTAACATTTAATCCTAAGCTCAGAAGTCAATTTTATACATGGGTAAGGAAATGAGAACAATTAGATATTTTTTTTAGAAAAAATGTTAGTAGCCATTCAAAGCATTAATTGTAGAATGAACGAGGGTTAAGATTATTACTTGCCGAAGATCAGATAAGCTAGAACTGATAAATATCATACCGTATCGTTTTAAGTAATTATTATTCTAATCATATTATTATTAGCTGTAATTAGCCTGTGTTGCATCAATCATAAAATTAAATCTTAGTATAAATACGAGGTGACTTTATTTCAATGTTTGTATTGTGATATTCCTCTTTATTTATCTAATGCAAAGCCAACTATCCAGTAGATAATATTATAAAACCATCATTAAATGACTAACCAATTATAGTTATTATTTGTGTACTTCACCATGATTATAATTGAGTACTGTTTTTTTTATTCTAAAATTATTTTTTGTTTAATTTTTATAAGATTGTTAGTTTTTTATTTAATAAAATAATTTATTCTTATTTGGTATTAAAAATGCTATGGGTGTTTTTTTTGTTTACATTCTTACTTTGTTATTTTTTTAATTTAAAATTGAAATTATTTATAGGTTATTTCTATTCATGATGTAGTCAGTGTGAAAATTATATTTTATATATAAAACGGATCTTCATGTTAAAAATTATTCCTTACATACAAAAAAAAGAACTTAAATAATTTTAAACATATGAGTAAATACTAAGCGTTATGTATAATCACTTATTAACGACTATAAAATATATTGCTATATTTTAATTATATAATAAAAATAACTCCCAGATTAATACTTGGAGACTCTATGGAAAAAACTCGAACAACGTTAGATCAATGGATAACTCTACAGGCAGTGGTTGACTGCGGTGGTTTTGCTCAAGCAGCTGAAATTTTGCATAGGACACAATCATCAATTAGTTACACCATTAGTAAATTAGAGCAAACATTAGAAATTGAAATATTTTCTTTAGAAAAACGTCGTGCAGTATTAACTAGACAAGGAGAGCAGCTATTAGCGCTATCGAGAGAGGTAACAAATAAAGCAATTTCATTAGAAAAGGTTGCTAAATCATTAAATTACGAAGGAAATAATAAAATTAATATTGTTATTGATTCACTATATCAAAGTGATGAAATACTGAAAAAAATTGGGGATTTAAGTCGGTCTAGAAAGGATTATGATATTGATTTAAAACGTTTATTATTAAAAAAAACAGATATTTTTGGGGTTAAAAATTATGATTTATTAATTACTCACCATTACGTTGAGTCGTTAAACCCTATATTCCTTGAGCAAGTTGAGGCGGTGTTTGTAACCAATCCAAATCATAAACTTCAACATTGCCAGGCTGATAATATATTGAAATCAATGGAAAAAACAACATTGATTGCTTTGGAGTCTACAGAGATAGATGGTATGAAAAGTATCCAAACTATTCATGTTCCTAATGTGGATTTAGCAATTCAATTAACAGAGAATTTGATTGGGTATTTATGGTTACCAAAGAATTTAGTCCAGAAGGAATTGAATAATAATTCATTAAAAGAGCTGAAAACAGCAAATAAAAAATCATTCTATAATTTCTACATGTATATGAATAAAAATTCAATGGATAATGAAATTTTAAGATACTACCTTATTGATAATGAAAAAATTAAATGAATGAGTCAATTAATGAATAATTAAAATAAAACATAAATATTTTAGATGTCATTTTAAAAAATTCAATGTATCCATTAGTTAACTTAACTAAAGGTAAATGGTATATTTCTTTCGTACACCCAATATGAGTAATTTATTTATTCATATAGTAGTAATTAATAATTAAAGATTTTTATTATAGGAACTATTATGAGTATTCTAAAAAAATCCCTAGCAGTAATAGGGGTTGCTTTAGCTGTAACATCTGCACCAACTGTTTTTGCTTCAGGTACAATTAATTTTACCGGGGAAATAACTGACATTGCTTGTACAGTTGATAGTAACTCAAAAAATTTAAATGTTGACCTTGGAAAGGTATCAGCTAAAAGTTTAGCTGCACAGGGTGAAGTTGCAGGATTGAAAGACTTCACGATTAAGCTTGTTGATTGTCCAGCAAACTCGAAAGTAACCGTACGCTTTGGTGGTACACGTGATACTGCAGACCGCGATATTCTTGCAATTAACCAAGGTGCAGGTGTTGCAAATAATGTCGGTATTGCTTTATTTGAAAAAGACGCAACAACACAAATCAAATTATTTGATGATTCAAAACAAATTGAATTCGATGGTGCAACAGTAGACTTAGATTACGTAGCTCGTTATAAAGCAACAGGCGTAGCAACTGCTGGTCCTGCTAATAGTAGTGCAGTATATAGCATTCAATATCATTAATTAGTTGGAGGGTGACAATGGTTGCCCTCTTTCTCACATCAATATCATGGCTGTTTTATGAAAAAAATATTTTTTTCAATCTGTATATGTTTATTTTCTATTTCTAACATCTCTCAAGCGTCAGGTATTAGTGTAGGTGGAACGCGTTTTGTCTATGAAGAAAACAAACGTGAAATTGATATCCCGATTTTTAATAGTGATAAAGAAAAACCATTTTTAATCCAAAGTTGGGTTTCTCCATTTAATGGTGAGGGTAAAGCACCATTTATTGCGACGCCACCATTATTCCGAATTGAACCAGATACAAATGGTTCAGCGAGGATCTCATACATAGGTGAACCTATAAATTCAAATGAAGAAAAAATCTATTTGCTTAATATTAAATCAATACCACCTAAAGATAATAGTATTGAAAATGAGCTACAGATAATTATAAACTCACAATTTAAACTGTTTTTAAGGTCGAAAGATATTGAACCTTTTGATTTTGAAAAGGTTAATTTAATTGAGAAATCAGATGGAGTTATGATTGATAACCAAACACCATATCATTTATCAATCAAAAATATCCTTATCAATGGCAAGGTCATTGATGGTGCTAGCTTAATATACCCATTTAAAAATGATTATATTCTTAAGAAAAAAACAAATAATAGTGATTCAATAGTTGTTCAGTTTATTAATGACTATGGCGCTATCATAGAGAAAAAAACCAAGTAAGAGTATCTAAGATGTCAGTTCTCTATACCAAAAATAGACTTATGTATTCTAAAGTTTTTACTACGATCAGCTTAATATTGTATGCCAATAATACAATTGCTGAAGATATATTTGATATCAATGCTATTAATACTGGAATTGAAAGTCAAGTTGCTGATGTGAATAGCTTGGGCTACTTATCATCCGCAGGTGGGCAATTACCAGGTGATTATTTTGTCGATATTTATATTAATGATCAACTTGTGGATAATAAGAATATTACATTTTTATTTGATGATAAAACTAAAAAACTACTCCCTAAAATAACAAAAAATATGCTACTAGAGTGGGGGGTAAAAAACTCAGCAAGTGAAAAATTCTCATCAATTGAAGGTGATGAATATTTGAACGATATTGCTCAAGTTATTCCTAGTGCTAATTATCAATACAAATTCGAAATCCAACAACTACAAGTAAGCATTCCTCAAATTGGATTAGAAAATACTAGCCGAGGCTACGTTGAGCCAAAAGAATGGGACGATGGAATTAATGCAGCATTTGTTAATTATACTGCAAGATTTAATAAACATTGGTACCAAAATAGAGACAACAGAGATAATACATTCATAGGTTTAAGAAGTGGCATTAATATAAATGCTTGGCGTTTACGTAGCTATAACACATATAGTAATACAACAAATGAAACAAACTGGAATAATTTACAAACCTATATAGAACGAGATATTAGAAGCTTAAAAAGCCGATTAACGATTGGTGAAACATCCTCTGATAATGGTGTGATGGAAAGCAACCCTTATCGTGGGATAAGGTTAGCCTCCGATGAAAGTATGTTACCTCAAAGTGAAAGAGGTTTTGCACCGACAGTCACAGGAATTGCGCAATCAAATGCGATTGTTACTATCAGGCAAAATGGTAATGTGATTTATCAAACAACTGTACCACCTGGTGAGTTTTCAATTAATGATTTATATCCAACTTCATACAGTGGTGATCTTGAGGTCTCCATTGAAGAAGCTAATGGAACAATCAGATCTTTTATTCAGCCATTTTCAGCGGTACCAATGATGCAAAGAGCTGGTGCATTAAAATATAGCGTGGATATTGGTAAATATAATGTTGATAGTGCACGGCGTAAACCAAATTTTGCGCAAGCATCAGCAATTTATGGGTTACCATATAACTTATCCGCTTATGGAGGTTTTTTAGTTTCCCAAGACTATCAAGCTTACACAATAGGTACTGGAGTAAATTTAGGTAATATTGGTGCGATATCGACAGATATTACGCAAGCATCAACACAATTGATTGATAAAAAGAAGGCAGAAGGGCAATCGTACCGAATTCAGTATTCAAAATATATTCCAGACACAGGCACTTCTTTTTCTTTGGCATCATATCGCTATTCAACAAAGAATTACTATGATTTCTCTGATTCGAATAATTATTTCTATAATATCGGTCGGAAAAAACAACAGTTTCAAGCATCAGTATCTCAATCGCTTAACGGAATAGGTTATTTATCAGTGAATGGTTACCAGCAATATTACTGGGATAAAAGTGGTTCTGATAAAAATTTAACGATGAGTTTTAGTTCTAATTATAATTCGATGAATTACAGTGTTGCTTATTCTTATACAAAGCAAGATTATTCGAATACCAATGACCAAATGCTGTCATTAAATTTAAGTATTCCTTTTGATTTAGGACGGAAAAATAATTGGATCAATTATAGCTATAATACCAGTAAAAATGGCGATTCTATTAGCTCATTGAGTTTTAATGGCACGCAATTAGAAGATAATAATTTGCAGTATGACCTTACGCAAAGATATAACCATAGCCATGACGAATATAGTAGTTCCGTTAGTGCAAACTATATAGTTTCATCAGGGGAATACAGTGCAGGCTATAATTATGACCCTAAATATCATTCTGTCGATCTCGGTGCAACAGGAGCATTATTACTGCATTCTGGAGGGCTAACGACATCACGTACTATTTATGATTCTGCAGTACTCGTAAAAGCTGAAGATATTGATAATTTAAAAGTGAATAATGCGCAGTCGCTCTATACTAACTCTTCAGGCTTTGCCGTAATTCCTACGGTCACACGCTACGAACGAAATAAAATTAGTGTCGATACTGCAACATTAAGTGGTACCAATGATGTTGCTATTAATACAACAACCGTTGTTCCTACTCAAGGTGCTATTGTATTAGCTAATTTTCAAGCAAAACGCGGTGCTAGAGTATTACTAAAACTGCAGCATGCAGGCAAACCCATTGCATTTGGCACTCAAGTTTCTGTGATAGAAAATGAAGAGCAAGTGACTGGAGGTATTGTTGCAAATGATGGGGAAGTTTATTTAAGCGGTGTTCCAGAGCAAAGTACCATCATTGTAAAATGGGGTAATAGTCATAATCAACAATGTACAGTTCCACTTTCATTATCGTTAGAAAATGAAAAAATTCAGTTTATAGAACGAACTTGTGAATAGGGGTCGTCATGAATAATTTAGGATTAAAAATCGGCATTCCGTTACTTTTATATTCACAATTTGGTGTTGCAGAATTTAGGGCTGAATTTACTAACCAACTTGTTAATTCGAATAAAACACTTTATGTCTCACGCACATTACCGGTAGGTAGTTTTATTGGTTCAGTTGATTTAGGTACTCATTCACCTTGGGTGTGGTGGAATGTAACTGGTAATACAGAAGTTGGCATCTATTTACCAAGCGGATATGGGAATTCAAGGTATATTTCTGGTGTAGGTTATGTGAGAGAAGTTAATAGCTCAGGTGTGGGTTATGCTTTACATGGTACAGTATTGAGTCCTTGCTCTGGTTCTGCGTATGTTGATGGAGTAAATACGAAAGATGGAAATATTAGTAATAGGTTAATTTGTGGTTCTAGTGCATCATCAGCAACATATACTGTAAAGTTAAGAGCAGATTTTTATAAAGTTGGTAACAATGTTAAAAGCCAAACTTTACCAACAACTAATGCTGCAATGTTAATTTTATTCCATAATGGTTTTATTACGTCAGATTTATATGGAAGAGTCGAACCCAAAGTAAATATGGGGCCAATTAATGTTATTTCGAGTGGTTGTGAAGTTAAAAATAAGTCAATAGATGTGCCGTTCGGTAAAGTCAGCAAATCATCGTTTACAGGTGTTGGTTCAACGAGCTCCGAGAGTAAGAAAAACTTTCAAATTCAATTAGATTGTGACCCTATATCGCCTATAAAAATTACATTTATTGGAACTCAAGATGCAAGCCAAACACCAGGGGCAATTGCACTCAATAATTTAGCCGATGAAAATACAGCGAAGGGCTATGCAATCCAAGTGAAATATAAAGGAGCACCAATTAAGCTTAATCAGTTAATGCCTATCGTTGAACAAAATAACGTAGGGCAATATAACATTCCATTGGAAGCTGCTTATATCCAAACTCAATCTACAACAACAGCAGGGAAAGCAAACGGTACGCTACAATTTAATTTGCAATATCACTAAGTTCTATTTGCTCTGCACGTAACAAGAAGTGAACTGCAGAGCTTTACTGTCTTGCATTACTTCTTATTTAGCCATCATTTTGTACTTTATCTTAATTCATCACTAACCTGAAGTAAGTTATAGTTAGTTTTTATTGATGCATAAATTGAGGAAGACTATGGCATTTGATCGTATGGATTGGCACTACGGTGGTGATTATCCTTCAGAGTTACCTACTGAGGATGGAGGCACCCATATTGGCTTTTATTTGACATGGATTATTCATAATAATTTAGTCGGAGAATTTCATGTTGAAGAATCAGAGGAAGAGCTCGCATTAGTCAAAGCTCGAAAGCTTGATGGCCGTGAATTTTTGATGACAATGTGTGATGAAAAATTTATAGATGAAGATTTAAGTGATGAAGGTAACGCTTTTACTCAGTTCTATTATGCAGCAGAAGAGAAAGGCTACTTTGAAGATTATGAACGTGTTCTTAAAGGTAATTTACCGACAACTTACCATATAGAAAACTCATGGGAAAATTACGATAAAATTGCACCTGTAATTAGCGAAGCATATATCAAATGGAAACAGGCTCAAGATTAGATAGAGCATCAATATAAAAGAAAGCCCCCACCCATTAGGTGAGGGCTAAAAGATTATTCGACTTCTAGAATACGACAAGTGTTCGTACTACCGACAGTACCCATTAAGTCACCTTGGGTGACAAGAACCACGTCGCCACTCATTAAATAGCCGTTATCACGCAAACGCGTCACTGCCTCGTTCGCAGCCGCAATGCCATCTGTGTGGGTGCTACAGAAAACGGGAGTAACACCACGATAGAGAGAACACTGATTAAGCGTTTTTTCATGGCGAGACATTGCAAAAATCGGTAAGCCAGAGCTGATCCGAGACATCATACGAGCAGTACGACCAGACTCAGTCATTGCAATGATAGCTTTAACCCCTTTAAGGTGGTTAGCTGCATACATTGTTGACATGGCAATCGCTTCTTCTGGGCTACTAAACTCTGCCTCTAAACGGTGTTTAGATACATTCAGGCCAGGCATTTTTTCTGCACCAAAACAAACTTGTGCCATTGCAGCGACAGTTTCTGCTGGGTACTGGCCTGCAGCTGTTTCAGCAGAAAGCATAACGGCATCAGTACCATCCAACACCGCATTCGCAACGTCCATAACTTCAGCTCGCGTTGGCATTGGGTTAGTGATCATGGATTCCATCATTTGTGTTGCAGTTATAACAACACGATTTA
The DNA here is from genome assembly GCF_011077905.1 of Providencia sp. M-27. Taxonomy (NCBI): domain Bacteria; kingdom Pseudomonadati; phylum Pseudomonadota; class Gammaproteobacteria; order Enterobacterales; family Morganellaceae; genus Providencia; species Providencia sp. M-27. Next base: position 28,279 of record NZ_JAALBT010000003.1, on the reverse strand, counting down.
ATTGGCGAGAACGGCGGATCAATTTTTTCTGGACAGCGACTAATTCTGGGTCGCCAATTTCCACACCGAGGTCACCACGAGCAACCATAACGACATCAGAAGCGAGGATAACTTCGTCCATGACTTCATCATTGGCTACGGCTTCTGCTCGTTCTACTTTAGCAACAATTTGGCATTCACAGCCTGCATCGCGAGCCAAGCGGCGTGCATAATCTAAATCTTCACCTGAACGAGGGAATGAAACGGCTAAATAATCAACATTAATTTTTGCTGCGGTTTTTATATCTTCTTTGTCTTTATCTGTTAATGCCTCAGCAGAAAGGCCGCCACCGAGTTTATTAATACCTTTATTGTTAGATAATTGGCCACCAACAGTAACTTCTGTAAATACTTGTAACCCTTTGACTTCGATGACTTTTAATTGAACTCGCCCATCATCAAGAAGTAAAATATCGCCTGGAACCACATCAGCAGGTAAACCTTTATAGTCGATGCCCACTTTATCTTGGCAGCCTTCACCTTTGCCTAAGTTGGCATCAAGAATGAATTTATCACCAATATTTAGGAAAACTTTACCATCTTTAAACGTGGAAACACGAATTTTAGGACCTTGTAAATCGCCGAGGATCGCAACATGACGACCTAAACGAGCGGCAATTTCACGTACTTTATTAGCACGTAATTGATGGTCTTCTGGAGTTCCGTGGGAGAAGTTAAGGCGAACAACGTTGGCACCAGCATTGATAATTTTTTCAAGATTATTATCGCGATCGGTTGCTGGACCAAGAGTTGTAACAATTTTAGTTCTTCTAAGCCGTCTAGACATGTATTACTCCGTTGACCTGTAATGGTGTTGATAAAAGAGTGAAACCATTTCACTCCATTTCGAAACCTGTTTACTGCAAATAGGGATGCTGACACGAGCACAGCTATTATATACAGCCAATTTCTTAATGCTATCAGGTCTGTAAAACTATTAAAGCCCGAAAGCAAAGAAAAGCATTTATACTGTCAATTTATTGCCTTTAGATGCTATCAAACCGCGAATCACGTAATGCTTCTTTGACGCGCTTCAAGTTATCTCTAAATTTTTCACCTCTTCTTAACGTAAAGCCCGTAGTTAATACATCAATTACAGCGAGCTGAGCCATTCTTGATACCATTGGCATATAGATATCCGTATCTTCAGGAACATCAATAATAATAGATAAGGAAGCGGCTAGAGAGAGTGGTGAGCTTTCTGAGGTAATTGCGATGACTGTAGCGTCGTTTTCTCGAGCTAAACGTGCCATGTCAACTAATGCTTTGGTTCTTCCCGTATGGGAAATGAGCACAATAACGTCTCCTTCAGTACTATTGATACAGCTCATACGTTGCATGACAATATCATCGAAGTATATGACAGGAATATTAAAGCGAAAAAATTTATTCATTGCGTCATGAGCCACAGCGGCTGAAGCACCAAAGCCAAAAAAACTGATTTTTCGAGCTTGAGTTAATAAATCGACAGCACGGTTAATTACCCCGATGTCTAGTGTGTGTTTTACATTATCTAACCCAGCCATAGCAGATTCAAAAATCTTGTAGGTATAGGTATTTACTGTATCCGTTTCTTCTATATGGCGGTTTATGTAAGGAGTACCATTGGCTAAATTTTGTGCTAATCGTAATTTGAAATCAGGGAATCCTTTCGTGTCCATTTTTCGACAAAATCGGTTTACTGTTGGTTCACTAACATCGGCCAATTGCGCTAGTGTGGCGATGCTAAGATGAATGGCATTTTGTGGCATACTTAGAATGACTTCAGCCACCTTTTTTTCTGATTTACTTAAAAAATCGAGACTAGTCTTCATTTGTTCTAAAATATTCATATAGCAAAAGCGCCTATTTCATCGAAAGGAGAAATTTTTGAGTCATCACGTTATCCTATTGTTGATTTTAAATTTCTTACTGTGATGCTGTAATAAAGAGTGAAAATATACTATGTATGATAGGTAAGCTATCTGAATACAGGTGATAAATAGCAGCTTTTTGTGAAACTTTGACCCGTATCTAATTTTCAGATTAGTAAACAACCTACTTATTTTGTTATTTTTTTACGAAAGCTGTCTCCATTCAGTTAAATCGCATCTTTTTAATACACTAAAAATTATTCAGTGTGTAACATAAGATTGAACAGGCAATATGTTGTTTTTTTCATCATAAAAACTGTGATCGGTATCATGAACATTTACTGGGCACTAGCAACAGGGTACATTAGCGGAATTAGGGCTAATTTTAACAAAATTACAATAAGGCCTATCCTAGTTAGGTCTTACATTCCGCAAATTGAGGAGAACCAATATGGCGGTACATAATGCTGCTCAAGCTTGTGACTTAATTATTTTTGGCACCAAGGGAGACCTCGCTCGTCGTAAGCTGCTGCCATCGCTTTATCAATTAGAGAAAGCAGGTTACATTCATCCTGATACGCGCATTATTGGCGTCGGCCGTGCTGAATGGAGTCAAGATGATTATGTTCACTTTGTCAAAGAAGCGTTAGAGAAGTTCTTAAAAGAAGATCTCGATTCAGCCTTATGGGAAAAACTGAGCGCGCGCTTGGATTTTTGTAACTTAGACGTTAATCAGACTGAAAGTTTTGTGCGCTTAGCTGAAATGTTAAAACAAGATGCACAACCTGCCATCCATTACTTTGCAATGCCACCGAGTACTTTTGGTGCAATGTGTCAGGGCTTGGGCCATGCTAAATTAAATAAAAAGCCAAATCGTGTTGTCATGGAAAAACCACTGGGAACGGATTTAGCATCGTCACAAGAAATAAATAATGAAGTGGCTAAGTATTTTGATGAAAGCCAAGTCTATCGTATTGACCACTATCTTGGTAAAGAAACCGTTTTAAACTTACTCGCATTGCGTTTTGCAAACTCGTTATTTATCAATAACTGGGATAACCGCACTATCGATCATGTCCAAATCACGGTTGCAGAAGAAGTGGGAATCGAAGGTCGCTGGGGGTATTTCGACCAAGCTGGCCAAATGCGTGATATGGTACAAAACCACTTATTGCAAATCTTAACGATGATTGCCATGTCGCCACCGGCAGACTTAACCACTGACCGTATTCGTGATGAAAAAGTGAAAGTCTTGCGTTCTTTACGTCGTATTGATCATACCAATGTGCGTGAAAAGGCTGTACGTGGGCAATATACCTCTGGTTTTGTTCAAGGCAAAAAAGTTCCTGGATATTTAGAAGAAGAGGGTGCGAATAAGCAAAGTATGACTGAGTCATTCGTTGCTTTACGTGTTGATATTGATGATTGGCGTTGGGCAGGTGTACCTTTCTATTTGCGTACGGGGAAACGCCTACCTGCTAAATGTTCAGAAGTTGTGGTTTATTTTAAAAAACCCGCGCTGAATATTTTCTCTGAAAGTTATCAAGACCTGCCTCAGAATAAATTAACTATTCGTTTGCAGCCTGATGAAGGGATTGATATTGAAATTATGAATAAGGCACCAGGCCTTGATCATAAACACCGTTTACAAACCACTAAACTGGATTTAAGTTTCTCTGAAACTTTCAACCAGACTCATCTTGCAGATGCTTATGAGCGTTTATTACTTGAAGCCATGCGTGGCATTCAAGCATTGTTTGTTCGCCGTGATGAAGTAGAAGAAGCATGGAAATTTGTTGATTCTATTATCGATGCATGGGCAATGGACAATGAAGCGCCTAAACCATATCAAGCAGGGACTTGGGGGCCTATTGCATCTGTAGCAATGATCGCACGTGATGGCCGTTCATGGAATGAGTTTGAATAATATTATCAACACATGAAATATTAGCTAGCGTATTGATTTAAATGGCGGGATGACCCGCCATTTTTCTATGTTTACGATATTTTTATCTTTATTACATAGGGAACTAAAGGATTAGTTCACTACGTCCTGTCGCTGCCATATGAATAATCGCTTGTTCGATGCGTAAACATGCCATTTTAGCGGCATCAGGAACGGATAGCCCTGCTAATAACTGGGCGGTGAGTTCTGCACCAAATAAATCCCCCGTTCCTTTTGGTGTGACAGGGTAACGTTTATGACGGATCACGGCTACGTTATCTTTGGTAACACAAACCACTTCAATATTATCGTCATCTGGCTGGAAAGCACTTGTGATGATTACCCACTGTGTATTTCCCTTTAATAAGCTACGGGCTGCGGTTGTCGCATCATCCAAGTTATTGACTTGTTTACCACTTAAGGTCATGAGTTCGAATTTGTTTGGAATAATTCCTGTAGCTAAAGGTATGACTTTATCGCGGTATACCTCGGCAATTTCGGGTGGAATATAAAAACCACTATCTTCATCACCCATGACTGGGTCGACAATAACCGGTAGCGCTGTTCGTTCTTTACGGACTAAGGTTAGCCAGTTAGCTAAGTCTTGGGCTTTTTCTGGGGAGCCTAGATAGCCTGTCAAAATAGCTCTCACTGAATTTAAGCTACCACGCTCAACAAAACCGTTTAAATAACCACGAAACCACTCACCAGGTAACTCACCACCATAGCAAGTTGTATAATGAGGCGTATTACTGAGTACTACAGTCGGTACTGCCGCAACACGTAAACCTTGTTTTGTCAGGGCTGGAACGGCAATGCTATTTCCAACACTGCCATAAATAACTTGTGACTGAATTGAAACAACATCATAAGGTAATGGTGTTGCATCAGCAGAATTTTGGAAACTATTAGAGGTAAGGCTAAAGGCGTTCATGGCTCTCTCTTCGGCATATTACAATCATATAGCTACTATAAGAAGCTTGTTCAATCAGGTTGTCAATGCTAAAAATCGAATAGATTATTTAAGGCGTGATGAGAGTACAAAAAGTGGGAAAAAGCATTTTTTTTAAAAAGTAATTCCACTGGAAAATTTATCATTGTCGCTTGTTTATTCGTGTAACATCCGACATATCAAGGGTTAATTAGCATATTAATGAATAGTTATGCATATTTCTATTCAATATAAAAAATGTTTATATTCATTGACTTAATAAAATTGGCATGCTAAAAATAAGCTGAAATTAACTATCAACATGAGGGTTCGGAGTAAATTGGGTAGATGTCTACCTGATGAAAAGAATAAGATATCATGCTTAGCTCAACTAGCGGCAAGATCAGCAAGTCCCAAAAAAGAACGACACACAGGCTTTTCCTTTCAGCTATCCTTTCCAGTGAACACTACTGGTGTGGTGCATTATAGCGTCTCTCTCGATTATTCATTTCGCTGAATAAACTCAGCAATACGTTGTTATTTATTTGAATTTTCAACAACTACGCAATAGTAATTTGTATTTTTTATCTGTACAAAAAATAGACTATTACGTGGCTGTATATAGAGAGATATTATAATGATTTACTGGATATTTTTAGTATTAGCTATCATAACCGAAGTTATCGGTACCCTATCAATGAAACATGCGAGTGTAAGTGGTGATTTCACTGGTATGGTGGTGATGTATGTCATGATAGCAACATCGTACATTTTACTTGCTGTTGCAGTTAAAAAAGTGGCATTAGGTGTCGCCTATGCACTATGGGAAGGTATCGGTATCCTTTTTATCACAACATTTAGTGTCATGTGGTTTGGAGAAACGCTATCGCCAATGAAAATCGGTGGGTTAGTATTACTGATCACCGGTATTGGGCTGATTAAATCAGGCACCAAAAAAGCCACTGTTCGTCAATCTGCACAGAAAGTAAAACAAGTTACACAAAACGCAGTCAATGCAGCCAAAACAAATGCTTTAGTTGGGCGCGAAGCTAAGTCGGAGGCGTAATATGGCCAGTCATTTTGAATGGTGGCATGCTGCGTTTTTGATCCTAGCAGTCATATTAGAAATCGCAGCCAACATTTTGTTAAAAATGTCGAATGGATTTAAACGGTACTGGATAGGCATTCTTTCTCTCATTGCGGTACTCGGAGCCTTCAGTGCATTAGCGCAAGCAGTAAAAGGTATCGAGCTTTCAATTGCCTATGCATTATGGGGGGCATTCGGGATTATCGCGACAGTAGCAGCAGGTTGGATACTTTTCAATCAACGGCTAAATTATAAAGGCTGGGGGGGAATTGTGTTATTGCTACTAGGTATGGTTCTCATCAAGATGTCGTAATGCTCGTCATATTTTGCACTGTCGCGTTGTTGGCTGCATTCGTTAACCCTAGTCACATACTTATGTATGCTCCAAGGGATTAACTCACTTGCCGCCTAGCGACACTGCAAACTATTTAGAGCATGAATGGGAAGCCTATTTTGCACTGTCGCGTTGTTGGCTGCATTCGTTAACCCTAGTCACATACTTATGTAATTGGTTATATTCTCAAATTATAGCTATTCAAAATAAAATGGGCGCTCATAATTGGCGCCCATTTTAATTAAGTTAAAATTTGCCTAATCAATCAATTGCAGCAACAATCTTAATTTCGACTTTATATTCAGGCTTCATCAGTAATGCTTGGACAGTACAACGGACAGGCGCACTTCCAGCAACAACCCATGCATCCCATGCTTGGTTCATACCTGCAAAATCGGCTTTATCAGCGAGAAAAATAGTCGCATCAAGGATTTTACTTTTGTCTGAGCCAACACGCTCAAGCATGACATCAATCGCTGCAAGCGTGTTTGCTGTTTGGGCAACAATGTCAGCATCAAGGTTTTCAGGAACACTGGTGTAGTAAATTACATCATTGTGAATAACAGCTTCCGACCAACGATTATCTGGGTCAATGCGTTTGATAGTCATAATTATTCCTTATTATACATGTAGCTCAAGAATAACAGTTTGTAGGTAGGATGAAAATCAGTTGTTCAACGAAACAATAATTACCTCAGCAGGGTTAATAAACTCATGGTAAAGTGTGAGCCCTCATTATTACTCATAAATAGGTCTTGTAGTGCACGACGATTTTTCTGCGGATGGCTTTTTAGCCAGAACAATTCCCGGTTTTCAGCCTCGAGAAGCACAAGTTACTATGTCAAACGCAGTAACCGAGTCGATTGAGCAGCAGCATGTGCTAGTGGCGGAAGCTGGTACTGGAACAGGAAAAACTTATGCGTATTTAGTTCCTGCATTGCGTAGCGGAAAAAAAGTTATTGTTTCAACGGGCTCAAAGGCCTTACAAGATCAACTGTATCACCGGGACTTACCAACAATTATTGAGGCCATGAATTACACTGGGCGCACAGCCTTGTTAAAAGGGCGTTCGAATTATTTATGTCTAGAGCGATTAGACCAACAATCCCTCGGGGGTGGTAGTCTTGAGCCTGAGATATTGTCAGCGGTTGTGAGGCTACGCAGTTGGTCCATCGAATCTGAGCTAGGAGATACAAGTACTTGCCATGATATCGCTGAAGATAGCCCAGTTTGGCCATTGGTAACCAGCACTAATGATAATTGCCTTGGCAGTGATTGCCCGCGTTATCAGGACTGTTTTGTTTTAAAAGCACGACGCAAAGCATTAGAAGCCGATATTGTTGTTGTGAATCACCACTTATTTATGGCTGATAGAGTGGTGAAAGACACAGGTTTTGGTGAGCTAATCCCCCAAGCAGAAGTCATGATTTTTGATGAAGCGCACCAAATTCCTGATATAGCCAGCCAATATTTTGGCCAGCAACTTAGTAGTCGCCAATTGCTGGATCTGGCGCGCGATATGATTATGACCTATCGAACAGAGCTAAAAGACCAAGTGCAGCTACAAAAAAGTGCAGATAGACTCACGCAAAGCACGTTAGACTTTCGGCTCAATTTGGGTGAAAACAGTTTTCGTGGCAATTTACGTGATTTACTGAAACGTCCTGAAGTACAACGGGCGTTGACGCTCCTTGATGATTCCCTTGAACTTTGTTACGAAGTGATTAAAACCACTTTAGGCCGCTCACAGAGCTTAGACTCTATTTTTGAGCGCGTCACAATATACCGAAATCGTTTAAACCGTTTAAAAGATGTGACAATTGCGGGTTACAGCTATTGGTTTGAAAGTTATGGTCGCCATTTTTTATTGGCACTAACACCCTTAACGGTTGCAGATAAATTCAGTGAAATGATTGCAAGTACGCCGGCCAGTTGGGTATTTACATCAGCGACGTTGTCAGTAAATGAGAAACTAAGTCACTTCACTGACCGTTTAGGTTTAGTTACTGCAAAAACGTTATTATTAGCCAGTCCATTTGATTATCAAAGCCAAACTTTATTATGCGTTCCTCGCTTTTTACCAGAACCCAATCAACGAGGTTTAGCACAAAAATTGGCAACAATGCTACGACCTATGATTGAAAAAAATCAGGGGCGCTGCTTCTTTTTATGTACCTCACATCTGATGATGCGCGAATTGGCGGAAGAATTTAAATCTTCATTGACATTACCGGTCTTAATGCAGGGGGAAAGTAGTAAAAATAAACTATTGTCTCAGTTCATTTCAGCGGGGAATGCCGTGTTAGTCGCGACGAGTAGTTTCTGGGAAGGGGTTGATGTGCGAGGGGATGAACTCACTTGTGTCATTATTGATAAACTCCCATTTACGGCACCGGATGACCCGTTATTAAGAGCCCGCATCGAAGATTGTGAATTACGGGGGGGAGATCCATTCTCGGATGTTCAATTACCCGATGCCGTTATTACTTTAAAACAAGGTGTGGGCCGGTTAATTCGTGATACCAGTGACTATGGTGTCATCGTCATTTGTGATAACCGTTTAGTGACTCGCCCTTATGGTGAGGTTTTTTTACGTAGCCTTCCGCCATCACCACGGACAAGAAGTATACAAAAAGCAATTGCATTTCTTGAAGAAAAAAGGCAAGAAGCAGATAGAGCAAGCTAAATCCTATCTTGTTTTTCTGCTATTCCTACAGCCGTTTGTGCTAATATAAACGGCATCTTTTAATCAAAAACTATTAATTTGCCGGAGTTTAGGCATGTCGAGTCGTATTCTTGCTGTTGATACAGCAACAGAAGCCTGTTCAGTCGCGCTTTGGTGTGATGGTGACATTATTTCGCGTTTTGCTATTTCTCCTCGCGAGCACACGCAAAAAATTTTACCAATGGTTGAGGACGTTCTTGCAGAAGCAGGAATGGGGTTGAGCCAGTTAGATGCATTGGCTTTTGGGCGTGGTCCTGGCAGTTTCACGGGTGTTCGTATTGGTGTTGGGATCGCACAAGGGCTAGCATTAGGGGCTAATTTGCCTATGATCGGCATTTCCTCTTTAATGACACTTGCAGAAGGCGCCTTTCGTATTGAGGGCCATGAACAGGTATTAGTGGCTATAGATGCACGGATGTCAGAAATCTATTGTGCCCAATATCAGCGAACAGCTGAAGGTCGATGGCTAGGTGAAGACACTGAAGCCGTTTTACTTCCCGATGATTTTGAAAGTAAATTTGCCAAACTTTCAGGGCGTTGGGGTTATGCAGGCACAGGGTGGGAAGCTTATCCTTCATTATTGAATGCATCAGCTACATTAGCTAACAGCCATATAACGCTGCCTGATGCGCAAGATATGTTACCCATTGCAGCTCAATTATGGCAACAGGGAAAAGTGGTTGCCGTTGAAAATGTCGAACCGATTTACTTACGTAATGAAGTTACATGGAAAAAATTGCCTGGTCGTGAATAAGATACAGGAAGTTAATTGATATCGAATTGGCTATATCTCGTGATATAGCCAATTTTTTTATATTAAACATAAAACCAATCAAATATTGATTATAAAAAATACAAATCGAATCATTTAATAATTTAGGGTATTATTAGGCAGTAATAGAACTATTATGGCGACTTTTAACATATCGTGTTTTTGTTTGCTAAATGCTATTTAAAACTGTATTACCTGAATTTATAATATAGCTAATCGGAGGTGGTCTATGAATATTGAATTAAACTGCCGTAATGCACTTAAAGGCCTTTTTGTTGCAAGCGTATTAGCACTAACAGGGTGTGTTTCTATACCAGCTTCAATTCAAGGTTCGGTTCAAAACCCAACAGATAACTTAACATCTGTACAAAATGCCCCTGAAATGTATATTGGTCAGGAGGCGCGTTTTGGTGGAAAAGTCCTTGCCGTTGAAAATGAAGCTGCAAGAACACGTTTAGAAATTGCGGTGATGGCATTAAATAAATATGATGCAGCGCCAGAACTTAATGCGCCTTCTATTGGGCGTATTTATGCTTATCTAAATGGCTTCCGTGAACCAAGTGATTTTACTAATCGTTATATCACTGTAGTGGGGAAAATCACGGGTGAGCAGCAAGGGAAAGTAGGGCAAGTTCCTTATAAGTACGTCACGTTAGATGTTACTGGTTTCCAACGCTGGAATGTTGCTCAAAGTGTTATGATCCCACCATCTGGCCCGTGGGGTTATGGTTATTACGGAGACCCATATTTTTATAATCACCCATGGGGTTATGGTTATGGATACGGTTACCCTGGGGGACCAGTACCCGTACAAACTTATTTAACAGAATAACACTCCCGTATCTGTTTAAAGGCCCTGCTTATAGCAGGGCCTTTTTGCTAGCACAAAAAAGAATATCCAAATAAGCGTTAATAGATAAAAGTACGCAATAGAAACATTAATTAAAATATAATTCCAATAAAAGTGACTTCGGTTAACGTAATAGGCTAAATCCCTTCTTAAGTGGCTAGATAACCACTCCAAAAATCACGTAACATCATGTATAATTGCGCAATCTTGTACAGATTTACATCTGTTTAACTAATTTAAGACAAACTAGGCGGCTTAGTCCGCCTAGTTTTTTCTTGAAGGAACAAAATTTATTTAGTGATAGACCTCTCAACCTTGACATTGTCTGTTTTTCAAACTGGTACGCTGAGTTAATAATTTGTTAAAAGAGATGTTGAGTATAATAACTTCACTAAATTCAGGAGTAACATTTTGGAAAAAATCTGGCTAAAAAATTACCCTGCTGATGTGCCGGAAGAAATCAATCCTGATAGCTTCGCTTCTCTAGCAGAGTTACTTGAAAATGCGGTCTCTCAATTTGCCGACCAACCTGCATTCATTAACATGGGCGCGGTGATGACTTATCGGAAACTTGAAGAGAGAAGCCGCGCTTTTGCTGCCTACTTACAAAATGGACTTGGCCTTAAAAAAGGGGATCGTGTCGCGTTAATGATGCCAAACCTATTACAATATCCGATAGCCTTGTTTGGGATATTACGTGCAGGTATGGTTGTCGTAAACGTTAACCCACTTTATACCCCAAGAGAATTAGAGCATCAATTAAATGATAGCGGTGCAACAGCAATTGTTATTGTGTCGAATTTTGCGCATACATTGGAAAAAATTGTTTTCAATACCAAAGTGAAACACGTCATTTTAACTCGGATGGGTGACCAGCTTTCACGCCCTAAAGCTACAATTGTTGATTTTGTCGTCAAATATGTAAAACGCTTAGTCCCTAAATATAATTTACCCGATGCGATCTCCTTTCGCCGTGCCATGCATTATGGCTATCGTATGCAATATATTAAACCTAATATTACTGGCGATGACTTGGCCTTTTTGCAATATACGGGTGGAACGACGGGGGTTGCTAAAGGAGCGATGTTAACTCATCGCAACATGCTAGCAAACATTGAGCAGGCAAGGGCAGCTTACGGGCCTGTATTGAAATTTGGCGCTGAATTTGTTGTCACTGCGTTACCGCTGTATCACGTTTTTGCATTGACAGTAAACTGCTTACTGTTTATCACTGTAGGGGGCGTTAACTTATTGATTACCAACCCTAGAGATGTGCCCGATACCGTAAAACAATTAGGACGTTATCCCATTACATCAATTACGGGGGTTAATACCTTATTTAATGCATGGCTGCACAATGAAGAGTTTAAAAAACTGGATTTTTCACGTTTACGCCTTTCAGTTGGCGGCGGCATGCCTGTTCAAAAAGCAGTTGCAGAAAAATGGCAAAAGCTCACAGGAAAACATTTACTCGAAGGATATGGTTTAACAGAATGTGCCCCACTAGTAACCGGTAATCCTTATAATTTAACCAGTTATAGTGGAAGTATTGGTTTACCTGTTCCGTCAACAGATGTTAAATTTCTTGATGATGAAGGCAATGAAGTTGCTATTGGTGAGCCAGGTGAAATGTGGGTAAAAGGTCCTCAAGTCATGAAAGGCTATTGGAACCGGCCTGATTCCACCGCTGATACGATAGTGGATGGTTGGTTAGCAACGGGGGATATCGCTGAAATAGATAGCGAAGGGTATATCCGCATTGTTGATCGTAAAAAAGATATGATTATCGTTTCGGGTTTTAACGTCTATCCTAATGAAATCGAGGATGTTATTTCTGCACATCCTGATGTTATAGAGTGTGCTGCAATTGGCGTACCAAGTGAAAGTACCGGCGAAGCGGTTAAAGTTTTCGTTGTAACGAAAAATGCGAATTTAACGGGTGATGAGCTAAAAACCTTTTGCCGTCGTTCATTAACCGCGTATAAAGTCCCTAAGATATTTGAATTTCGTGATGAATTACCAAAATCTAATGTGGGTAAAATTCTGCGTAAAGACCTACGTGATGAAGAAAAATTGCAAAGAGAAAAATCACAAGTATGATTGTGGTTTAGTCTTAAACTATGAATAGATGACGCCGGTTTTAGCCGGCGTCATTGTGATGAAAATAAAAAAAGAGAAACTTGTTTTGAATTATCGTTTAGTAACTACAGATAGCGAATTAGCCCAAGTATGCCAAGAGGCGAGTAATGCACCATGGCTCGCTTTGGATACCGAGTTTGTTCGTACCCGAACATATTACCCACAACTAGGTTTGCTACAACTATATGATGGAAAACAAGTTTCGTTAATTGATCCATTATTAATGACGGATTTTAGCCCGTTCAAAGCACTTCTGACGAACTCTGCGCAACTTAAATTTTTACATGCAGGGAGTGAAGACCTTGAAGTGTTCATGCATGATTTTGATTGTGTTCCTGAGCCGATGATCGATACACAAATTGTAGCGGCATTTTTAGGTTATCCAATTTCTTGTGGCTTTGCGTCATTGGTTGCTGAGCATTTAGGCATTGAACTAGATAAAAGTGAATCACGGACAGACTGGCTTGCGCGCCCACTGAGTGAAAAACAATGTGATTATGCTGCTGCTGATGTGCTGTATTTACTACCATTAGCTGAAATTCTGATGGAAAAAGTGACTGAAGCGGGCTATTTGGAAGATGCTAAAGATGAGTGCCAACGTGTTGTGGCCCGCCGGCAAAAAGCGTTAAAGCCTGAAAAAGCCTACATGAATATTCATAATGCATGGCAGCTACGTGATGAGCAGCTCGCCTGTTTGCAATTATTAGCCCAATGGCGTTTAAATCAAGCAAAAGCCCGCGATATGGCGGTTAATTTTGTGGTAAAAGAAGAGCACCTGTGGAAGGTCGCCCGTTATTTACCGGGTTCGCTCGGTGAACTCGATGCGCTTGGTTTAACGGGGCAAGAAATTCGTTGCCATGGTAAGCGCTTATTATCAATTGTCGAACAAGCTAAACAACTCGATGAGAGCCAATACCCAGCTCCTGTGTCGAATATTACTGAACAGAGCCAATACAAAAGCGTATTTAAAGAAATTAAAACAGTAGTCAAAGATATTGCTGAAAACGAAAAATTTAATGCAGAGCTATTGGCCTCTAGGCGGCAAATTAACCAATTACTGTCTATTCATTGGGGATTAAAGTCTTCGGCTACACCTCCTGAGCTGTTGGTGGGCTGGAGAGGGCGGTTACTTGCAGAACCCATCGCAAAGTTATTAGCGAACGTATAATGCATTCAGGTACAAGAAGAGTGCTTCTTGTACCTAATTTAAATACCTGAGTCTATTTATCTTTATCTTTATCTCCATTATTCATTCAATAAACTTATAAAAACATATATCTTATTTGTTTTTAAATATGTTTATTTGTTTTTTAATTAAAAACTGTAATTAGTCTTAAAAATCAAATCAATTATTAATGTAAAAAGTAATAAATAAAACCACTTATTTCAGGGTTTTTAATTAACCAATTAAAAAATAAAAAGTTATTTTATTTTAATGCTTTAATAATGAAAGGTTGAATTATATTTCTTACATTTGTAAATGAAAATTATTTTTATATACTGAATCTCGAGCATTAAAGGAAAGAGTAATCTTTTATTTAATGTGTTCCTTTAATAAACCAACCTAATTCAAACTTCTATTTAAGAGGGTGAATAAATGAAAAAATTATCACTAATTACAGTCGCAGTATCTTTCTCTATATTCTCTGTTGGTGTTATGGCAGAAACGGAATCAGCGCAAAGCTTAAGATACGATCTTGACCTAACAAATATTATTGTTGGTAAAACCCAATCAACCATGGGGCCACACGGTGGTAGTATTGGCGCACCGGGTATCGGTTCTCGTTTTATGAGAGATGGGAAAACAATTTCATTTTCAGGCTTAAAAAACTTAGTCACGCAAAAGCCAGACAATGTTTATGTTTTGGAAAGTGGCGGTAGCCCGCACGGCGGAATGGGTAAGTTCCAATTTAGTCAGGTTGCAGATGCTGAGGTATATTTCGGTGATTGGTCACAAACTGGGGAAGCCGATGACGCAATGCACACGGTTTATTTCTCCGGTGAAAATGCAACGACAGAAGTGCCAGCCAGTGGCCAAGCGACTTATACTATAGCGGGTATTAACCAGTTTGCAGGTGAAGTAAAACAGACGGGTTGGTTTAATGCTGATTTTACAGATAAATCATATACAGGTTTATTAGAAGGAACGGATAGCCACTCCATGGCGGGGGATATTAAAGAAGACGGTAAATTTAGCGGTACTGCCATTGCCAATGAAACACACCATGGTAACAGTATGGGGCAACTCTTTGGGGATAATGCAGAACAAGTGGCGGGTATTCTCTCTTATGAGAATAACCGTGAGTTAGACACGGCATTTGGTGGCCAGAAAGACGAATAATTACTGAACATATAATAAGCTAAAAAAAGTAGGCAAAAGTGATTTTGTCTACTTTTTTATTTTTGTCATTACAATGGTAGACTAATCATGTTAATTTTTAATAAAAAAACAGATTTAATATATTTGAGTTTATTATTATTTTTTTCTCTCCCTTCGGTATTGTCAGCTCAAGAGCTAAAAGGAGGAGTTATCGGTAATTTAAAAGATTATAGTAACGAAAAACTTCAATCAGAAATAAATAATGTTAAATATAGTGAAAAAAATATCGACGAACTTGGTTTTATTCTTTATGATCTCATTCAGAAAAAAGATTTCGATAAAATAAATGGAATTATTGGTAATTACGTTAACCACAAAGACCACGATAAAGAATTGGTTAAATACATTCATTCTGAGAAGGCAATGTTAAATAAGCAGTATGATTTAGCAATTAGCCTATATAATGAGATTTTGATTCACAAGCCTAATATGTTGTTGGTTGAGTTAAAATTTGCACAAGCACTAATCTATGTTAAACATTATGAATCAGCATTGTCAATATATCAAAATATAAAAACAAAATATAAAGGAAGAATATCAATTCGATTAACTGAATTTATTAAAAATAAAATAATAGATTTAGAAAATAAAAATCATTGGCAAGGTACAATTAAGCTAGGTTCAAGTTATGATTTTAATTTAAATGAAGCATCAAATAGCCGTGAGATGTACTGTTTTCGTCGTAAATGTATGAATAGTAGTAACCAGTCTATCGCTGGTGGAAAGTGGCATTATTATACTAAATTATCAAAGCGTTTTCCTCTAGTCGGAAACCACTCAACGGTACTCTCATTAGGTATAGTTGGGGTAGAGCCAATGAAAACAGTCGCGGTTAGAAAAACAAATATATATGTTACTGGGGAGTATCAATTTGATAACGCGAATACAACGTTCCATATACAGCCCACCCTTGAGGCTAAATGGCACGATAACCAATACTATAATTTAAGCCTAGGAGGAAAAATAGCGACAGAATACACGTTAAATCATCGGGTAACCTTGTTAGGTAATATTGAATATAAAAATAAAACTTACCCTTATAAGTATAGTTTTAATAACGGCGATAAATGGGTTTATTCAGTTACTGGTACCTATTTAATAAACCCTCGATTAATGGTTTTTGGCAGTTTTTATGGAGCCAACAGGAAAAAACAATACGATAGTGATAGCTATGTACAGTATGGGGTTAGAGCTGGTTTTTTAAAAGTAACCGAACTGTGTGACCTACTTATTGCAATAGGTTATAAGCAAACAAACTTTGAACGGTTTGATGCATTTTTGAATGTAAAAAGAAAAGATCATAATGGGTATTTAAATAGCCAATTAACGTTTGATAAAAATAAGATATTAACTTTTACGCCTTCTATTTATTTTAATAGCCAAGTGAATAAGAGCACGGCAGATATTATTTATTCTTTTAAGCAAAGTGAAGTCGGTGTCAATTTCACCAAGAAATTTTAATTTTCACCGGAACAGATAATGAAAATCAAAACAGTGATAGCCATTAATATCGCGACAGGGTTATCTATTGGTAGTATTGCAAATTTAGTCTATGGACAACAAAGTGCAAATATTGGCTCTATTGTAGTGAATGATAAAGCAACAACTATCAAAGAGCGTGATAGAAAAGGGGCGGATGACCAATATGATAAAGACGAATCAAATATTTATATTAGTAAAGAAGAAATTGATCGTTATAAAGGCACTAACCCTGCAGACACCATTAATCATGCAGTAGGGGTATATAGTGGTGACGCCCGTAATAGCGGGGCAATAGACCCCAATGTACGAGGGATACAGGGGCAAGGGCGTGTCCCGGTGACTGTAGATGGTACAGAGCAAGCTATCACTGTTTGGCGTGGTTATAATGGCGCGAATAATCGTAACTATATCGACCCGAATATGATTAGTAGCATTAAGGTAATGAAAAGTGCAACGTTAGACCGCAATGTGCGTACATCGACAGGCGGTGGAGTTGCCATAACAACGCTAGGCATTGATGACGTTGTGGATAAATACAGCAAGTTTGGTTTTGATATTAAATTAGAAACATCGAGTAACTCGACAAAACCGAGGGTTAATCAATTAAGCCACGGTATAGATTACCGTGATGATAAGCGGCTATTGAATACGTTAGACATGCAGAAATTTCGTGGGATTTATTTTAAAGATCACGAAATGCTTGTTGATCCTCGCAGTAAAGGTAACGCTAATTTCTTTAATCTGCAAGATAACGCAGCGCGTATTGCCATTGGGACACGGCAAGAAAAGTTTGATTTGATGCTGGCATACAGCTATCGCAACCAAGGTAATTATTTTGCTGGGCGCCGAGGGGCGGGTAAATTTTATGACGACATCATTACTTATGACCCTAATAGCCCAAATAAAGCGATAGACCCATATATGCCCTTCGTTGCTAGGATTTATGGGCCAAACAAAGAGGTGGCGAATACATCAAATGAAATGTCGACATTGTTGGCTAAATTAAACGTGATGCTACCTAATTCACAGGACTTATCCCTTGGTTATATGCATACATCAAGTCATTATGGCGAAATCATGCCATCGCAAATTCGGTATCATGATTTAGAGGGAAAAATTCCACAATGGCCTTTAGCTAACTTGGCGCTAAATACTTTTTACGCCAATTATTCGTTCAAACCTGAGTCCATTGGTTGGATTGACTTTCGATTAGGCTATTGGTTGACAAAAACTAATTTAAACTCAAATACAGCAGGTGGCCAACCTAGGGAACCAATGGAAAGGGATTGGAATTATGAATTTGGTCGAGATAAAAATGTAGCTAAAAATCCTGCTATCAATGGCACCTTAGTTGATGGGATTAAATTAAACCAACTAAACGATCGCTATGGTGTTTCATTATCTAATAAATTTCAAATTACACCTGAATTTAAAGTAACGTTAATGGGGAGCTTAATTGATGAAACCATTGGTAGCCGTGAAGATATCTTTAATTCGGATTCTAGCCCAAAGGGTAACATGTTCCGAGCTATCCCAAGGGAAGGTAAGCGTCAAGAATATAATGGGACTATTCGCTTTGATTGGCAGCCTACTGATTGGTTAAGTCTGAATGCAGGGGCTCAATATATTAGCTACTGGTCAAGGGATTTATTAAAAGAGAGACGCATTGCGGCTAAAGATATAAATTATGCACCTTATAGCCATATAACGGCGAGAAACTTCCTATTATCCCGTTTATTAAGCGCTGAAGAATATCAAACAATAAAACAGTATATTGATGATAAAGGGAATACATATAATGATATAAAAGAAAAAAATTATGAGAGAAGAATTTTTATCGAGCAAGCATTAAAAATGAAAAAGAATTCGTTACGTGATGTTGGATTAATAGGGAAAAAATTAGAATTTAGAATCACAGAAGTTAACCATATAGTGAAATGGAAAGTGGATGAAAATAACCGATTTACAGCAAAAAATAATCCATTTTATAATGGAGAGGTTGATTTAAAAGAAGAAAAAATAGACCCTGTCACCGGTTTAAAAGCCAAAAGATATCTCGTTGACCGCGATATTAATAACACTCAAGATGAAGTGAAGCATTCCAATAAACAAAAATTTAAAGCGCCGAAAAGAAATGAAGAATCAGCTTGGGCTCCGGCATTAGGGGCAACAATTTACTTAACAGAGAACGATCGAATATTTGGGCGTTATTTAGAAACCGTTAGGATGCCAAGTATCTTTGAAGACACTATTGGTTTTTCGGGGGGAAGAGAGCCGAATTACACACCACCGGTTTATTTGCCAGAACGCAGCCATACGATAGAACTGGGATATGTGCGTAATTTCCAAGGTCTCGTCGCAGCAGAAAACCATGCTGATTTACGCATAAACTACTATAACACGGTTGTCACAAACGCATTTGATAGGAACGACAGATTAGTCTTTACGCAGGTTGATAAACATAATACGGCCGGTTTGGAACTGTTGGCGCGTTATGATAATGGCTGGGTATTCGGTGACTTAGGTGTGGATTACCGCTTGAAAAATGAGGTTTGTGATGAAGTTTCACTGATGGTAATGGACCCCTATAACAAATTTGGTGGCTCAGAGTGTACAACAGCAGGGTTCCCTGGTGGCTATTTGCGTACTCAACTGCAGCCTAAGTACAGCATCCATGCCAACCTTGGTCTGCGTTTCTTAGATGAACGTTTAGAAGTGGGGAGTCGTTTGCGTTATCACAGCAAAGCAAAAAATGAAGATGAAGCGGAAATGATGGATAAATACCCGTACCAGTATGCGCCATTAAACAATGACCCGATGAGTTGGAATGCTGTTTTTACCGCTGATGCTTATGTTAATTATCAGTTTAATAAAGACCTAGCATTTGAATTATTAGCCACCAATTTATTTGATGAATATTATATAGACCCATTAACCCGCAGTATGATGCCTGCACCGGGTAGGACTGTGCGTTTCAATATCACCAGTCGTTTCTAAAAAGGATCCCCCTTCGCTGATACTGTTGCATTTATGTATTGGTGAGGGGGCTATTAGGGATATTAAAATGATTACTTTACGTTTTAATTTTGCTGTGATGGTTTCTTTATTATTTCATTTTGGCATCGTTTTTTATTGTTTAAATATAGAGAAAACACGCTCTGCACAAATTTACACGCCAATATATGCGGCTATCGTCTCTGTTGCATTGACACAAAATGTAATTGAAAAACAAACAAATGACGTCACATTAAATAATAAGCTAGTGGGAGGCTTACTTGCAGAGTCACAACAAAATGAAAATGCTGTAATTAAAGTTGCTAATAAGAAAAATATACATAGTGATGAAAATAAAGCGTCAGAAAAACAAAAAAAAATTATCGAGAAAAAAGAACAAAAACAACCAAATAAAAAAGTGATTAAGCAGAAAGAACAGGAACAAAAAAGTGATGATGTAAAACAAGAACAGCGTGTAGGTAAAAACGACAGCCAATCTTATGCAGCAGGCCAAGCGGGAGCACAAAGGACGACCTCGGTAGGAAACGCAACAGATTCAAACTACCAAAGTTATATTGATAAACTACGTAGTGAAATTGAACGACATAAACGTTACCCAAGAAAAGCGAGAAATACCAATGTTCAAGGAACGGTTCTGGTGAATTTTACGCTTACGCCATTGGGGGAGATCACAAAGGTGAGTATTGAAAAGTCTTCTATGCATGTTCAACTGGACGAAGCCGCATTAGCTGCAACACTAAAGAGCCGCTCTGTTGGAGTGCCACCGGAAGGTCTAAGAAAACAGCACACGTTGGAAATTAAATTTAAGCTATAAAAGGATTAAAACATAACTTCTGGCTAATCAGGGCAAATTACATAGTAAAAAAGCAAGCCGCCATAATGTATAGCGGCTTCTTTGCGAATTATTTTTCTACTGTCGTGGTTTTAATTTCATCACCTTCAGGAAGTGTGACATTTAATTCCAAAACAGAAATATCATCGTCTTTTTGTTCAAATTGCAATGACAACATTTCAGGGTCAATTTGCACATATTTACAGATAACCTGCAAAATATCGCGTTTCATATCAGCAAGATATGGGGGCTCACTATCACCACGGCGACGTTCAGCGACGATGATTTGTAATCGCTCTTTTGCGATATTCGCTGTCGTTTTTTTTCTCGACAGAAAGAAATCCAATAAAGCCATTATTTACCCCCCAAATAGGCGTTTTAAGAAACCTTTTTTCTCTTCTTCAATGAAACGGATAGGGCGATCTTCACCTAAAATACGCGCAACACAATCATCATAGGCTTGGCCTGCATCAGATTCTGTATCTAAAATGACCGGCTCACCTTGGTTAGAAGAGCGCAGTACAGATTGGTCTTCAGGAATAACGCCAATCAAAGGGATACAGAGGATCTCGAGGACATCTTCCATGCTTAGCATATCGCCACGAGTTACACGTCCAGGGTTATAGCGTGTCAATAATAAGTGTTCTTTAATTGGCGTATCGCCTTTTTCTGCTCGACGTGATTTTGACGCTAAAATACCTAAAATACGGTCAGAGTCACGAACGGAAGAAACTTCTGGATTGGTAGTAATAATGGCTTCATCAGCAAAATAGAGTGCCATTAAGGCACCACTTTCAATACCCGCAGGGGAATCACAAACAATAAAATCGAAACCAAGGTCATCACTCAATTCGTCAAGAATTTTGCCAACGCCTTCGCGAGTTAACGCGTCTTTATCGCGTGTTTGTGAAGCAGGTAAAATGAATAAATTTTCGGTGCGCTTATCTTTGATTAAAGCCTGATTAAGGGTTGCATCACCTTGAATAACGTTTACGAAGTCATAGACTACTCGACGTTCACACCCCATGATAAGGTCAAGGTTACGTAGGCCGATATCAAAATCGATCACTACCGTTTTGTTCCCTTTTTGTGCCAGGCCAGTAGCTATGGCCGCGCTTGAAGTGGTTTTACCAACGCCACCTTTACCTGAAGTCACTACAATTATGCGTGCCATGAATAATTCCTTGTAAATAAGGTCTAATTTAAATATTCGATGTTAAGTTTATTATCAACTAAACAAAGTTTAGCTGCTTTGGCGAGAAATTCAGCAGGGATTTGATCGCTCAGCCAATATTCACCGGCAATTGAGACCAGCTCAGCTTGCAAATGAGTACAATAAATCTGACTTTCAATATCACCAGAGGCTCCAGCTAAAGCACGGCCTCGCATCACGCCATAAATATGGATATTACCATCTGCTAACAGTTCTGCACCTGCACTAACATTGCTTGTGACGATCAGATCACTATTTGGTGCATAAATACGTTGCCCAGAACGAACAGGAGTATTGATAATGCGAGTTTTACGATATAAAGGTTCAGTTTGAACTGTAGCAGTCTGAGGTTCAGGCTGAATTTCAACAGGCTTTTGACTTTTACCTTCATTTAATATCGGTAAACCCGCATCGTTTGCTTTTTGCCGTATCTGTGGGTCAGTACATCCACTGATCCCTACAATACGTAATCCCGCAGAAATAACAGATTTATGAATACTCTGTAAATCGGCATTTGGGGATAATTCAGCAATGTTAATCACGACAGGGGCATTTTTAAAGAAATCAGGAGCCTGATTTACTTTATCTTGCAGCGCTTT
Organism: Providencia sp. M-27; assembly: GCF_011077905.1. Lineage (NCBI taxonomy): Bacteria > Pseudomonadati > Pseudomonadota > Gammaproteobacteria > Enterobacterales > Morganellaceae > Providencia > Providencia sp. M-27. The sequence goes on along the minus strand of NZ_JAALBT010000003.1, from coordinate 6,083 downwards.
TTTGATGAGTTTAGGCTCTTCACTGTATAAGTGAATAACTGAAAGAGTAAAACTGCTGCCTTTAAGTTCTATTGGCGATTGTGGCATCTATCCAGACTCAGCAAATTAAAATTTCCGAAACAATCCTCGGGTGAAGATATTCTGTAAAACAATAGCATGTTATAGTTACTATATACTTCAAGCAAGCTAATGAACTAAGAAAAAGAGTTAAATATAATGATTTGTGCAATTTATAGAAGCCCTAAGCGTGACCAAACTTATCTTTATATTGAGAAGAAAGATGATTTTTCACGTGTTCCTGATGAATTATTAGCTCAATTTGGAACACCTCAATTTGCCATGCTTATCTCATTAGATAAGCGTGAAAGGCTCGCCAATGCTGACTTGGCAAAGGTTAAATTAGACCTCTTAGAAGTTGGTTATTACTTACAATTCCCACCTCCGGTGGAGGATTTGCTTTCAGAACATAAAGAACTGAATAACTAGAGCAAATTAAGAAAATCCTGAAAAGCAAAGATAGTCTGGAGGAGACGAATGAAACCAACGTTATTATATACATTAGTCGCTGGCTTATTTTTAACAAGTTGTTCTGCAACACGGAATGAATCAGTTGTTACTCACCCGATTACCGCAGAACAAAATGCGGCTATAGCCCAAGAAGTCGCTGCTTTAGATAAAGCATTCCCTATTGAACAACGTGAACCATCACAATTTCCTGCTTATGTGGAATTACTGAAAGAACATGCTATTGCTCAGGGAATTAAACCTGCCACCATTGAACGCGCTTTTGCTAATATTCATTTTATTGAGCGTGTTGTGAAAGCTGATAAAGGCCAACCAGAGAAAAGGGCGACGGTTACGTTAGCAAGCTATCTAAAAAATGTACTCCCACAATCGCGTATCAATGCTGGCTATAACAAATATTTAGAAAATAAATCCACTCTAGATGCTATCAGTGATAAATATGGCGTCCCACCTCAGTTCATTGTTTCGTTATGGGGACTAGAAAGTGGTTTTGGGCGCTCGCAAGGTAAAGAAGATGTTGTTTCTGCACTTGCAACACTTTCATTTGAAGGCCGTAGAGAAGCGCTTTTTAGCAAGCAATTATTAGCTGCACTTGAGATAATGGACAAAGGTTATATTCCAGAAGATCAACAGCTCAAAGGTTCATGGGCTGGTGCCATGGGCCAAAGCCAATTTATGCCAACCTCTTATTTGTCTTACGCAGCAGATGGCGATGGTGATGGTAAAATGGACATCTGGAATAATAAATCAGATGTGTTTGCATCTATTGCTAATTATTTATCAACAGAAGGTTGGCAAGCTCAATTACCATGGGGCTACCAAGTTAATTTACCCATAGATTTTAATAAAACGTTGGAAGGCGTAAAAGCAGAACAAGGGAAATCTGTTCGTGAATGGCAAGAGTTAGGCGTTACATTACCTGCATTTGCTCAATTATCTTCAGACGTAAAAACCTGGGTGGTTATCCCTGATGATCCTGAAGGTAGAGCATTTTTAGTGACTGAAAATTTCCGTACCATTATGCATTGGAACCGCTCATATTATTTTGCATTGAGTGTATGCATGATGGCAGATGGTATCGCTAATAAAATACAATAACGATAATAGGAGTACTATTATGTATCAACATCGTGACTGGCAAGGTGCGTTACTTGATTTCCCTGCAAATAAAGTTGTTTGTGTTGGTAGTAATTACGCAAAGCATATAAAAGAGATGGGGTCTGCGACACCAGAAGAACCCGTTATTTTTATTAAACCAGAGACTGCTTTGTGTGATATTACTCAATCAATTGTTATTCCAAAAGATTTTGGTGCTGTGCATCATGAAATTGAGATGGCGATTTTAATTGGTATGCCATTAAAAAATGCAGATGAAGACCGCGTATCACGCTCTATTGCAGGTTATGCAGTTGCATTGGATTTAACCTTACGTGATTTGCAAGCTAAATTTAAAAAAGCAGGTCAGCCATGGGAAAAAAGCAAATCATTTGATGGTTCATGCCCAATTTCCGGTTTTATTCCTGTTAGTAGCCCGAATGACTTACAAAATGTTCAGCTTTCACTGGAAATTAATGGTGAAGTTCGCCAAGAGGGCTCGACGCGTGATATGATCACACCAATTTTACCGCTGATTAGCTATATGTCCCGCTTTTTCACATTACGAGCAGGGGATGTCATCTTAACGGGAACACCTGAAGGTGTTGGCCCATTAGCTTCTGGTGATATGCTAAAATTATCAATTAATGATCACTCGCTGACTACACGGGTTATTTAAGTATAGGATTAATAAGTATTATGTCGCAGTTCTGGCAAGTTAAAACTTTAGATGAGATGACAGATGAAGAATGGGAATCTCTCTGTGATGGTTGCGGGCAATGCTGCTTGCACAAATTAATGGATGAAGATACAGATGAAATCTATTTTACTAATGTCGCCTGTAATCAGCTAAATTTAAAAACTTGCCAGTGTAAGCATTATGAAGACCGCTTCAGCTATGAAGCGGATTGCATAAAGCTTAACCGTTATAACTTAGAAACATTTGAATGGTTGCCAAGTACTTGCGCTTACCGTTTGTTATTAGAAGGAAAATCTCTTCCTGCCTGGCACCCATTAAAAACAGGATCTAAAGCGGCAATGCATAATGAAGGTGTGTCTGTTCGTCATATTGCTGTTAGAGAAATTGACGTGGTGGATTGGGAGGAACATATAATGAATAGACCCATGATAGGAAGAGGCTAGTAGTAATATCTCAAATATACAGTAAATCATTATGGAAATATCTTTGCCAACAGTAGGCTTATTTGCCATTTTAAATATTGCCATTTTGCCTGCAATATTCTCTTTTTTTGAAAAATTTAGCCAAGCTGCATTGATGATGGTCTATACATTTTAATCGCGGTATCATGCTGTTTTATACGAAAATAAATAGTAATAATAATCACACTCAGACTGGGTGTGGTTATTTGCGTTATTAATAATAAGAATTATTTCTAATAAATACTCGATGTTAACCCTCTAATATTATCGTTCCTGACATAAAGTTTGAGTATATGAAAATCTGTCTTTAAAACTGTCCACCCACTAATTCTTACGCGTTATAGGCTAAGCTGCAAAGTTTTCATTTAAGAAAATATTATAATTTGTGACTTCTCATTTTGCTTTTCTCAAAATACTTGGCTAATCTGTTTTGGTAAAAGCGACATAAGGGGATAGAAATGAAAACATTTGGGGTGGTGCTCACAATTATTGGTCTCGTTACTGCAATTATTTCTTACAATATGGATGTCAGCATTCCTATTGTATATGGGGAGAGTGTGAAAGATACAGGACTGGCATTTGATAGACAGAATTATATCATTGGTAGTTTGTTAGTCGCATTTTTTGGCGTTCTAATTGTCCTATTTGACAATAAACGACGCAAGTAAAATGGGGGATGTCTTGCCAATAGACGGATGGTCATAATACGTTAGCTAATATGGTTAATATAATCCAGATATTGATAGATATAAGCAGAACACCAATAATTACTCTTAAAAATAAATAAAGTAGCTGATAGCAAAATCTCTAGGTAATAATGCTGACAAGCTCCAGTATGCTAAACCAGATAAAACTAAGACAAGCAGTAACAAGTAAGTAATGAAATAAATCATATTTTTTAGGGTGTTGAAGTAATAAATAGCTGCTAATGATAAAGAATTTTAGGCTAAAGTAATTTATTAGCCGTTGTTGATATAATATTGAACACTTAATGCGATATTGTTTTATTTTCGAATAAAATTGAGTTTATATTAGTTTTACTCAGTTATAATAAATAAATATTTTAATTTAACCTAGAGAATATTTCTTATGAAAAAAATACTTGTGTTAGCTGGTTTGGCTATTATTTCTGGATGTGTTTCCAATGAAACTGAAATGGAGTCAAAGAGTGTAGGCATAGCAAATCCTGCATCAGTTTATTGTGAGCAAATTGGGGGGACAGTCGAAATTGAAAATACAGCGGATGGGCAAGTAGGGTACTGTATTTTACCATCAGGTGAAAGAGTAGAAGAATGGGCTCTATACCGCCAGAACAAACACTAGTCAATCTTTCACCTCTTAACTGCCATCAGCAGAAATATTTTGTGAGATTTTTGCTGTAGTTCCCCTCTAATAATTTTTCTATTCTATATTAATCATTTCTTGAAATTAGCCGATATTACTATTATCCAGTATAACTGCCAGTGTTAAGTGTGTTTTCATAGTTTGATCAACGAGATAACTATGTTTATATACATGTAAAATACTTAGTAGACACATCATAAGGCTTTTTTGCGATATTTTGATGGCCTCATATGGATTTGGTAAGGGAGTCATCGTGTTTTTATGGTAAATTATTGATATAAAATATTTTTATCCTTTAATGTCACATAATCGGTAATTTGTAGTACGAAAACAGAAACAGCTACCTTATGTTATGTGATTGCTAAATAAAGTGGGCTTATTAGAACGATTGATTCACTAAAAAGACGCTAAACTGCCTGATAGTAGAAAAATAGCAGAAGGAAAAAGCATCTTTTATTGATGACTTTTTGTATTAGATCACACTTTAACACACGGAATGAGTGATTTAGGAATATTCCTAATGTCAAAATTTGTAATGTAGATCACCTTTTTATAAAGTGTTCGTTTTAAGAAAATATCATTGATTTCATATGGTTATAAAAAGAGAAAATTGACGTAACGCAGTTTATAGTTTGTACAGTTAATCAAGTTTTCTTATTCTATATCAAAAATAATGATAATTTTTTTTAACATAGGCTCAACTAAATAATTTGATATTTCAGTTTTCACTTCAATATCAAGTTGAATGAGTAAAGAATTATATTGCGATTTTATCACTAATTCTTCTATCAGATTTATTTCGTCCGTTTCATTTATTTTGAAATTTTGATTAAAATAGATATTTACCTCGTTAAAAAGCATATTTTAAAATTTTAATAACAACCAAAGCTGACTGTTAATACAAAAGAACATATATACACTCTTGCTGTGTTATTTTGATATTCAAGCATAATAATTCGGAATTCAATATTTGTCATTTTTAGATATGTCATACTCTTATTAAGAATGAATCATTAATTTAATTAATGTTAGTCTCTTGAGTTGATGTTCAGTAATTGATGAATTTCATGGTCATTCTGCAACAAAAAGTATCAAAGTATGAATGAAATTATATATTCAATGTAAATATAATGATTTTTGTTATTTCTAATAATCTGTAATTTCTATTTTGTTAGTTTTTAATGTTATGCAATGGCCAATTTCAATACATTAAAATCTAAATATTAATCTTAGTGCGAGTAAGTTAGTTAAATCTAAATATCAAGCAACCCAATCAATAGATCGCTTTTGATAGCTTGCACCTATCAAAAAATAAATAAGTGATGGAAAAAACGATTTAATAAAACTTAAGTTATTATGTATCCTCTCTTCGAAATCATATAGAGCATATGATTATAAATTCTAAATAGGACTAATTAAGAAAGACATTTACTTGCATTAAATAAATGGTTTAAAAATGAAACATAAATAACTAACTGTATTCAATATACGGTAGAACATCTATTTTCCTTATTTACCAAAATGAAAGCTTAATAAGTTCGTTTAAATGTAAGAATAAAAATCTCATATTAGGAAATGAAAATGAAGAAAGTACTACTGACTGCGGTTGCTACAACAATCATCGGCTTATCAACAGCTAACGCAGCAAATAAAGTTGGCGGTGGCCAAGTTAACTTTAACGGTAAAGTAACTGATGTTTCTTGTACTGTTTCTGTTGACGGTCAAGGTAGCGATGCAAGCGTATACTTAGCACTGATGAATCCCCTAATGATTTTTATCAAAATCATTAAGTTAAGGTAGATACACATCTTGTCATATGATCAAATGGTTTCGCCAAAAATCAATAATCAGACAACAAAATGTGCGAACTCGATATTTTACACGACTCTCTTTACCAATTCTGCCCCGAATTACACTTAAAACGACTCAACAGCTTAACGTTGGCTTGCCACGCATTA
>NZ_JAALBT010000039.1:0-6621 GCF_011077905.1 Providencia sp. M-27 | reverse complement strand
GTCACGCTGAAAATGCCGGCCTTTGAATGGGTTCATGTGCAGCTCCATCAGCAAAAGGGGATGATAAGTTTATCACCACCGACTATTTGCAACAGTGCCTTTAACCTTTAAAATGTGGGAGTATAAGGCAACTTCTCAAGAAAAACAGATACAGTATCAGTCAATCAATCAAGGTTTTAGAATGGTTGGTTCTAGAAATGATAAATATGACTTACCAGTAAAGGCTTTTAAAACTGGAGAGAGAGTTACTTTAGATTATATTAATTCTTATGCAGATGAAGAAAAAAATAGAGTAGATATAAATAAGCGATTTAGACCAACTCAATATAGTTTAGAAGAAGCAGAAGAGAAGTTTCCTGAGTGGTATGAGAGAGTAATTGTTCAAGGAGATAAGAGAGCTAAAAGATGGGATATAAAGAGAGATCTTTATGATTGGTGGTTAAGACAGTCTTATAAAGTTAAAGGTGGACATCGTTATTTTTATTTGATGTGTATGGCAATTTATGCTGTAAAGTGTAATATTCCAAAAAATGAAGTTCGAGAAGATATGTATAAAATTTTTGATGAATTAAAGGAAATAGAACATTCTAATCCTTTAGAAGAAGATGATATTAAATCAGCTTTAGAAACCTATGACAGACAATATTATAATTTTACCATTGATGACATTGTAAAATTAACAGATATCCCTATTGAAAAAAACAAAAGAAATTATAGAAAACAAGATCAACATTTAAAACTTGCAAGAGGACAATTAGAATTACTTAAAGAGATGGGAGAAGTAGAAGTAGGTAGACCTTCAAAAGAGAGTCTTGTTAGGGAATATTTAGAAGATAATCCTGAGCATTCTCCAACAGAAATAGCTAGAAATTTAGGAATCAGTCGTACAACAGTATATAAGTATCTAAATTAAAGTGTACAGCACCGTACTAAAGTGTACAACGAAACGTACAGCAATCTGTACAGCGTTATGATACAATGATTTATAAGTGAGGTGGCATATGAAGGAGAAAATTTATACAATAAAAAACTTATGTGATGAATTAAATCAACCAAGACAAAAAGTAAGAAGAAGACTTGAAAAGCTTGAAATTAAAGCTATTAATGAAGATACAAGAACTTATGAAAATGAACCTCTGGAGTATAATCACCAAGCTTTTTTGAAATTAGCAGAAGAATTTGATGTACGAATTGACAATAAAGAGTGTACAGCAAGTGTACAACGAATGAACAGCACCGTACAGCAGAAGAAACAAGCAAAGATAAACTGATAAAGGTACTAGAAGAGCAGTTAGAAGAAGCGAATAAATCAAGAGCAAATTTAGAAAAACTTTTAGATCAACAACAACAATTAACTTTGATTTCTAATAGAAAAATAGAAGCATTAAAACTAGAATTTGAAAAAAAGGAAATGGAAAAAAAAGTTGGTAATGGGATAAATAAAAAAGAAAAAACCAAATTCAAAAATTATATGGAGATCTGTATAATAAAGAATAATTATTAATCTGTAGACAAATTGTGAAAGGATGAAAGAAATGAATTTTAATAATAAAACAAAGTATGGTAAAATACAGGAATTTTTAAGAAGTAATAATGAGCCTGATTATAGAATAAAACAAATAACCAATGCGATTTTTAAACAAAGAATTAGTCGATTTGAGGATATGAAGGTTCTTCCAAAATTACTTAGGGAGGATTTAATAAATAATTTTGGAGAAACAGTTTTGAATATCAAGCTCTTAGCAGAGCAAAATTCAGAGCAAGTTACGAAAGTGCTTTTTGAAGTATCAAAGAATGAGAGAGTAGAAACGGTAAACATGAAGTATAAAGCAGGTTGGGAGTCATTTTGTATATCATCACAATGCGGATGTAATTTTGGGTGTAAATTTTGTGCTACAGGCGACATTGGATTGAAAAAAAACCTAACTGTAGATGAGATAACAGATCAAGTTTTATACTTCCATTTATTAGGTCATCAAATTGATAGCATTTCTTTTATGGGAATGGGTGAAGCTCTAGCCAACCGTAAAGTATTTGATGCTCTTGATTCGTTTACGGATCCTAATTTATTTGCATTAAGTCCTCGTAGACTTTCTATATCAACGATTGGTATTATACCTAGTATCAAAAAAATAACCCAGGAATATCCTCAAGTAAATCTTACATTTTCATTACACTCACCTTATAGTGAGGAACGCAGCAAATTGATGCCAATAAATGATAGATACCCAATAGATGAGGTAATGAATATACTCGATGAACATATAAGATTAACTTCAAGGAAAGTATATATAGCTTATATCATGTTGCCTGGTGTAAATGATTCTCTTGAGCATGCAAACGAAGTTGTTAGCCTTCTTAAAAGTCGCTATAAATCAGGGAAGTTATATCATGTAAATTTGATACGATACAATCCTATAATAAGTGCACCTGAGATGTATGGAGAAGCAAACGAAGGGCAGGTAGAAGCCTTTTACAAAGTTTTGAAGTCTGCTGGTATCCATGTCACAATTAGAAGTCAATTTGGGATTGATATTGACGCTGCTTGTGGTCAATTATATGGTAATTATCAAAATAGCCAATAGTATTGAACAAGGTATATAGCTGATATAATAAGGTGAATTTTTAAATAATATTAATGCAATTAATATTATTTTGATAACTCAATTATGCTAGTATTTTCTTCAAATATGAATGGACTACTGGGTGGAAGATAATTAACTAATCTGTATTCTTCTAATTTGAAATGAATAAGTTTCAAAGTACTAAGATATAGGATTAGTCATCCATTTTTTTTAAATCAGTTTAACTAGATGTTTTGTTTGTCGAATGACAAAAAACTCTTATTTAGTATAAATGAATAGATAATCCTTCCAATAATAATTGGGAGGATTTTTTATTCTCCCTAAATACAAATGTAAGTTAATGAAATATATACTTGAAGATGTTTATGGCATTCTAAAAATGTAGTCTTTGGCAGTTAATTTATGTAGTCTCTCTAGAGAACAACTTGAAAGTATTCGGGAATGCGTTCAGCTTCATAAAACCCTCCTCAATTATATAATCTGAAACCCTCTTGCTAAGTTCTTCTTCAACTTTTTGAAAACCTTTTAATATCATTTGATTTCTCACTTTATTAGCGTTCGTAAAAGTACACTTTTACGAACGCTTTGAAAAAGGCTAAAAAGGTCCGAAAAAAGCGTTCGTAAACGTATCAAAACACTTTACGAACGTTCGCGAAATCGCACACACTTTTACGAACGCTTTTCAGGTATAATTAAGGGGAAGAATCGTTCTTAGAGGTGAATTATGGAAAATCGCAAATTTGGCTACATACGTGTCAGCAGCAAAGATCAAAACGAAGGCCGTCAATTGGAAGCCATGAGAAAAATCGGCATCACTGAACGGGACATTTATTTGGACAAGCAGAGTGGAAAGAATTTTGAACGGGCGAATTATCAACTATTGAAACGGATTATTCGAAAAGGCGACATTTTATATATCCACTCACTGGATCGGTTTGGCCGGAACAAAGAAGAGATTCTCCAGGAGTGGAATGACCTAACGAAAAATATTGAAGCGGATATTGTGGTGCTGGATATGCCATTATTGGACACGACTCAATACAAAGACAGCATGGGAACCTTTATTGCTGATTTGGTTTTGCAGATTCTTTCGTGGATGGCTGAAGAGGAACGGGAGCGCATTCGGAAAAGGCAGCGTGAAGGAATCGACTTGGCGCTGCAAAATGGCATACAATTTGGCCGGTCCCCTGTTGTTGTTTCAGATGAATTCAAAGAGGTTTATAGAAAATGGAAAGCTAAAGAATTAACAGCAGTTGAAGCCATGCAGGAAGCCGGGGTTAAAAAGACTAGTTTCTATAAATTAGTTAAAGCACACGAAAACAGTATAAAGGTCAATAGTTAGTTCTATATTATATAGAAGAAACTCATTTTCGCAGCCAATAACAAGCAGTTGTTATCGGCTTTTTTATTCCCCTTAATTTCCATACTATTCCATGGTACAATTTTCAAAAGTCCGAATGAAGAAATGGAATTAAATATAGAAATCCAAAATTTGAATGCAAAATATAACGGGGTGATAAAATTGGCAAGATTAGAAACTGCATCTCTCAATGCCATCAATGTCTATCAAGAACTTGAAGAAATGAGAAAAAAATATGGAAAACTAAAAAAAGCTGAGATTCACTTTCATACACCTGCTTCTCACGATTACGAGCTTATCAAAAACAAGAAGTATAATGAATTAACTGAAGAAGAAATTATAAAACACTCAGTAGTCATTGGATATCATTCAACAGAGCAAGGTGATTTATTATTAAGAATGTTATCTGACGGAAAATTTACTGATGAAAATTATCGTGATTAACAAGTTTATTTTCTGTAGTCTTGCATAATTTATGGTCTATTTCAATAGCAGTTACGAAATTACACCTTTGTACTAATTCAAGGGTAAAATGCCCTTTTCCTGAGCCAATTTCAAAGATATTATCATGTTCATTTAAGCTTATATTTGTCATTATTTTATCTATATTACGTTTCGAAGTAATAAAGTTTTGACTGTCTTTTATATTTTTTTTGTTCATTATAATCCTCTTTCTTATAAACTTAAAATAATTATAGCACAAGCTCTGATAAATAAGAACATGATGAACGACCGTTAAATTTGTACTGCAATCGGGCGCGATTGTTGAATAAAAGATACGAGAGACCTCTCTTGTATCTTTTTATTTTTGAGTGGTTTTGTCCGTTACACTAGAAAACCGAAAGACAATAAAAATTTTATTTTTGCTGAGTCTGGCTTTCGGTAAGCTAAACAAAACGGACAAAATAAAAATTGGCAAGGGTTTAAAGGTGGAGATTTTTTGAGTGATCTTCTCAAAAAATACTACCTGTCCCTTGCTGATTTTTAAACGAGCACGAGAGCAAAACCCCCTTTGCTGAGGTGGCAGAGGTCGGGTTTTTTTGTTTCTTTTTTCACGAAAAAAAAAGAAAGGTCTTAAAGGTTTTATGGTTTTGGTCGGCACTGCCGACAGCCTCGCAGAGCACACACTTTATGAATATAAAGTATAGTGTGTTATACTTTACATGGAAGGTGTGCCCGTACAAAGCAAGAAAGGGGTTGTTTTTTATGTCAATGATTGTTGCTAGAATGCAAAAAATGAAAGCTGAAAATTTAGTAGGAATTGGAAACCATAATCAAAGAAAAACAAAAAATCATTCAAATCCTGACATCGATACTTCTCTTTCAAAACTGAATTATGATTTAGTAGATCGTACTCAAAATTATAAAACTGATATTGAAAATTTTATTAATGAAAACAAATCAACTACAAGGGCAGTTAGAAAAGATGCAGTTTTAGTTAATGAATGGATTATTTCAAGTGATAAAGATTTTTTTGATAATCTAACTGAAAGTGAAATAGAGAATTTTTTTGAAAGGTCAAAAGATTATTTTGCTGAAAAATTTGGAGAGAAAAATATTCGATATGCAACTGTTCATTTAGATGAAAGCACTCCACATATGCATATGGGTATTGTTCCCTTTGATAAAGATAATAAATTAAGTGCTAAGAGAGTTTTTAATCGACAAGCTCTTCGTGATGTTCAAGAAGAATTGCCTAAGTACTTACAAGATTTTCAATTTGAAATTGCAAGAGGACAAAAAGGATCTGAAAGAAAAAATTTAACTGTTCCAGAATTTAAAAAATTAAAAGAAGAAGAACTAGAAATAAAAAAAGAATTACAAATAAAAAAAGATGAACTAATAGCTTACACAAAAGAAAATCAAATTGATAAAAAACTTGATATAACACCAATAAAAGAAATGGAAGATATAGAGATTGAAACAGATGAAAAAACTCTATTTGGAAAAAATAAAACTGAAATAGTTAGACAATGGACTGGCAATATAATTTTATCTGAAAACGATTATTTAAAATTAAATAAAGAAATCAAAAAAGGGAAAAAAACAGAGGGAAGATTAGCAGCTATTTTAGAAACTGATGTTTACCAGGAAAACAAAGAGCTAAAAAATGAATTAAAAGATCAGATAGATAAAAATGATAAAGATATTGATGATTATAATGATCTTGTTAAAAGATATAATAATTTATATGAAGAAAACACTTCTTTAAAGAGCCAGATTGGCGATTTAAAAGAAGAAATTAAGTTAATATACCAATCTACTAAAAGATTCTTAAAAGACCGTATAAGCGATTTTAAAGCCTTTAAAGAAGTATTTAAAGAGTTAGCTGACAACATATCTAATATCTCAAGAGAAAAGGGATTAGATAGTAGTTTCAAGAAAGAATTTGATAGAGAAAACAAGAAAAAGCAAACTAGAGGAATAAGGTGATAAACTATGTATACTCTGTAAACGGTGTATACATAGTTTACTGCGTATACAATATAAAAGCGTTCAATTATCTATTGATAATCTAAGTCCCCCTAGTAGTCTTTAGGGGTATTGTTTTAAAAGGGTGATTTATATGAGTAATAAGGCACTGTTGCAAAGTTAGCGATGAGGCAGCCTTTTGTCTTATTCAAAGGCCTTACATTTCAAAAACTCTGCTTACCAGGCGCATTTCGCCCAGGGGAT
>NZ_JAALBT010000038.1:0-7134 GCF_011077905.1 Providencia sp. M-27 | reverse complement strand
ATGATCGCATTCAATCACGTTGTTCCGGTACTTAATCTGTCGGTGTTCAACGTCAGACGGGCACCGGCCTTCGCGTTTGAGCAGAGCAAGCGCGCGACCTTGCCCCTCCAACGTCATCTCGTTCTCCGCTCATCAGCTCAGCCAATCGACTGGCGAGCGGCATCGCATTCTTCGCATCCCGCCTCTGGCGGATGCAGGAAGATCAACGGATCTCGGTCCAGTTGACCCAGGGCTGTCGCCACAATGTCGCGGGAGCGGATCAACCGAGCAATGGCATGACCGACTGGACCTACCTTCTGAAGGCTCTTCTCCTTGAGCCACCTGTCGGCCAAGGCAAAGCGCTCACAGCAGTGATCATTCTCGAGATAATCGACGCGGACCAACTTGCCATCCTGGAGAATGGTGCAGTGTCTCGACACCCCATAGGGAACCTTTGCCATCAACTCGGCAAGATGCAGCGTCGTGTTGGCATCGTGTCCCACGCCGAGGAGAAGTACCTGCCCATCGAGTTCATGGACACGGGCGACCGGGCTTGCCGGCGAGTGAGGTGGCAGGGGCAATGGATCAGAGGTGATTTGCTCCGCCTGTGGCCCCGCTGCCGCAAAGGCAAATGGATGGGCGCTGCGCTTTACATCTGGCAGGCGCCAGAATGTGTCAGAGACAACTCCAAGGTCCGGTGTAACGGGCGACGTGGCAGGATCGAACGGCTCGTCGTCCAGACCTGACCACGAGGGCATGACGAGCGTCCCTTCCGGACCCAGCGCAGCACGCAGGGCCTCGATCAGTCCAAGTGGCCCGCCTTCGAGGGGTCGTACGCTACGGAAGGAACTGTGGACCAGCAGCACACCGCCGGGGGTAACCCCAACGTCGAGAAGCTGACCGATGAGCTCGCCTTTTCGCCATTCGTATTGCACGACATTATCGCGAGCCCATCTATACCCATATAAATCAGCATCCAGGTTGGAATTTAATCGCGGCCTCGAGCAAGACGTTTCCCGTTGAATATGGCTCATAACACCCCTTGTATTACTGTTTATGTAAGCAGACAGTTTTATTGTTCATGATGATATATTTTTATCTTGTGCAATATGACATGGGTTAACTTCATCCGCAGTAAAAAACTGCGCTGAATGGGCCAGAGCAGAATCCCGGGATGGTTAACTGAGTTCTGATCAAAAAAGCGGCCTATGGAGCTGTGCGGCAGCGCTCAGTAGGCAATTTTTCAAAATATTGTTAAGCCTTTTCTGAGCATGGTATTTTTCATGGTATTACCAATTAGCAGGAAAATAAGCCATTGAATATAAAAGATAAAAATGTCTTGTTTACAATAGAGTGGGGGGGGTCAGCCTGCCGCCTTGGGCCGGGTGATGTCGTACTTGCCCGCCGCGAACTCGGTTACCGTCCAGCCCAGCGCGACCAGCTCCGGCAACGCCTCGCGCACCCGCTGGCGGCGCTTGCGCATGGTCGAACCACTGGCCTCTGACGGCCAGACATAGCCGCACAAGGTATCTATGGAAGCCTTGCCGGTTTTGCCGGGGTCGATCCAGCCACACAGCCGCTGGTGCAGCAGGCGGGCGGTTTCGCTGTCCAGCGCCCGCACCTCGTCCATGCTGATGCGCACATGCTGGCCGCCACCCATGACGGCCTGCGCGATCAAGGGGTTCAGGGCCACGTACAGGCGCCCGTCCGCCTCGTCGCTGGCGTACTCCGACAGCAGCCGAAACCCCTGCCGCTTGCGGCCATTCTGGGCGATGATGGATACCTTCCAAAGGCGCTCGATGCAGTCCTGTATGTGCTTGAGCGCCCCACCACTATCGACCTCTGCCCCGATTTCCTTTGCCAGCGCCCGATAGCTACCTTTGACCACCATGGCATCAGCGGTGACGGCCTCCCACTTGGGTTCCAGGAACAGCCGGAGCTGCCGTCCGCCTTCGGTCTTGGGTTCCGGGCCAAGCACTAGGCCATTAGGCCCAGCCATGGCCACCAGCCCTTGCAGGATGCGCAGATCATCAGCGCCCAGCGGCTCCGGGCCGCTGAACTCGATCCGCTTGCCGTCGCCGTAGTCATACGTCACGTCCAGCTTGCTGCGCTTGCGCTCGCCCCGCTTGAGGGCACGGAACAGGCCGGGGGCCAGACAGTGCGCCGGGTCGTGCCGGACGTGGCTGAGGCTGTGCTTGTTCTTAGGCTTCACCACGGGGCACCCCCTTGCTCTTGCGCTGCCTCTCCAGCACGGCGGGCTTGAGCACCCCGCCGTCATGCCGCCTGAACCACCGATCAGCGAACGGTGCGCCATAGTTGGCCTTGCTCACACCGAAGCGGACGAAGAACCGGCGCTGGTCGTCGTCCACACCCCATTCCTCGGCCTCGGCGCTGGTCATGCTCGACAGGTAGGACTGCCAGCGGATGTTATCGACCAGTACCGAGCTGCCCCGGCTGGCCTGCTGCTGGTCGCCTGCGCCCATCATGGCCGCGCCCTTGCTGGCATGGTGCAGGAACACGATAGAGCACCCGGTATCGGCGGCGATGGCCTCCATGCGACCGATGACCTGGGCCATGGGGCCGCTGGCGTTTTCTTCCTCGATGTGGAACCGGCGCAGCGTGTCCAGCACCATCAGGCGGCGGCCCTCGGCGGCGCGCTTGAGGCCGTCGAACCACTCCGGGGCCATGATGTTGGGCAGGCTGCCGATCAGCGGCTGGATCAGCAGGCCGTCAGCCACGGCTTGCCGTTCCTCGGCGCTGAGGTGCGCCCCAAGGGCGTGCAGGCGGTGATGAATGGCGGTGGGCGGGTCTTCGGCGGGCAGGTAGATCACCGGGCCGGTGGGCAGTTCGCCCACCTCCAGCAGATCCGGCCCGCCTGCAATCTGTGCGGCCAGTTGCAGGGCCAGCATGGATTTACCGGCACCACCGGGCGACACCAGCGCCCCGACCGTACCGGCCACCATGTTGGGCAAAACGTAGTCCAGCGGTGGCGGCGCTGCTGCGAACGCCTCCAGAATATTGATAGGCTTATGGGTAGCCATTGATTGCCTCCTTTGCAGGCAGTTGGTGGTTAGGCGCTGGCGGGGTCACTACCCCCGCCCTGCGCCGCTCTGAGTTCTTCCAGGCACTCGCGCAGCGCCTCGTATTCGTCGTCGGTCAGCCAGAACTTGCGCTGACGCATCCCTTTGGCCTTCATGCGCTCGGCATATCGCGCTTGGCGTACAGCGTCAGGGCTGGCCAGCAGGTCGCCGGTCTGCTTGTCCTTTTGGTCTTTCATATCAGTCACCGAGAAACTTGCCGGGGCCGAAAGGCTTGTCTTCGCGGAACAAGGACAAGGTGCAGCCGTCAAGGTTAAGGCTGGCCATATCAGCGACTGAAAAGCGGCCAGCCTCGGCCTTGTTTGACGTATAACCAAAGCCACCGGGCAACCAATAGCCCTTGTCACTTTTGATCAGGTAGACCGACCCTGAAGCGCTTTTTTCGTATTCCATAAAACCCCCTTCTGTGCGTGAGTACTCATAGTATAACAGGCGTGAGTACCAACGCAAGCACTACATGCTGAAATCTGGCCCGCCCCTGTCCATGCCTCGCTGGCGGGGTGCCGGTGCCCGTGCCAGCTCGGCCCGCGCAAGCTGGACGCTGGGCAGACCCATGACCTTGCTGACGGTGCGCTCGATGTAATCCGCTTCGTGGCCGGGCTTGCGCTCTGCCAGCGCTGGGCTGGCCTCGGCCATGGCCTTGCCGATTTCCTCGGCACTGCGGCCCCGGCTGGCCAGCTTCTGCGCGGCGATAAAGTCGCACTTGCTGAGGTCATCACCGAAGCGCTTGACCAGCCCGGCCATCTCGCTGCGGTACTCGTCCAGCGCCGTGCGCCGGTGGCGGCTAAGCTGCCGCTCGGGCAGTTCGAGGCTGGCCAGCCTGCGGGCCTTCTCCTGCTGCCGCTGGGCCTGCTCGATCTGCTGGCCAGCCTGCTGCACCAGCGCCGGGCCAGCGGTGGCGGTCTTGCCCTTGGATTCACGCAGCAGCACCCACGGCTGATAACCGGCGCGGGTGGTGTGCTTGTCCTTGCGGTTGGTGAAGCCCGCCAAGCGGCCATAGTGGCGGCTGTCGGCGCTGGCCGGGTCGGCGTCGTACTCGCTGGCCAGCGTCCGGGCAATCTGCCCCCGAAGTTCACCGCCTGCGGCGTCGGCCACCTTGACCCATGCCTGATAGTTCTTCGGGCTGGTTTCCACTACCAGGGCAGGCTCCCGGCCCTCGGCTTTCATGTCATCCAGGTCAAACTCGCTGAGGTCGTCCACCAGCACCAGACCATGCCGCTCCTGCTCGGCGGGCCTGATATACACGTCATTGCCCTGGGCATTCATCCGCTTGAGCCATGGCGTGTTCTGGAGCACTTCGGCGGCTGACCATTCCCGGTTCATCATCTGGCCGGTGGTGGCGTCCCTGACGCCGATATCGAAGCGCTCACAGCCCATGGCCTTGAGCTGTCGGCCTATGGCCTGCAAAGTCCTGTCGTTCTTCATCGGGCCACCAAGCGCAGCCAGATCGAGCCGTCCTCGGTTGTCAGTGGCGTCAGGTCGAGCAAGAGCAACGATGCGATCAGCAGCACCACCGTAGGCATCATGGAAGCCAGCATCACGGTTAGCCATAGCTTCCAGTGCCACCCCCGCGACGCGCTCCGGGCGCTCTGCGCGGCGCTGCTCACCTCGGCGGCTACCTCCCGCAACTCTTTGGCCAGCTCCACCCATGCCGCCCCTGTCTGGCGCTGGGCTTTCAGCCACTCCGCCGCCTGCGCCTCGCTGGCCTGCTGGGTCTGGCTCATGACCTGCCGGGCTTCGTCGGCCAGTGTCGCCATGCTCTGGGCCAGCGGTTCGATCTGCTCCGCTAACTCGTTGATGCCTCTGGATTTCTTCACTCTGTCGATTGCGTTCATGGTCTATTGCCTCCCGGTATTCCTGTAAGTCGATGATCTGGGCGTTGGCGGTGTCGATGTTCAGGGCCACGTCTGCCCGGTCGGTGCGGATGCCCCGGCCTTCCATCTCCACCACGTTCGGCCCCAGGTGAACACCGGGCAGGCGCTCGATGCCCTGCGCCTCAAGTGTTCTGTGGTCAATGCGGGCGTCGTGGCCAGCCCGCTCTAATGCCCGGTTGGCATGGTCGGCCCATGCCTCGCGGGTCTGCTCAAGCCATGCCTTGGGCTTGAGCGCTTCGGTCTTCTGTGCCCCGCCCTTCTCCGGGGTCTTGCCGTTGTACCGCTTGAACCACTGAGCGGCGGGCCGCTCGATGCCGTCATTGATCCGCTCGGAGATCATCAGGTGGCAGTGCGGGTTCTCGCCGCCACCGGCATGGATGGCCAGCGTATACGGCAGGCGCTCGGCACCGGTCAGGTGCTGGGCGAACTCGGACGCCAGCGCCTTCTGCTGGTCGAGGGTCAGCTCGACCGGCAGGGCAAATTCGACCTCCTTGAACAGCCGCCCATTGGCGCGTTCATACAGGTCGGCAGCATCCCAGTAGTCGGCGGGCCGCTCGACGAACTCCGGCATGTGCCCGGATTCGGCGTGCAAGACTTCATCCATGTCGCGGGCATACTTGCCTTCGCGCTGGATGTAGTCGGCCTTGGCCCTGGCCGATTGGCCGCCCGACCTGCTGCCGGTTTTCGCCGTAAGGTGATAAATCGCCATGCTGCCTCGCTGTTGCTTTTGCTTTTCGGCTCCATGCAATGGCCCTCGGAGAGCGCACCGCCCGAAGGGTGGCCGTTAGGCCAGTTTCTCGAAGAGAAACCGGTAAGTGCGCCCTCCCCTACAAAGTAGGGTCGGGATTGCCGCCGCTGTGCCTCCATGATAGCCTACGAGACAGCACATTAACAATGGGGTGTCAAGATGGTTAAGGGGAGCAACAAGGCGGCGGATCGGCTGGCCAAGCTCGAAGAACAACGAGCGCGAATCAATGCCGAAATTCAGCGGGTGCGGGCAAGGGAACAGCAGCAAGAGCGCAAGAACGAAACAAGGCGCAAGGTGCTGGTGGGGGCCATGATTTTGGCCAAGGTGAACAGCAGCGAGTGGCCGGAGGATCGGCTCATGGCGGCAATGGATGCGTACCTTGAACGCGACCACGACCGCGCCTTGTTCGGTCTGCCGCCACGCCAGAAGGATGAGCCGGGCTGAATGATCGACCGAGACAGGCCCTGCGGGGCTGCACACGCGCCCCCACCCTTCGGGTAGGGGGAAAGGCCGCTAAAGCGGCTAAAAGCGCTCCAGCGTATTTCTGCGGGGTTTGGTGTGGGGTTTAGCGGGCTTTGCCCGCCTTTCCCCCTGCCGCGCAGCGGTGGGGCGGTGTGTAGCCTAGCGCAGCGAATAGACCAGCTATCCGGCCTCTGGCCGGGCATATTGGGCAAGGGCAGCAGCGCCCCACAAGGGCGCTGATAACCGCGCCTAGTGGATTATTCTTAGATAATCATGGATGGATTTTTCCAACACCCCGCCAGCCCCCGCCCCTGCTGGGTTTGCAGGTTTGGGGGCGTGACAGTTATTGCAGGGGTTCGTGACAGTTATTGCAGGGGTTCGTGACAGTTATTGCAGGGGGGCGTGACAGTTATTGCAGGGGTTCGTGACAGTTAGTACGGGAGTGACGGGCACTGGCTGGCAATGTCTAGCAACGGCAGGCATTTCGGCTGAGGGTAAAAGAACTTTCCGCTAAGCGATAGACTGTATGTAAACACAGTATTGCAAGGACGCGGAACATGCCTCATGTGGCGGCCAGGACGGCCAGCCGGGATCGGGATACTGGTCGTTACCAGAGCCACCGACCCGAGCAAACCCTTCTCTATCAGATCGTTGACGAGTATTACCCGGCATTCGCTGCGCTTATGGCAGAGCAGGGAAAGGAATTGCCGGGCTATGTGCAACGGGAATTTGAAGAATTTCTCCAATGCGGGCGGCTGGAGCATGGCTTTCTACGGGTTCGCTGCGAGTCTTGCCACGCCGAGCACCTGGTCGCTTTCAGCTGTAAGCGTCGCGGTTTCTGCCCGAGCTGTGGGGCGCGGCGGATGGCCGAAAGGGCACTGTTGCAAAGTTAGCGATGAGGCAGCCTTTTGTCTTATTCAAAGGCCTTACATTTCAAAAACTCTGCTTACCAGGCGCATTTCGCCCAGGGGAT
>NZ_JAALBT010000037.1:0-7862 GCF_011077905.1 Providencia sp. M-27 | reverse complement strand
TCGCGCTGACGTTCGCGGATCAGGGCGCGCTCGAACTCAGCAAAGGCTCCCATGACCGACAGCATCAGATTGGCCATCGGTGAGTCCTCGCCGGTGAACGTCAGCCCTTCTTTGACGAACTCCATGCGCACGCCCCGTTGTGTCAGCCCTTGGACGATGCGGCGCAGGTCATCAAGGTTGCGTGCCAACCTGTCCATGCTATGCACCACCACGGTGTCGCCCTCGCGGACGAAGGCCAGCAGCCTTTCAAGTTCGGGACGTTGTGTGTCCTTGCCTGAAGCCTTATCGGTGAATACCTTGCCGACTTCTATTTGTTCCAGTTGTCGATCAGGATTCTGGTCGAAGCTGCTGACGCGGACGTAGCCGATACGTTGACCTTGCAAGATGCCTCCAAAGGTAAAAATGTCAGGATGAAATCTATTACCCTTGGCTGAATGTGTCAATAAATATAAATTCACACTCTACTCTGACGTTGTTTGTGCTCAACATCTGACATCAGGTTAGGGCATAGCCTTAACTGACACCACCTCCCAGGGCCTGATATAAAGCAACACTATCGACTAGGCGTTGTGCCTGGGCCGCAATCATATTGATCCGGATTGACTGTGCCTGTTGCTGCGCGATGAGCAGTTGCAGGTAGCTGGCCGCGCCCAGCCGGTATTGCCGCTCGACCGACTGCAAGGAGGCCTGTGCAGCCATATCAGCGGCAGCGAGGGCAGTCAAAGTTTGTGCATCGCTTTCCACCGCGCGCAGGGTGTCGGCGACGTTACGCAAAGACTCCAATACGACGCTCTGGTAATTGGCTGCGGCGGCATCAAAAGCGGCGAGCGCCGCTCTTTTTTCAGCGGGTAGCCCTGGATTAAAAAGAGGCTGGGTGAGCTGCGCAACCAGGCCCCACACTGCCGAGCCACCACCGAACAGGGCACCGGTGGTCAGCGCTTGAGAGCCAAGGTTGGCGCTCAGGTTGATCTGTGGGTAGAGCTTGGCGACAGCCACACCATAGTCTGCATTGGCCGCATGCAACAGCGCCTCTGACGCCTGGATATCCGGTCGGCGGCGCACCAGTTCTGAGGGCACGACGAGCGGCATCTCGACGGGCAGAGTGAAATCGGCCAGAGTGAAGGCCGGGATGCCACCCGTGCCTGGGGCACGACCGGCTAGCACCGCCAGTAGATGTTCGGTTTGTTGCAGTTGTTTACGCAGCGCAGGCAGTTCTGCCCGCGTTTGCTCCGCCTGAGCTTGTAGGCTCAACGCTTCATCAGGTGAGGCCTGACCGATACGCACGCGTTCATGGGCTAGGCGCAGTTGCTCATCCTGCACGCGCAAAATGGCAGTAGTGGCTTCTAGTTGCGCGGCGAGGCGTGCTCGGGTAATGGCAGCGGTTGCCATGTTGCCGGCAAGGGCCAGGCGCGCAGCATTCAGTTCGAAGCGACGGTAGTCGGCGCGAGCAGCCAAGGCTTCGAGTGCGCGCCGGTTGCCGCCAGCCAGATCGAGGTTGTAATGCACGCCAACGCTGGCGTTGTAGAGGCTGAATTGACGTGCGTCTCCGCTCAACCCTTGGCTACTGGGACTCATTTGCTGGCGCTGAGATCCCAGTGCGACATCTACCTGTGGATATTGCGTCGAGCCCGCCTGTGCGGCAAGAAGCTCCTGCGCCTGTCGCAAATTGGCGCTGATGCTCGCCAGCGTCGGGCTGACATGGAAAGCTTCGTTGATCAGTCCGTCGAGTGCGGATGAACCCAAGCTTTGCCACCATTGCGTTTCGATCGGAAGCCCTTCGACTAGACGTTGTGTTTCGCCGAACTGCGTGGGAGCGGACGCGGTTCTATCAGCCACCGGTGTTGCAGTGTAGCGAGCCACATCGGGTGCGGTGGGACGCTGAAAATCAGGGCCGGCGGCGCAGCCGGCCAGACCGGCGGTGACCAGACCAGCTACCAGGTAAGTTGCCGCAAGCCGTCTTTTGAGGCTGATGGGGCGCTGGCATGTTTTAGCGTGCTCCATAAAAATGCTCCACGAAAGGTTTACGGAAAGCTTGGTGGCAGCCCAAGCAGCTTTCCTGCACGTGGGCGAATGATTGGATCACCGCCTTGCCGTCGCTGCTCGCAGCAGCCAGCTTCATGGCCAGCGCCGCCTCGTGAGTCTGCGCGTCAAAGTTTCTGAACTTGGTCGCATCAGCGCCGAGGTAAGCAAGGATGCGCATTTTTTCAGTAAGCGGTGGCTCGGGGTGTGCAGCAACTTTTGGGGCGAGCTGAACGACCTGAACCCATTCCTCCTGCGAAATCGCACCGGTAATAGCCTGCATGTTGCGCTCGAGTTCCTGCATGATCTTGCGTAGCGCCAGTGGCTCAACCTGGGTAGCGTCACCAGCCCAAGCTGGCAACTGAAAACCCCATAAAAGCAGGCAGGCCGTAACGGTCAGGGTGATAGTTCCAAATGCGTGGTTGTGTTTGCGGTGGGTCATGAAATTCTCCTGTAATTCAATCGTTCTCTCATTCGAACTCCCGCCCTTCGCCAGCTTCCTCATGGGTCACACCGTCGCGGATGTGGTAGATGCGCTTGAAAGTGGGGATGATCTTTTCGTCATGGGTGACGACGATGATGGCGGTCTCGAACTTCCGAGCCATGTCGTTGAGGATGCGAATCACCGCCATGGCACGCACGCTGTCGAGAGGTGCGGTGGGTTCATCCGCCAGGATCACCGGTGGGCGGTTAACCAATCCGCGCGCGATGGCAACCCGTTGCTGCTCGCCACCGGAGAGTTGCGATGGCATGGCGTGAACTCGGTGTTGCACATCAAGCGCCGTAAGCAATTCCAATGCCTTCGCTCGCGCCTCTGCATTCGCGACGCCTGCAAGCATCGGCAGCAGGGCCACGTTGTCGGTGACATCGAGAAACGGAATCAGGTACGGCGATTGGAAGACAAAACCAATTTTGTCGCGCCGCAAGGCGCGCAGATCACGAACTTGCCAACCGCCGTCGTATATCACTTCATTACCCAGCGTCATGCGGCCGTCGCTCGGATCGATCACCGCACCCAGGCATTTAAGCAGCGTGCTCTTGCCCGAGCCGGAAGGGCCGACCAATCCGACCACCTCACCTGGTGCAACCTGCATATTCACGTCCTTCAACGCGTAGACAGCCGTGTCACCTTTGCCAAAGCGTTTGCTTAGGCCTTCGATGCGGATTCCTTTTCCAATCATGGGGTCACCCTATCGCTTCGGCCGGATCGACCTTGAGTGCCATGCGAATGGCGACGATGCTGGCCAGCACGCAAATCACGAGCACGGCAAAAAAACCGGTCACGGAATCCATTGGCGTGAGCAGCACATATTTGGGGAACAGGGGGGCTGAGAAAGTGGCGGTGATCTTGCCGACCACGAAGCCAATCACCCCCAAGGCGAGCGCCTGCTGCATGATCATCGCGGCGATAGTTCGGTTGCGTGTGCCGATGAGCTTCAATACCGCGATCTCGCGGATTTTGTCCATCGTCAGCGAGTAGATGATGAAAGCGACGATGGCCGCGCTAACGATGGCCAGAATCACCAAGAACATGCCTATCTGTTTGGCCGACGTGGCGATCAACTTGCCGACGAGGATGTCTTCCATCTGTGCCCGTGTGTAGACCGTCAAACGCTTCCAGCGTCGGATGGATTCGGCAACCTCGTCCGGCGCATGACCAGGTTTCAGAGTGACCAGCACTGCATTGACGAACGCGTTGGTGCTCTGTGAAGCAATCACGGCATCCAGCAAACCAGGAACACCGGGTCGATTGAAGGCCGGGTTGGCTTCGGTGCGACGCCGGCTTTGCCAAATGGCGTCGTTGTCCTTGAGGAACTGAGCCTCTTGGGCATCC
Organism: Providencia sp. M-27; assembly: GCF_011077905.1. Lineage (NCBI taxonomy): Bacteria > Pseudomonadati > Pseudomonadota > Gammaproteobacteria > Enterobacterales > Morganellaceae > Providencia > Providencia sp. M-27. The sequence goes on along the minus strand of NZ_JAALBT010000037.1, from coordinate 4,009 downwards.
TTGAGCGGAATGAATACCATCGGGTCGCCGCTGGACGACACCATGCGCCGTGTCAGCCCCACGACGGTGTAATGATTTCGGCGAATGGCAAGACGATCTCCCAGTTTGAAGCCGGTGGCGATGTCGGCCACCGCCTCGTAGTGACCGCGCGTGATCTGGCGTCCAGCGACGAGATAAGGAGGCCATCCGGGTGTAGCCCCCAACGCACCGGGCGCGATGCCGACCACCATGGTGCGTACATCACTCTCGCCCTTGCGTACCTGCATGGTCAGGTAGGTCACGTTCGCTGCCTGTGAGACTCCCGGCATGGCGAGAATGGCGCGATACACGTCATCGTTGAGGCTGGACGACTCCGCATAAGGACCCAGAGTATCCTTTTGCACCACCCAAAGGTCAGCGCCACTGTTGTCGAGCAACGCCTTGCCGTCGTCCACCATGCCTCGGTACACCCCAGCCATGACCAGGGTGACGCCGATCAGCAGACCCAGACCGATGCCGGTGAAGACGAATTTTCCCCAGGCATGGAGAATGTCGCGGCCGGCCAGGCTGATCATCGTGACACTCCTGGGATATGGTCGACCACATGGATGCGGCTGCGCGCCGTCAGTGCCTTTTCGCTATAGGTCACAACCTGGTCCCCATTCTTGAGCCCTTCGCGCACCTGCACGTAACCATTGAGGTCGGAAGTGCCGAGCTTGACCGGGGAGAAATGCAGATCACCATCCACGATTTGCCAGACACCAACTTTGTCGCCCTCACGCTGGACGGCAGCGTTGGGGATCAGTGGAGCGGCCGGGAGCGCCGGCAAGTCAACCGTGACTTCGGCCAGTTCACCCACCGGTGGCAAAGGTTCTGGTTTGTTATCGAATGTCACCTTGGCAAGCGTTTCCTCGGTTACCGCGTCGGCCTTGGGTTCCACCCGCAGCACGCGACCTTTCAAGGTCTGGCCACCACGCGAACGCAGGACGATAAGAGTCGGCAACCCCCCAGCCAGCCCCGATGCGCTGATCTGGTCGAAGCGCGCATTGATCCACAAACTCTTGGGGTCGATCACTTCCACCACGGCCTGGCCCGCGACGATGGTCGTGCCGGGATCGGCATCGCGCACGGCGACTACACCGTCGACCGGCGCGATCAGGCGCAGATTGCTCCGCTGCGCGACGAGTCCTTCGCGGTCGGAGCGTGCCCGGACAATATCTTCCCGAGCGGCAGATAAGGCGGCATCGGCGATCTGCAGTTCCAGCCGCTTGGTGGTGACGATTTCCTCGCTGGTCGAGCGCACCGCAAACAATTGCTCGTAGCGGCGCGCCTGGGTTTGCGCGTAGGCTTGCCGGGCTTCTGCCTCGCGCAAAGCCGCTTCCGCACGCTTGAATGCCGACTCCTGTGAGCGCACCCGATCATCGAGGTCGACCGGCTCCATCTCGCCGAGCACCTGTCCGGCCTTGACCTGGTCGCCTACATGCACCTCCAGGCGTTTGACGCGCCCGGCAAACGTCGGCCCGATCTTGTAGGTGTAGCGCGCCTCCACCGTGCCGATGCCGAACAGCGCCGGTGTGATAGCCCGTGATTCCACGCTTGCCACCGTCACAGCGACCGGGGCGAGCGGCCCTGATCGCAGACCGACATAAATAAAAAGCACCAGCAAAGGAATGATGACGGCAAGCAGCGCCAGGGTGCGGCCTTGCAAGGGTAACTTTTTCATTGCGCACTCCTTATGCCACGCCGATAAATTGCAAAGACGCGCGGCGCATCGCGGTGCATACGTCCCACATCACCCGCCAACAGCGATTGCATGACCAAGCCCTGGATCGTGCCAATGAACAGCGTTGCCGCCGCCTCGTTGTCAAGCGAGGGAGACAACTCGCCGCTGGCCTTGCCTTTCTCGATGAGACGATGCAAACGTTCGCCGTAGCGCTGAATCAAGGTTTGCACCATGCGCTTGGCCGGTGTCGATTCGGCACGCTGAAGCTCACCAAACATCATTCTTGGCACGCCTGGGTGCTCAGCTACGAATTCGATATGACTCATGAACATCGCCTCCATGGCTGCCAAGGGCGACTCGATTCCTTGTGCGGATCGATCGATTCTGGCTAATAGGCGCTCTGCTACCCACTCCATGACCGCCTGCCAAATGGCTTCCTTGTTCGGGAAGTGCCGAAACAGCGCACCCTGGGTCAAGTTCATGTGTTTAGCGATAGCCGCAGTGGTTATCTCGCTTGGGTTTTGTGAACCGGCAAGCGCCACGACGGACTCGACAGTTACGGCACGACGTTCATCGGCCGGCAGATGCTTTGGATGGGTGTCCACGAGCACTCCTTGTAAGATAGTAATTGATTACTATCTTACCACAAGAGGCAACTCAAACAAGAGAAAACCCGACGTACTCGTCAATATCTAGCGTCTGCAATGGGCTTAACGTGCTTTATTTTCCGTTTTCTGAGACGTCCCCTAAAAACCAATGCCAGAAGTAGCGTGAACATAATGAATGGAATGCCTTCCGCCAGTGTGTTTTGCGGATTAAGCAGGATAAGGCCGAGCACTCCACTCAGGAGGAAGAAACCAATACTCATCCACTTTAAGACAGGCGTTCCATGTCGATATACAATGAGTTTAATAATCTGGGTATCTGGTAAATCCTTCCCCATCGGTAATGAATATGCTGTTTGTATCGCTTTAGCTAACCCGTCATCGAATTGGCCGAGCGTCAGAGGTTTGTCTTTGTCTTTAACCCAGGCGTCGAACTCTGGTTTCACATCACTCTCTTCTATCAGATCGATATAGAACTGTGTTAGCGGCCATTCTATCTGTTGGTCATAATAGGCTTGTGGTCCACCCGCGTCATCCAGAGCGCGAATTTTAATTGCATACTTAGAGATACCAAACAGCACTACCGCAACAAACAAGATTGCGGAAGCCAGAATCAGTCTGTCTATATCCATGCCGGTAAAGAGCGAGTAAATAAACAGGGCGACACTTACCACTTGCAGCACCGCTGTACCAATAACAAAAAACCAAGCACTCTTGCCCAGAAAGGAAATGCATGCGTCAATATTTAACTTCATCAGATAATTAGCCCGCTTAATAATAGATATTAATAATACCTAAACCACGATCAGCTGCATCAGGAAATGACAGCAAACCGATCTGCTTTTTCCTATGCATGAGAAATTTACCCTGTTGAAATACGCCATGCCATAACCGATATCAGTTCCAACATTACAAATCTAGACCAACATACAATATGATTTAATTAACCCACCGCTGCCACACTGAAGACCTTCTTTACCTACTTTATCGCTGAATTTACCGAATCCCCCGCCTCTTATTTTTTCTCTTTTTTTCTCTCTTTTATCTCTTCTTTTCTCGCGTCTGTCATTCAGGAAGAACTTGCCGATTCCAAATAATGACACCGAACCCAAGCGGGCTTTCATATTATCGCGGAACAATGAGGATAGAGCTCGGGCTGGGTTTTGCCCCAAGCGGAGCGCCGGGGCATGGGGTTATACCCTTTATTGTATGTTGGTCTAGATATTAGGTTATTAAACCTTCTTAATATGACTTTAATTAAAACTGCATTATCATTACTTAAAAATGACAACCTCATCAGGAATAGCAAATGGAACTATTAAAATCAGAAATACCATTCACAATTCATGATAGTGAAATTAGTCAGGGGCCATTTCCAGCAAATGGTTTCCTACCATTATTTGAAACTGATTTTGGCAACGGCGATTACTATGGTTTGTACTGGCCTATCGGTCTTGAAAATGAACGCCTTATAGTTTGCGAACTATTTCACGATGAATGGCGTCTCGCCCCCGTTTTTTCAAATGCGTTAATATTGGCGGAGTGCCTGGAAATGGATAATGACTGTCAGGATGATGATTCAGTGATTGACGATCCCCTGCTTGGGGTTGTGTGCCCATTTCATCGAAAAGTCCAAAGTTTGCTTGTAGCCCTTTGATATCAAGGACTACAGCCGATATATAGTTTAATAATATTAATAGAC
>NZ_JAALBT010000036.1:0-8492 GCF_011077905.1 Providencia sp. M-27 | reverse complement strand
AGATGCCAAAGACGAACTGATACGGCACTACACGTTCAACGAAACCGACCTGTCGGTGATCCGTCAGCGTCGCGGCGCCGCGAATCGATTGGGCTTCGCTGTGCAGCTTTGCTACTTGCGATTCCCTGGCACCTTTTTGGGCGTCGATGAGCCTCCGTTTCCGCCCCTGTTGCGCATGGTGGCCGCGCAACTCAAGATGCCAGTGGAAAGTTGGAGCGAGTACGGCCAGCGCGAACAGACACGGCGGGAGCACTTGGTCGAGCTGCAAACGGTTTTTGGGTTCAAGCCCTTCACCATGAGCCACTATCGGCAAGCCGTGCATACATTGACCGAGCTGGCCTTGCAGACCGACAAAGGCATCGTGCTGGCGAGCGCACTTGTCGAGAATCTGCGGCGGCAGAGCATTATCCTGCCCGCCATGAATGCCATCGAGCGCGCAAGCGCCGAGGCCATCACCCGTGCCAACCGACGCATTTACGCGGCGCTGACCGATTCTTTGTTATCACCCCACCGTCAGCGCCTGGACGAACTTCTCAAGCGCAAGGACGGCAGTAAAGTGACGTGGCTGGCATGGCTGCGCCAGTCGCCTGCCAAACCGAACTCTCGCCACATGCTCGAACATATTGAGCGCCTGAAATCCTGGCAAGCACTTGATCTGCCCGCAGGCATCGAGCGGCAGGTTCACCAGAACCGCCTGCTCAAAATCGCTCGTGAAGGTGGCCAGATGACGCCTGCTGATCTGGCAAAGTTCGAGGTGCAACGACGCTATGCCACGCTGGTAGCGCTGGCCATCGAAGGCATGGCCACCGTCACCGATGAAATCATCGACCTTCACGATCGCATCATCGGCAAGCTGTTCAACGCGGCCAAGAACAAGCATCAGCAGCAGTTCCAGGCTTCCGGCAAGGCGATCAACGACAAGGTGCGGATGTATGGGCGCATCGGTCAAGCGTTGATTGAGGCCAAGCAAAGCGGCAGCGATCCGTTCGCCGCCATCGAGGCCGTTATGCCCTGGGACACCTTCGCCGCCAGCGTCACCGAAGCGCAAACATTGGCGCGGCCTGCCGACTTTGATTTCCTGCACCACATCGGTGAAAGCTATGCCACGCTACGCCGCTACGCGCCGCAGTTCCTGGGCGTGCTCAAATTGCGGGCTGCGCCCGCCGCCAAGGGTGTGCTCGATGCCATCGACATGCTGCGCGGCATGAACAGCGACAGCGCGCGCAAGGTGCCCGCCGATGCGCCAACCGCATTCATCAAGCCGCGCTGGGCAAAGCTGGTTCTGACCGACGACGGCATCGACCGGCGTTACTACGAGTTATGCGCCCTGTCGGAGCTGAAGAACGCGCTGCGCTCCGGTGATGTCTGGGTGCAGGGTTCTCGCCAGTTCAAGGACTTCGACGAATACCTGGTGCCGGTCGAGAAGTTCGCCACTTTGAAGCTGGCCAGCGAATTGCCGCTGGCAGTGGCCACCGACTGCGACCAATACCTGCATGACCGGTTGGAATTGTTGGAGGCGCAACTCGCCACAGTCAACCGCATGGCTGCGGCCAACGACTTACCGGATGCCATCATCACCACCGCGTCAGGCCTGAAGATCACGCCGCTGGACGCGGCAGTACCAGACGCCGCGCAAGCCATGATCGACCAGACAGCTATGCTGCTGCCGCACCTCAAAATCACCGAGTTGCTGATGGAGGTCGATGAATGGACGGGCTTCACCCGCCACTTCACACACCTGAAGACCAGCGACACGGCCAAGGACAAAACCTTGCTGTTGACGACGATCCTGGCCGACGCGATCAACCTGGGTCTGACCAAAATGGCCGAGTCCTGCCCTGGCACCACCTACGCCAAGCTGTCTTGGCTGCAAGCCTGGCACATCCGCGATGAAACCTATTCGACGGCGCTGGCCGAGCTGGTGAATGCGCAGTTTCGGCAACCCTTCGCCGGCAACTGGGGTGACGGCACCACGTCATCGTCGGACGGCCAGAACTTCAGAACCGGCAGCAAAGCAGAAAGCACTGGTCATATCAACCCGAAGTATGGAAGCAGTCCAGGACGGACTTTCTACACCCATATCTCCGACCAGTACGCGCCCTTCAGTGCCAAGGTGGTCAACGTGGGCATTCGTGATTCAACTTACGTGCTTGATGGCCTGCTGTACCACGAGTCGGACTTGCGCATCGAGGAACACTACACCGACACGGCAGGCTTCACCGATCACGTGTTTGGCTTGATGCATTTGCTGGGATTTCGCTTCGCGCCGCGTATCCGTGACTTGGGCGAAACCAAGCTATTCATCCCCAAGGGCGATGCCGCCTATGACGCGCTCAAGCCGATGATTAGCAGCGACAGGCTGAACATCAAGCAAATACGCGCCCATTGGGATGAAATTCTGCGGCTGGCCACCTCCATCAAGCAAGGCACGGTAACGGCTTCGCTGATGCTGCGCAAACTCGGCAGCTACCCGCGCCAGAACGGCTTGGCCGTGGCGTTGCGCGAGCTGGGGCGCATCGAGCGCACGCTGTTCATTTTGGATTGGCTGCAAAGCGTGGAGCTGCGCCGCCGCGTCCATGCGGGGCTGAATAAGGGCGAGGCGCGCAACGCGCTGGCCAGGGCGGTCTTCTTCTACCGATTGGGTGAAATCCGCGACCGCAGTTTTGAGCAGCAGCGCTACCGGGCCAGCGGCCTCAATCTGGTGACGGCGGCCATCGTGTTGTGGAACACGGTATATCTGGAGCGTGCCACCAGTGCTTTGCGTGGCAACGGCACGGCGCTGGACGACACATTGTTGCAATATCTGTCGCCGCTGGGGTGGGAGCACATCAACCTGACCGGCGATTACCTATGGCGCAGCAGCGCCAAGGTCGGTGCGGGGAAGTTTAGGCCATTGCGACCGCTGCCACCGGCTTAGCGTGCTTTATTTTCCGTTTTCTGAGACGACCCCAGGCAGGGATATGGATCCTGTGCCCTTTTTGCGTAGGTTGGTCAGCCTTTTTTACGATTAAATTATCCATTTTGTTTACCCCGACATGGTGGGGAGTCAAGCCAGCACGATCTAAGCGGTATTTTACAAAATCCGGCAATTCCTCGGATGGGGGGCAAGTTTCACGCTTGCGGCCGTTTAAAACTTCACGCCGAACCGCTGCAATAGTCCCTGTGATTGTGACTTCCTGCCCTTCTGAAAAATACACGCTTTTTTTAACCTCACCCGGCACGCCAACGGCTTGTGCTGTGCGCAACAAGATGTAGGTATCATTGCCGGTGCCCGGTTGAATGGAAAACGAGTATGGGAGTTTTGCCTTGCACTGTTCCTGAATGAAATAATCCAGATGCTGATGTATCCGGTATAAGTCGTAGGACGAAATCCTTAAGCGAAGCGTACTTTCGAAATAATTCATGCTTTTTCTCACCAAAGGCCTTAGGCTGTATTACCTAAGGTTTGCTTATGGTAATGGGTAGGCGTCAGGTGACGAAATTGGGACTGAAAAAGAAAGAGGCAGATTCAGAAGGTTACGAAGTAAGTATTGCCATATTCATTCTGTTGCTGATGTGAGCATCCTACCAAGCTCAAACAATGCAGCACGGCGATGACATGTTACTTTGTCAAAGACCGTGCCATTCCGGTACCAAAATTTTCCATCGGTCTTTACTTGAGAGAATAATGGTGACATGTCGTAGACAGTATCTGGAATTATCATGCCTTCATTGGCGAGGACACCAGCAGTAATTGAATGGTTTCCACCGAATACAAAAGCTATATTCCAGGGAAGCCAAATCATTACTCGGTGGTTCATTTCATCCTGCTCCCAAGGGTTTCCCGCATGGAACCCTATGGAAGATAATGCGGATACATAACGATTGTAGTTCCAAGGACAAGGTAATATTAATGATGTAGATAGATCAGCAACATAGCTCGTTTCGTGGGTTAAACATGACTGTAGAGCATCATAATCAAGTACATCAAAAATATCTGAGAAAAAGAATTTATATGGGTTAACAAAGTCATCAGAGCGTGCATCCGTACCTTCTTCAGCTACCGCTATCAGTAAGTCACTTTGAATGTTTCTTCCGATGGCATTGATTAGCAACGGTATTGACCTCCCTCCGATTGACTGCCCCACAGCAATAATTCTGTTGAATTTCTCATAATTCATTTCTTGGATTTTACGCTGTTCATCCAAAATATGGTTCTTGATAATATGATTTTTCAGCTTACTTAAAAACATGATGATTATCTCGAATTATTGATTATTTGATTTCTGCTGTTCCAAGCAAAATACCTCACACAAGCAGCACTTCGATGGTTTCGCCATGATAAGTACCTATGACCTCAGTTGCCAGGCGGTCACTGTTACGCTGGATATCGCGCGGTGCATAGTTTTGAAGTGGCTTAATATCCAGACGCTGATCTTGAATGACAATATAGGGCATCAAAGCGGTTACGGTTTTCAATGCGGCAGTCGCTGCACCATCTTCATTACGAAATACGATGTTTGCCACAGGCTGTATTTTGGCTGGCCGACGCAGGCGCAACTTTTCCTGAGGGGTATTTGCAATTTTCTGGGCAAGATTACCGACAGGTAAGCTCACGGCACTATTGTCAATGACATCCGTTTGCATAGATGCCAGCAATTTAGTTTTGTCTGGGATCCGCAGTAGCGATTTGCGTTGCCATGAGAAGCGGACAGATTGAAGGTCGGCATTATGCCAGGCACGGATTTGGCGGTACAGATGTAGAGTCATAACACCAGGACACGCATTATGTAGTGCAGAAAAGCGCGCATTCTGATTACCGAACTCACTGATGATGTGGTCCTGTATAGACTGCTTACTAAAGTTAATGGCCGTGATCAGCGCCATGACTTCAGCTGAGAATTCTGGGTTGTCATCCGCGTACCAAAGTACACCGGCAGTTCGACGCGTCGATTTCTGAGAAAGCCCATCCTTAATATGCAGATCGGTGTAAGCTTTTTGGGCCTGCTCGATGGCTTGAGCGCCATACATTAGAATCGGTTCAATACGGGCAACCGGCAGGTTTTCTTCACCATCGGCCACTGGCGGTATAACGCAAACGCGTGCATATAGCGGAGACTTCTCCGCCAGCACTCGATTGAGCAACGCCAAGTCATCTTCCAGGCGATGGAAGGTTTGTGCGATGTTCATAATAATAAATCCCCGAGAAAGGGTAACGTGCTAACCCCCCACCGTGGTGGGGGCTGTATATATATCCATACTTTATACAATTATCAGGCGGGAATGCAAGAATTCGTTATTTCACATGAAGCCGGGGTTTGAGATTAACCGAGGAACGTAGTGTGTTCGGAAACTAGAACTTTGGCGTGATCAACTATCCATGTATGTGCTTCTTTAACTGTGCCTGGGGCATTCTGGGCTGCGTAAGAGCTGGCAAAATTCGGAATGGACTTTCAATCTGGCCGCTAATGTCATTAAACTTGCTACCTGTTCCACGGTGAGGGGTCTGTTGAGAACTATAGCCTGTGCTTTTGCTTGAAGCTTGCTCCGCAGAAACCTAAAAGGGGTCGTCTCAGAAAACGGAAAATAAAGCACGCTAAGCCGGTGGCAGCGGTCGCAATGGCCTGAACTTCCCCGCACCGATCTTGGCACTGCTGCGCCATAGGTAATCGCCGGTCAGGTTGATATGCTCCCACCCCAGCGGTGACAGATATTGCAGCAACGTGTCGTCCAGCGCCTTGCCGTGGGCACGCAAAGCACTGGTGGCACGCTCCAGATAGACCGTGTTCCACAACACGATGGCCGCCGTCACCAGATTGAGGCCGCTGGCCCGGTAGCGCTGCTGCTCAAAACTGCGGTCGCGGATTTCACCCAATCGGTAGAAGAAGACCGCCCTGGCCAGCGCGTTGCGCGCCTCGCCCTTATTCAGCCCCGCATGGACGCGGCGGCGCAGCTCCACGCTTTGCAGCCAATCCAGAATGAACAGCGTGCGCTCGATGCGCCCCAGCTCGCGCAGGGCGACGGCCAAGCCGTTTTGGCGCGGATAGCTGCCGAGCTTGCGCAGCATCAGCGAGGCCGTCACCGTGCCCTGCTTGATCGAAGTGGCCAGCCGTAGGATTTCATCCCAATGAGCGCGAATAGCCTTGATGTTCAGCCTGTCGCTGCTAATCATCGGCTTGAGTGCATCGTAGGCAGTATCGCCCTTGGGAATGAACAGCTTGGTGTCGCCCAGGTCGCGGATGCGCGGCGCGAACCGGAATCCCAGAAAGTGCATCAGGCCGAACACATGATCGGTGAAGCCCGCCGTGTCGGTGTAGTGTTCCTCGATACGCAAGTCAGACTCGTGGTACAGCAGGCCATCGAGCACATAGGTCGAGTCGCGCAAGCCGACGTTGACCACCTTGGCGCTGAAGGGCGCGTATTGGTCGGAGATATGGGTATAGAACGTCCGCCCAGGGCTACTTCCATACTTCGGATTGATATGCCCGGTGCTCTCTGCCTTGCTGCCGGTTCGGAAGTTCTGGCCGTCCGACGATGACGTGGTGCCGTCGCCCCAGTTTCCGGCGAAGGGTTGTCGAAACTGTGCGTTCACCAGCTCGGCCAGCGCCGTCGAATAGGTTTCGTCGCGAACGTGCCAGGCTTGCAGCCAAGACAGCTTGGCGTAGGTGGTGCCAGGGCAGGATTCGGCCATCTTGGTGAGCCCAAGATTGATACCATCAGCCAGAATCGTCGTCATCAGCAAGGTTTTGTCCTTGGCCGTGTCACCGGTCTTCAGGTGTGTGAAGTGGCGCGTGAAGCCCGTCCATTCATTGACCTCCATCAGCAACTCGGTGATCTTGAGGTGCGGCAGCAACATCGCCGACTGGTCAATCAAGGCTTGCGCGGCGTCTGGCACCGCTGCGTCCAGCGGCGTGATCTTCAGGCCCGATGCAGTGGTGATGATGGCGTCCGGTAAGTCGTTGGTCGCCGCCATGCGGTTGACTGTGGCGAGTTGCGCCTCCAATAATTCCAGTCGGTCATGCAGATATTGGTCGCAGTCGGTGGCCACGGCCAGTGGCAATTCGCTGGCCAGCTTCAGGGTGGCGAACTTCTCGATCGGCACCAGGTATTCGTCGAAGTCCTTGAACTGGCGCGAACCCTGCACCCAAACATCACCAGAGCGCAGTGCGTTCTTCAGCTCCGACAGGGCGCATAACTCGTAGTAACGCCGGTCAATACCCTCGTCGGTCAGAACCAGCTTTGCCCAGCGCGGCTTGATGAATGCGGTTGGCGCATCGGCGGGCACCTTGCGCGCGCTGTCGCTGTTCATGCCGCGCAGCACGTCGATGGCATCGAGCACACCCTTGGCGGTGGGCGCGGCGCGCAGTTTGAGCACGTCCAGGAACTGCGGCGCATAGCGGCGCAGCGTGGCGTAACTCTCGCCGATATGGTGCAGGAAATCAAAATCGGCAGGCCGCGCCAGCGTTTGCGCCTCGGTGACGCTGGCGGCGAAGGTGTCCCACGGCATGACCGCTTCGATGGCGGCGAACGGATCGCCGCCGCTTTGTTTGGCTTCAATCAGCGCCTGACCGATGCGCCCATACATCCGCACCTTGTCGTTGATCGCCTTGCCGGAAGCCTGGAACTGCTGTTAATGCTTGTTCTTGGCCGCATTGAACAGCTTGCCGATGATGCGGTCGTGAAGGTCGATGATTTCATCAGTGACGGTGGCCATGCCCTCGATGGCCAGTGCTACCAAGGTGGCGTAACGCCGCTGCGACTCGAACTTGGCCAGGTCGGCGGGCGTCATCTGGCCGCCCTCGCGGGCGATCTTGAGCAAGCGGTTTTGGTGTACCTGCCGTTCGATGCCAGCAGGTAGGTCAAGCGCCTGCCAGGCTTTGAGGCGTTCGATGTGTTCAAGCATGTGGCGCGAGTTCGGCTTGGCGGGCGATTGGCGCAGTCACGCTAGCCACGTCATTTTGCTACCATCCTTGCGCTTGAGCAGTTCGTCCAGGCGCTGGCGATGGACAGGTATCAAGGAATCGGCCAATGCCGCATGGATGCTCCGGTTGGCACGGGTAATGGCCTCGGCGCTTGCGCGCTCGATGGCATTCATGGCGGGTAGGATGATGCTCTGCCGCCGCAGGTTTTCAACAAGGGTGCTGGCCAGCACAATGCCTTTGTCTGTTTGCAAGGCCAGTTCGGTCAATGTATGCACGGCTTGCCGGTAGTGACTCATGGTGAAGGGCTTGAATCCAAACACCGTTTGCAGCTCGACCAAGTGCTCCCGCCGTGTCTGCTCGCGCTGGCCGTAATCGTTCCAGCTTTCCACCGGCACCTTGAGTTGTGCGGCCACCATGCGCAGCAGGGGCGGAAATGGAGGTTCATCGACGCCCAAGAAGATGCCAGGGAATCGCAAGTAGCAAAGCTGCACGGCGAAGCCCAATCGATTCGCGGCGCCGCGACGCTGACGGATCACCGACAGGTCGGTTTCGTTGAACGTGTAGTGCCGTATCAGTTCGTCTTTGACATCT
>NZ_JAALBT010000035.1:0-8500 GCF_011077905.1 Providencia sp. M-27 | reverse complement strand
TTTCCCTACCCGAAGGGTGGGGGCGGTGTGCAGCCCCGAAGGGGCCATTCAGGGGCCATTCTGACCGCTTTGCGCTTGGCTATCCTTGCGGCTCCGGCTGACCATGCTCCTGTGGCTGCTGTTTCTGCTTGGGTGGAAGTCCGAACAGTGCCCGATCATGGTCGCGCTCTAGGTAGCTGTCCAACCCATCGAGCAGGCGCTGTTCTGGCCACTCGCCGTTTTCAACTTTGCCGAGTATCCATGCACCTACCAGCACTTTGCGCCGGGTGTTTTCCTTGCGCTTTTGCTGCTGCTCCCGTGCTCTGATCCGTTGGATCTCGGCGTTGATTCGTGCCCGTTGTTCTTCCAGCTTGGCGAGCCGTTCCGCTGTTTTTGCCATTTTGATAATCCTCTTGGTTATGTGCTTGTCATTATGCTATCATCGGAGCACAGACACCGCAAACCCCGACCGTCATTTTACGGGAGGGCGCACTTACCGGTTTCTCTTCAAGAAACTGCCCTGGGGGCACCCCTTCGGGGCTGTGCGCTCTCCGAGGGCCATTGCATGGAGCTAAACCCCTATGGCCATCTATCACCTTACGGCCAAGACCGGCAGCCGGAACGGCGGCCAATCGGCCAAGGCGAAAGCCGATTACATCCAGCGGGAGGGCCGTTACTCCCGCGACCGTGAAGAGGTGCTGCACACCCAGTCCGGCCACCTGCCCGAGTGGGCCGAGCGTCCCGCCGACTACTGGGACGGTGCCGACCTGTACGAGCGGGCCAACGGTCGCTTATTCAAAGAGATTGAGTTTGCCCTGCCGGTCGAACTGACCCTAGATCAGCAGCGGGAGCTGGTGGACGAATTCGCCCGGCATCTGACTGAGGGCGAGCGCCTGCCGTATACGCTGGCCATCCATGCCGGTAACGGTGAGAACCCCCATTGCCACTTGATGATCTCCGAGCGGAAGAACGACGGTATCGAGCGCCCGGCTGACCAGTGGTTTAAGCGGTACAACGGCAAACAGCCAGAGCGGGGCGGGGCGCAGAAGTCCGAGAGCCTGAAGCCCAAGGCATGGCTTGAGCAGACCCGCGAGGCATGGAGCCACTACGCCAACCGCGCCCTTGAACAGGCCGGGCACGAGGCCCGCATTGACCATCGCACCCTTGAGGCGCAGGGCATTGAGCGCTTGCCGGGCATCCATCTTGGCCCTAACGTGGTGGAGATGGAGAGCCGGGGCATCCGCACCGAGAGGGCCGATATCGCCCTAGCCATCGACACGGCCAACGGCCAGATCATCGACTTACAAGAATACCGGGAGGTTATCGAGCATGAGCGCGATAGACAGAGTGAGGAAATCCAGAGGGATCAACGAGTTAGCGGCAGAGATAGAGCCGCTGGCCCAGAGCATGGCGACACTGGCGGACGAAGCCCGGCAGCGGATCGCCGAGGTACAGCAGGCCAGCGAGGAGCAGGCCGCGAGCTGGACGAGCCAGCAACAGCAAGCCATGAGCGCATGGCGGCAGGCAGCAAAGGACATGAGGGCAGCCGCAGGGGAACTGGCCAAGGCCGGCCAGACGGCCCGGAGCGCCGCCCGTGGCTGGACATGGAGGTTGTGGGCCGGGGTCTTGATCGCTTCCGTGATGCCTATTCTGGCGCTGCTGATCGCATCATGGCTTTGGCTGGAGCCGCAAATCATCGAGCAACAGGGGAGCATATGGCTGATTTTCAAGCTCAAGTGAAAGGTGACCGCACCGCGCAAGCCATCGCCCGGCAGCTCAAGGCCATGGGCTGCGACCGGTACGACATCGGCATACGGGATGCCGCCAGCGGCAAGATGATGAACCGGGAATGGACACCGCAGGAAGTGCAGCAGAACGCCGCCTGGCTCAAGCGCATGAATGCCCAGGGCAACGATATTTACATTCGCCCCGCCGAGCAGGCCCGGCATGGTCTGGTGCTAGTTGACGACCTCAGCAGCGACGATCTGGACGCCATGAAGCAGGAGGGCCGGGAGCCTGCCGCCATCATCGAGACCAGCCCCAAGAATTATCAGGCATGGGTGAAGGTGGCTCAGGATGCCCCAGCAGATCATAGGGGCGTAATCGCCCGGAAGCTGGCCCGGGAGTATGACGCCGACCCGGCAAGCGCCGACAGCCGTCACTATGGCCGTCTGGCAGGCTTTACCAACCGCAAGGACAAGTACACCAGCCGCACCGGCTATCAGCCGTGGGTGCTGTGCCGGGAGTCCAGCGGCAAGAGTGCCACCGCAGGGCCGGAGCTGATGCAGCAGGCCGGGCAGGTGTTGGACAGCATCGAGCGCCGACAGGAACGGACGGCACGACTGGCCGAGATCACCGCCCCGCAGAGTGTGCGTCGGTATCGCCGCAGCGTCGTGGACGACTACCGCAGCGAAATGGCCGGGCTGGTCAAGCGGTACGGTGATGACCTCAGCAAGTGCGACTTCATCGCGGCCATGAAGCTGGCCAGCAAGGGCCGGGAGCCGGACGAGATCAGCAAGGCCATGGCCGAGGCTAGCCCCGCTATCATGGAGCGCAAGGCGGGCCATGAGGCCGATTACATCAAGCGTACGGTGCAGAAGGTGATGGAGCTTCCGCAGGTGCAGGAGGCCCGCGCCGAGCTGGCGAAGCAGACCCAGAAGCAGCGCAGCAAGGGGCCAGATTTAAGCATGTAATGCTTGTTTTGATAAAACAAAACTGCTATATTGTCAAAACAATTTGACTTTATAGTAGGATTAAAAAATGGATATAGGAAAGGCAAAAGAGTATTTTGGGCTTGGATTGATTCAGGGTGCCGTGGTGAGATCGTCAAGTGTTCTGCATAACGGGTGGACTATCGAGCTGAGCGGCAACATTGGCAGCGCACAACCTACCTTACACACCGCCAGAGGTGATGTGCGGCAGTTCAAGACACTGGATGCGGCGGCCAAGGTCGTGCGAGAAATTGGGCTGCGAGAGTGGCGTGTTATCACTGACTAGGCGGCGCATGGCGGGGATGCCCCGCCAGCGCCTGACCATCAACCGCCTGCAAAGGAGGCAAACCAATGGCTACTCATAAGCCTATCGATATTCTGGCGAGCTTCACAGAGTTACCGCCGCCGATTGACTACGTACTGCCCAACATGGTGGCCGGTACCGTGGGGGCGCTGGTGTCCCCCGGTGGGGCCGGCAAGTCCATGCTGGTTCTACAGCTGGCCGCACAGATCGCAGGCGGCCCCGACCTGCTGGACGTGGGAGAGCTGCCCACCGGCCCGGTGATCTACTTGCCCGCCGAAGACCCGCCCACCGCTATACATCACCGCCTGCACGCATTGGGGGCGCACCTGACCGACGAGCAACGGCAAGTCGTGGCTGACGGTCTGCTAATCCAGCCGCTGATCGGCAGCCTGCCCAATATCATGGCCCCGGAGTGGTTCGACGGCCTCAAGCGCGCCGCCGAGGGCCGCCGCCTGATGGTGTTGGATACGCTGCGTCGGTTCCATATCGAGGAAGAGAACGCCAGTGGCCCCATGGCGCAGGTGATTGGCCGCATGGAGGCCATCGCCGCCGATACCGGGTGTTCTATCGTGTTCCTGCACCATGCCAGCAAGGGCGCGGCCATGATGGGCGCAGGCGACCAGCAGCAGGCCAGCCGGGGATCGTCCGTGCTGGTGGATAACATCCGCTGGCAGTCCTACCTGTCCGGCATGACGGCCGCCGAGGCCGAGGAATGGGGCGTGGACGACTCACAGCGGCCCTATTTCGTCCGCTTTGGTGTCAGCAAGGCCAACTATGGGGCGCCGTTCAAAGACCGCTGGTTCAGGCGGCATGACGGCGGGGTGCTCAAACCCGCCGTGCTGGAAAAGCAGCGCAAAAGCAAGGGGGTGCGCCGTGGTGAAGCCTAAGAACAAGTACAGTCTCAGCCACGTCCGGCACGACCCGGCGCACTGTCTGGCTCCCGGCCTGTTCCGTGCCCTCAAGCGGGGCGAGCGCAAGCGCAGCAAGCTGGACGTGACGTATGACTACGGCGACGGCAAGCGGATCGAGTTCAAGGGGCCGGAGCCGCTGGGTGCTGATGATCTGCGCATCCTGCAAGGGCTGGTGGCAATGGCTGGGCCTAATGGCCTAGTGCTTAGCCCAGAACCCAAGACCGAAGGCGGGCAGCAGCTCCGGTTGTTCTTGGAACCCAAGTGGGAGGCCGTTACCGCTGATGCCATGGTGGTTAAGGGCAGCTATCGGGCGCTGGCCCGTGAAATCGGGTATGCAGAGGATGGCGGCAGCCAGTTCAAGGCAATCCGGGAGTGCATTGAGCGCCTGTGGACAGTCTCCATCATCGCCCAAAATGGCCGCAAGCGGCAGGGGTTCCGGCTGCTTGCCGAGTACGCCAGCGACGAGGCAGGCGGGCGTCTGTACGTGGCCCTGAACCCCTTAATTGCTCAGGCCGTCATGGGTGGTGGCCAGCATGTGCGCATCAGCATGGACGAGGTGCGAGCGCTGGACAGCGAAGCGGCCCGCCTGCTGCATCAGCGCCTGTGTGGCTGGATCGACCCCGGCAAGACCGGCAAGGCGGCCATAGATACCCTGTGCGGCTATGTCTGGCCGTCAGAGGCCAGTGGTTCGACCATGCGCAAGCGCCGCCAGCGGGTGCGCGAGGCGTTGCCGGAGCTGGTTGCGCTGGGCTGGACGGTAACCGAGTTCGCGGCGGGCAAGTACGACATCACCCGGCCCAAGGCGGCAGGCTGACCCCCTGTTTAACAGTCACGCCCCTCCCCCTCCGCACTGTCAGATTGCTACCAGCTCAAGACGCCGTACCGGGACGGCACCACGCACGTCATTTTCGAACCATTGGATTTCATTGCAAGGCTGGCCGCCCTGGTACCGAAGCCCAGAGTCAACCTAACCCGCTTCCACGGGGTGTTCGCACCCAACAGTCGGCACCGGGCGTTGGTCACGCCGGCAAAACGGGGCAGGGGCAACAAGGTCAGGGTGGCTGATGAACCGGCAACACCAGCACAACGGCGAGCGTCGATGACATGGGCGCAACGGCTCAAGCGTGTTTTCAATATCGACATCGAGACCTGCAGCGGCTGCGGCGGCGCCATGAAAGTCATCGCCTGCATTGAAGACCCTATAGTGATCAAGCAGATCCTTGATCACCTGAAGCACAAAGCCGAAACCAGCGGGACCAGGGCGTTACCCGAAAGCCGGGCGCCACCGGCTGAGCTGCTCCTGGGTCTGTTTGACTGACGAGCCTGAAGGCCAACGATACCAATCAAAATGCTGCGTTCACAGCGCCGCGGCAGGGATCCGCCGTGCTGGTTGTCGGAAAAGGAGCCGCTAGTGGGAAAGAGGAGGGTAAATTTTCAGCGTTGCTGGCTCCCCGTCAGCCGGATTGGGTTGCATCGCAGGGGTGTCGAAAGAGTCAACTGCGGTCCAAAGCTGTTGGACTTGGGTGAAAAGGGCGTTTATTCTTCCTATACGTGCCGCGTTCCAGGCGGCGACTATGAGGGCTATGTCGATGCCCATGTGCGCCGGCTGGAGGCGCTACGCCGGGCCGGTATCGTCGAGCGGATCGACGCCGACCAATGGCGCATCCCCGATGATCTGGTCAGCCGTGCCGCCGCCCATGACGCCGGCCGAGACAGTCAGGCCAGCGTTCGCGTCCTTTCCCCGGTCGATCTGAACAAACAGATCGGATCGGACGGCGCGACCTGGCTGGACCGGCGGCTGATCCACGGCGAGACGGCCGACCTTGCGCCAACCGGCTTCGGGCAACAAGTCCGCGAAGCCATGGACCAGCGCCGCGAGCACCATATCGAACAGGGCGACGCCACCCGCAGCCGGGACAGCCGCGTCTTCTACCGGCGCAACCTTCTCGCCATCCTGCGGGAGCGCGAGGTAGCCGGCGTCGGATCGGATATGGCTTTGAGTAAGGGCCTGCCGTTCCGCGCCGCCACGGACGGCGAGAGCGTCAGCGGCAAGTTTACCGGAACCGTGCATCTATCGAGCGGCAAGTTCGCCGTGGTCGAGAAATCCCATGAGTTCACCCTTGTCCCGTGGCGGCCGATCATCGACCGCCAACTCGGCCGCGAGGTTATGGGCATCGTGCAGGGCGGGTCGGTGTCGTGGCAGTTAGGGCGGCAGAGGGGGCTGGAACGCTGAGTGCGCCCATGCCGCATTGCGAAGCAAAAGATAATCGGATAAAATGTAGCAATTCATATTCGTAAGCGTGGAGTAATCAGATGGGAAATTCCAAGTCAGCAGACAAGTAAGCCGCAACAACCAGTATTGTTGTTGCGGCGCTCTGTAAGGCTAGTCTCATCTGATTGCTGACGAGCAGACGTCGCCCGGTATTCCTTAATCGAGGGTTGATTCGTCATGACCACCACACGCCCCGCGTGGGCCTATACGCTGCCGGCAGCACTGCTGCTGATGGCTCCTTTCGACATCCTCGCTTCACTGGCGATGGATATTTATCTCCCTGTCGTTCCAGCGATGCCCGGCATCCTGAACACGACGCCCGCTATGATCCAACTCACGTTGAGCCTCTATATGGTGATGCTCGGCGTGGGCCAGGTGATTTTTGGTCCGCTCTCAGACAGAATCGGGCGACGGCCAATTCTACTTGCGGGCGCAACGGCTTTCGTCATTGCGTCTCTGGGAGCAGCTTGGTCTTCAACTGCACCGGCCTTTGTCGCTTTCCGTCTACTTCAAGCAGTGGGCGCGTCGGCCATGCTGGTGGCGACGTTCGCGACGGTTCGCGACGTTTATGCCAACCGTCCTGAGGGTGTCGTCATCTACGGCCTTTTCAGTTCGATGCTGGCGTTCGTGCCTGCGCTCGGCCCTATCGCCGGAGTATTGATCGGCGAGTTCTTGGGATGGCAGGCGATATTCATTACTTTGGCTATACTGGCGATGCTCGCACTCCTAAATGCGGGTTTCAGGTGGCACGAAACCCGCCCTCTGGATCAAGTCAAGACGCGCCGATCTGTCTTGCCGATCTTCGCGAGTCCGGCTTTTTGGGTTTACACTGTCGGCTTTAGCGCCGGTATGGGCACCTACTTCGTCTTCTTCTCGACGGCTCCCCGTGTGCTCATAGGCCAAGCGGAATATTCCGAGATCGGATTCAGCTTTGCCTTCGCCACTGTCGCGCTTGTAATGATCGTGACAACCCGTTTCGCGAAGTCCTTTGTCGCCAGATGGGGCATCGCAGGATGCGTGGCGCGTGGGATGGCGTTGCTTGTTTGCGGAGCGGTCCTGTTGGGGATCGGCGAACTTTACGGCTCGCCGTCATTCCTCACCTTCATCCTACCGATGTGGGTTGTCGCGGTCGGTATTGTCTTCACGGTGTCCGTTACCGCGAACGGCGCTTTGGCAGAGTTCGACGACATCGCGGGATCAGCGGTCGCGTTCTACTTCTGCGTTCAAAGCCTGATAGTCAGCATTGTCGGGACATTGGCGGTGGCACTTTTAAACGGTGACACAGCGTGGCCCGTGATCTGTTACGCCACGGCGATGGCGGTACTGGTTTCGTTGGGGCTGGTGCTCCTTCGGCTCCGTGGGGCTGCCACCGAGAAGTCGCCAGTCGTCTAACCGACGACTGGTAGCAGGCCCGCTCCGATGCGGCGCACTAACCATCGAAACCTCGTGAATGTCGGTATCCTGTCTGGCAGGATACCGCTCATTTCCCTTGTTCAGTTCATCGCCGTCGCCGAGCATCTGAATTTTCGGCATGCGGCCAGCCACTCGGTCGATCGCTTGAAGAACTCCCGCTGCTGGTCGGCGCTTGCGGTCTGCCACCACTCCGGCGAGGCGCTCATCACGTATTCGACCGCCAGCACCGCATCCTTGCGCCGCTTCTCCGGCAACCGCTCCCTGAGCTTGCCCATCGCCTCATCGGTCGATCTGGCCGCCAGGTGATCGTTGTCCGGTGTGCGCTCCTGATCGGCGTTCGGCGTCTCGCGGTCGCGGTAGCAGTGCTGCAACGCAGCCGCCACCGTGCCCATGCTGTTGAGCTTCTTCGCCCTCATGATCGCAAACGCCATCCGTCCCCCGGCGCAACTGTCACGCCCCCGGCGTAACTGTCACGCCCCCCCGGCGTAACTGTCACGAACCCCCGGCGTAACTGTCACGCCCCTAAACCTGCAAACCCAGGAAGGGGGGGAGCTGGTGGGGTGTTGGAAAAATCCATCCATGATTATCCAAGAATAATCCACTAGGCGCGGTTAACAGCGCCCTAGTGGGGCGCTGTTTGCCCTTGCTTAAAATGCCGGCCAGAGGCCGGATAACTTCTCTATCCGCTGCGCTAGGCTACACACCGCCCCCACCCGCTGCGCGGCAGGGGGAAAGGCGGGCAAAGCCCGCTAAACCCCATACCAAATCCCGCGGGAATACGCTGGAGCGATTTTAGCCGCTTTAGCGGCCTTTTCCCTACCCGAAGGGTGGGGGCGGTGTGCAGCCCCGAAGGGGCCATTCAGGGGCCATTCTGACCGCTTTGCGCTTGGCTATCCTTGCGGCTCCGGCT
>NZ_JAALBT010000034.1:0-9132 GCF_011077905.1 Providencia sp. M-27 | reverse complement strand
CAGGCCGCATGAATATAACGGTGGATTACCACCAAACGAATCAGAAAACCAATACCGGAAAAACTCTAAAACCGTGGCCAATTTTAGTTGACCACTACACTGAATACTCGCAGATAGCCTGATGCATATGCTCATAGAGCTCAATTTTTTTTCCAAATGAACGTGAACAAATGATTTGCTCTTTAGTTTTTGCTACTTCTTCAAGCTCGATGCAAGATTCACCGTTCAGCTCTCTCACAGTGCGTTCTACAACCACACCGAATGTTTTACGGATCATGGTTGTTTCAGCCCTAGCCAAATCAAGCGCTGTAACTATTCCCATAGCATTTAGCCGGTTACTTATTTTTCTACCCACACCCCATACTTCATTAACAGGCACAAGGGACATGAGCCTTTTCTGACGTGAAGTAGCACTCAAATCGACTACACCGCCTGTTTTGGTCCATGTTTTAGCAGCATGGTTTGCCAGTTTAGCCAGTGTTTTAGTTTGAGCAAAACCAACACCGACAGGTACATGAGCAATCTGCAAAATTCGTTGTTGTATCTTGCGACCGTAATCTTCTAACGGGAAATTTCTAAGCATACCGGTCATATCAAGGAATTGTTCGTCAATACTATATGTTTCTACTCGTGGGGCAAAACCTGATAGTGTGTCCATTACGCGGTTGCTGATGTCAGCATAAAGCGCGTACAGTTGGCTAAGAATTCCTGTCAAAGATAGATAAGTAAGCGATTAACCATTACCTTTCATAGGTTGATAGTATCTAATATTAAAAAAATCACCGAGCTTAATCAGCTGTCTATTTTTAATAGTAAGTATTCATCAACATGTCTAATTTTTACCAATTGGATTACTAAGATGTACTAAGTTTAGTACCGAGGGATCGAATGTACAATCTTCACTCAGCACCAACACAATTCACTTTGTCGGGTGGACGACATTTGTTATTAAAAGCCGTCTTCTTGAGAACCCTGCGTGCAACTTTCACTGTACTAGACTCAAACATTTGATACCCAGTAACTTATAGAGCAGCCATTACAGGATCATTCCAAGAGTTGCGAGTTAGCCTTTTCGTTTTAACCAAGTACTCTTGATATTGAGGGGCAAATAGTGTCACTGCACTTCGGATTTTTACATGTTGTTCATTGATACTTGAGTCATCAATAAACGCACAGAAACTTCTGTGGAAAGATTTTCTGAACCAGAATTAAGGAGGGATAAGGTATATCACACTTAATTTGACAAAAAAGACCAGCACTCAATTGTGCTGGACTAATAGTACAACCAATAAAATTTCTTAGCGAAGAATTACCATTGGTAGTTGAGTACTTTCCATCATTTTAAGTGTATTACTGCCAAGGAAAACCTGTGCCAGCTTAGAGCGTGAAAATGCGCCCATCACAAGCATTTCAACATCATGACTCGATTTATATTCCATCAATGAATTAAATACATTGCCTTCCAATAAACTCGAACATACTTCAAATCCATTCTCTTTCAGCATAGCTTCGGTTTGCTGAAACTTTTCTTGTTGTTTAGGTTGATTGTTTTTCACACTGACAAGATGACATGTCAAACCATGAAGTAAGCCTCCTTCAATAATAGTTTTCACCGCTTTATCTGCGGTTTCACGCCCATCATAAGCCAACATAAAACTTTTAGGGGCTGCAAACTCTTTATTGGCAATAACAACAGGAGTATGAACTTGACGAATAATTTGCTCAATGTGAGAGCCCACCACATTGAAATTATCACCATGGCTTTCACCAGAGCGTCCAATCACAATTAAACGAGCCTCTTCTTCCAGATCATAAATGGCTTCAACGATACCGCTATGTCGTTGCATTTTTTCAATTGTGTGACAACCTTGTGCTTGCGCTAATTGAGAAGCATGTTCCAGCATCTCTTTACCTAACTCCAAGGCTAATTTGCTTTTTTGTTCATCTAAACTGGCCATTTCAGTTAATAAAGATGAACGAGCGCCTAAGCCAATAGCACCACTAAGATCTTCGGCTTGGGTTGATGGTGTTTTCTCAATTGCGTGTAACAACAACAATTTTTTATTCAATTTATTCGATGCCCAAATGCCAGCACGGCAAGTGGAATCAGCATAGATTGAGCCATCAATACAGGTAATTACGTTATTCATTACTTTCTCCTTAGTGGCCTGCCATGAGCTTTTCGACTTCTTTAGGATCATTATGCACACCAAACTTATCAACGATGGTTTCTGTTGCTTCACTCATCCCAATAATTTCAACATCTGTTCCTTCGCGTCGGAATTTAATCACCACCTTATCAAGTGATGATACTGAAGTAATATCCCAAAAGTGAGCATGAGTGAGATCAATCACAACTTTATTCACCACCTCTTTAAAATCAAATGATTCAATAAATTGCTCTGATGATGCAAAAAAGACTTGTCCCATAACTTGATAAGTTCGGCTTGCATCTACTGGTGACTCTGTTTTTACCACCATAAAACGACCAATTTTATTGGCAAAGAATAACGTCGCTAATAACACCCCGACAAAAACACCAATTGCTAAGTTATGCGTTGCCACAACCACAACAACGGTCGTTATCATCACAATATTTGTTGATAATGGGTGCTTTTTAAGATCTCTAATTGAACTCCAAGAAAAGGTACCAATTGCTACCATAATCATTACTGCAACTAACGCTGCCATCGGGATTTGCTTAAGCCATTCATCTAGAAAAACTACCATGATGATAAGATAAATACCGGAGCTTAAGGTGGATAATCGTCCACGTCCGCCAGATTTAATATTAATAATTGACTGGCCAATCATGGCACAACCAGCCATACCGCCCATTAAGCCTGCACCAATGTTAGCAATACCTTGTCCCTTACACTCTTGATTACGATTACTTTTGGTATCCGTAAGGTCATCCACAATCGTGGCGGTCATCATTGATTCCAACAGACCAACCATAGCGAGGCCCAATGAATAAGGTAAAATAATGAATAAAGTTTCAAGATTAAGTGGAACTTCTGGCCATAAGAAAATAGGCAGCGTATCGGGAAGTTGCCCCATATCACCAACAGTTCGTATATCCATTCCAGAGACGCTTGCTACAATTGTCAAAACGATGATGCAAATCAAAGGAGATGGGATCGCTTTACCGATAGCAGGAACATATGGGAATAAATAAACAATTCCTAACCCTGCTGCTGTCATCGCGTAAACATGCCAAGTTACATTGGTTAACTCGGGCAATTGAGCCATAAAGATAAGAATTGCTAATGCATTAACAAACCCCGTCACGACAGAGCGTGATACAAAACGCATTAAGCTGCCGAGTTTTAAATATCCGGCTATGATTTGGAATACCCCTGTTAACATAGTTGCCGCTAACAAATACTCTAAACCGTGGTCTTTAACCAAAGTGACCATAAGTAACGCCATCGCACCCGTTGCAGCCGAAATCATTCCGGGGCGGCCACCCACAATAGAGATAATGAAAGTGATACAAAAAGAAGCGTAAAGACCAACTTTAGGGTCAACACCTGCAATAATAGAAAAAGCAATAGCTTCTGGGATCAGAGCTAAAGCCACAACAATACCCGCGAGCAAATCGCCACGAACATTCGAAAACCATTCAAGTTTTATTTTTTCTAACATGAAAATCCTATCATAAAAGAAAGCGACATCGATGCACACAAGATCCTATAGGCAGATTTAGCCTAAGATAATTTAGTGAACGCACTATGCTGCTTTGAAATTGTATTTAATGAAATTAATAGAATAAATGGTACTAAGGTACCTGCCGGCAAACGGCATAATAGTCACGCAAAATGGTGACAATTTTGAAGAAAGAGGTGGGTAGCCTAAGGCGGCGTAATATGCAACTTACAATCCTTTTAAAATTAATAATGTGTGAATTGTTACACGAATATCACAAAAGGTCTATATGGTAAGAACAAAAAAGAAACGGTTTTTCACTTCATCATTAGATGAATTAATCTTTAACACTCTTTTAGTCACTATGACACTGTTTATCTTTAAAGGACTGATAAGCAGGTATAAGAAGTAATAATCCGATCATAGTTAGGCCGCTAAACAAACCAAATAGAGTGGAAGCTGTCCAGCCTTTTTCAATAAATATCCCAAATATCCATGGGGCAGCTGCTGTAGAAAAGATCATCATTGAGGTCACCATAGAGCGGATTGCTCCAATATGCTGAGTCCCATAAATCTCTACCCATAATGCACTAATAACAGGACTGGAACTACCAATGCCTAGACCAAATAAGGACATAAATAGAGGTGCAGCCCAGTAATTATCCAATAACGTTAAGACTAATAAACCGGCAATTAAAGGTAATGGAAGAAATGGTAATAAAGATTTAGCTTGAAAACGATCAATCAAAGAGCCAGAGACCATAGAACTTGCCCAATGTAAAAAACCATATGCAACGAAACTACTCGCTAATAAACTTGCAGGCCATCCCTTTTGTTCCAGTAAGTAATTTTGTTGAATAAATACGGCCGTCACAATAAATGGAGCGGATAAAACGGCAGGAATAATCGACCAAAATCGCCAATCTTTCACGACATCTCTACGCCCTTGCTCTTGTGTTTTTGTGCTTTTGGGTTCCAAAGGTTTTTTCTTATCAGATGTATTCGACTTTTTTAATAAAGTTAAAGCCATTGGTAAATAAATAATCATGACTATCAATGCCAACATCAACCAACTCCACCTCCAACCAAGCAAAGCGATAGTCGTCATTAAAATTATGGGAAGCACCATTTCACCGAAGGCAACTCCGCTAGCAGAAAGGCTAAGCGCTTTCCCCCTTTGGTGAGTGTAAACTCGAAGCATGGTTGTTTGCGCGGTATGTGGAAAGAGTCCTTGTCCAGCGAGCCTCAGTCCCCAAAATGCAAAAAATAACATCCACACAGTTTGAATGTTCGCCATTAATAAACAGGAAACACAAAGTAAAAATGACACGACAATAACCACTTTATGCAAAGCCCAACGGTCAACAAGGCCGCCAACCATAAAAATGACGGCACTACTGCACAACGTGGCAATGGCATAAATGAAACCATAGTCCTCAGCAGAAATGTTAAGTGATTGTTGAATATCTGCGCCATACCAACTCAAAAAAAATGATTGGCCAATATTACCGATAAAAACAGTAATAAAGCCAAAGCTTAAAAGCGGCCATTCTTGGCTCATAAAACGAAAATAACTACTCAAAAATCACTCCAATAATCAATTGATTGGAAAACAACAATCATACGTTTTCTAGAAATAAGATACCTTTTTCCAATCCCTGTCGATACCCTAATTCTAGTTTTCCTTTAGATCGAGTAAAACGAGAAACAGGGAATGAAGGTGGGGGGGCAATCACATTAATTTTGCAATCTTTAGGAGGAGCTTGAATAAAGTCTAACGCTTGATTATACATTTCATGACGCTTAAGCATCGCAGTATATAATTGAGGATACTCTTTTTCTAATGATTTCATCCACTTTAAAATATATGGCTTCTTTTTTCTATAGCCTAAGGGCTGAGATAATATCACCGTAATATCTCTTGCGCCTTGCTGATAAGCAAACTTGACAGGAATAGCATCAGCGATCCCTCCATCAGTCATTGGTATACCATCAACCATGGGATAATAACGATAAACTAACGGAATAGCACAAGAAGCCATGATCGCAGAATGGTTAATATTATCACTCGAAGTTTGATAATAGCAGGGCTCCCCCGTAGTAATATTTGTTGTCACTACCCAAAGCGGCATGAAAAATGGTCTATGTAACGGCTCATTGTCATATGAGCTTCTCCACAGCCACCCGACATCGCACAAGTGCCCCCCCTTAATATAACGTTTCAGATTAATGAATTCAGAGCTAGTAGCATATTTTTTGATGATTTTTTCACTACGGCCAACTTGCTTTGATAAATAACCAACAAGATTTGTAGAACCAGCAGAAACACCTACAAAAAAATTAAAATCATAATAATTATGAGCCATTAGTGCGTCTAGTACTCCAGCTGCAAATATTCCTCTCATCGCTCCGCCTTCAACCACAAGTGCTTTATTTTTTATCATTTTTCTATCTCCTTAGAACACAAGCTTAATTTTTCATAGAATGGTTCGATAAATAAATATGAAAATTCATTATGAGCTAATCGAGTTTGTGATCTTTGAAGTTCAAGTGAAATGTTAAAGCCATAATTTTGCAGTTGGTAAATAAGTAGTGTTTCTGCTGCAATCCCACTAGTACCAATATAATAAGTCAGCATAATTTCATTACTGCCAGATTTTATATTTACTAATTCATTGCTATGTATACCTACAAAACCAAATGATAATATGTGAGGGGATTCGTTTTCATAAAACTCAATGTTATCATTATGTGGTTTTTTTATGACAAATTGATAGTCGTTCAACTTAGAAAATAGCATCTCTAGCCGTTCTTCGACCGTGCAACCATTTAATCTCTCATTAACTTTATATATATCACCATATCGCTTGAACCTTTTAAACCAACGGTTTAAGAATCCGCTTTGATTAGGGATAAAAGCATTATTAAAAAACTTAAATAATGATAATGATATTTTCTTTTTCCGTTTAAGATCTTTAAATTCTTTAATTACAAACTTAGGGAAATTAAATTCATCATAATTTGTTCGGAGTTTATTATTAAAAACGAACTTTAACTCAACATTTAACATGTGGTGATAAAGTTCTACATCTTGCTCGTTCATTAAAACCCTTATTATAAAATAATTTATATAGAATCTAATGAAGATAAGTGAATGGAATATTGCAAACCATACTTAATCCACATCACTTATTTCATTAGTTTGAAATAAGAAAACTAAAAACAGATAAATTTTCTGAGTTATAGTTGATATGGATAATTGTTACATTGGCCTGCTCTAAAAAAAGTTTCCTTGATAGTATCAATGACTGTTATCAAAGTAAAGCTTGCTTTTAACAAATCCTTTACATGTCATTAGGTTGCACAGTTTATACACTTAATAACACAAGGATTAACGTCTAAGCGTTTGGGGTTGATATCTTCACCACATTGAACACAATAGCCATAATCATCTTCTTTTATCCTATGTAATGCACCTCGAATAGCAACCAGTTGCATTTCTCGTCTTCTTTGGTGTTCTAAAGCCATTTGTTGGCTTTGCATCGCATCCATTCTTGATAAACGCCCGACACTTTGTTGATCAAGCTGTACTGTTGCATGTCCGCCAGTTTGTATCCCTACAGATAACTCATCGAATAACTCTCGTTCCATGGCTAAAAGCTTCTTTTTGAAATAGGCTAATCGCAATTCATTTTCACTCATATCTGTCCTTAGTAGTTGTAAATATATTATAAATAGAAGCCATCAATAACTTAACCGTATTCCGATACGAAAGGTTGAGGCTAAAACTAATCTAGCTTCTCTCGTTTTTTGAATTCTAGAACGTTGTTTGTTGACCCCGTTTTTTCCATTTTGATCATTAACTCAATATGCTTGCATTCTTCAGGTATATGTTTCCACATGGCAACGGTGACTTCGTGCATTCTCACGGCTTGAGACTTTAAGCGTTTTTTATAATCTCCAAGCTTTTGTTCTTTCTTTTTAATTTCGCCCTTGAGCTTTTTGATTTCTTTTTTGGCTTTGTCTAAGTCTTCCTTAGCCTTTATGTGGAGAGGGTGACTGCGAATCACATTATCGGACACATTGCTTGCACCATGAACACGCGTTGCTTCAGCGCCTTCGATCAGCGCTTTTATTTCTGGATAGCGTCTGGCCGATCCATTTGATAACCCAGCTTCTTTTTCAACATTAGAAACAACAATTTTAAGCTTGTTAGCTTTAAGCTTTTGTTTCAACTCCCGGTTAATCGGCTTTTGATCAACAAGTCGCGCCAATGCGTCTCTTAACTGCCTTTCTGTTGAGTTTAATCCAAACTTGTCTGCCATGCCTTACGTCCCCATTGTCGTTTCGATCACTAAATTCAGCACATCTTCTGCAAATTCATACTTTTCATATTTAAACCCTAGATCATCCATGATCGCTTCCGCAGCTTTTACCTGCATCATGTATTTGGTTGCAGAACTGGAATTTAATTCATTGTTTTCTTTTAAAAACTCAATGTTGCGCATTGCGTCCATACGGGAGGATTCAGCATAAGCAGCATTTTCAATAAAGTCATATTCGCAGTCTACACATTCACTTAAATCAATGTTGATACGCATTGAACATTGAGTGTTAGTACAATACATCGAAGGAGCAATAGCGTGTAAGTGTTCTTTCCCGTTGGTCAACCGATCTATCCAGTAGTCAATTGATAGCTTGCGTTTGCTTACCCCATCTTCAAAATAACTTTCACCTTGGCGACTAATTTCAGCAACGGCTGCTTGACCTTTACCGCCCGCGATACGCTCACCATTCGCCATTTTTTGATATATGCGAGCAAATATCTCAGCTTGTTGTGTGACACGCTCTTTTTGTATTTCGCTGTATAGTTTTTCAAATGAATAGGCATTTCGGGCATACCATCGCGTCATCGCCATCGACAAATGCGAAAACTGTTGCTTCAAGGCGGGGAAAGAACACAATTCATAACCAATTAAGTAGTATGCGAGGGAGCGCCGTGTCTGATGTGGAGAGAAGTGAAATTTATCGCCCTGATTAAAAGATGTTTGGGTTGGGTCTGAAGTCTGTAAATACCCCATATCTTCTGCTGTAAGTGTAAAATTAAATTTATCGCGGTTAAACTTCGTATTAATTACTGTGTGCAATGCGCTCTTTCCTATAGGGTAGGGAAAAGCGATATCCTTCAAGTTTGCAAACATTCGATGATTATATTTCTTTGCAAATCTGTTGCGATAGGGCGTATTAATAGCATTCAGTATATGGAATGCTTTCCAGCCAGCTTCCGTGGTTATCTCCATGTTTTGCATCAATCGAACTATCTACTATGACGATATCTCCATCTAGAATCTGTGCGTCCATCATAGAAGTACCAGATACTCGTAAAAAGGGCACTGTTGCAAAGTTAGCGATGAGGCAGCCTTTTGTCTTATTCAAAGGCCTTACATTTCAAAAACTCTGCTTACCAGGCGCATTTCGCCCAGG
>NZ_JAALBT010000033.1:0-9399 GCF_011077905.1 Providencia sp. M-27 | reverse complement strand
TTCTGCACTGAAATTTCGTTTTTTCATTAAGGCACCTGTGTTGTTCTGAGGTGAGCATATCACCTCTGTTCAGGTGGCCAAATTTATTAAACCACTACAAATTGCTTGGAGTTCCTGCTTGCTTGAGTCAGAAATGACCGTGGGCTGACAATCCATGGGATCATTAAAAGAACTGGGGTTAGCAAAATACAGTTTGTCGAGGCACAAAGAATCTAGGGTCAACTCACTGAAGTTTCGATATCTATATACCTTTTGTGGTTGTTCTCCATGCATAATCAGCTTCTCTTATTCACTAAATGTGACCATAGTATGATCGATAGACGGCTTTAGCATCAATACTGTAAATCGAAGGTTTTCCGATGTTGCTCCATGAGTGTTTATAGCTCGATAATGCCCCAAAACTGCTTAGCTCAAGATTCCTGACCACGTTCTTAAGTCAGTTATTGACCTATTTATCCTAATGGCAGATTATGAGTCTAGTTGAGCACTTATAATTATACAGACATGTTCAGCAATTTTTGAGTGGAAGGAAGAATAAGACCTATAGAACAGCATGTTGCTGCTATGACGTCTGTATTTTATGAAGACAATGTCTGTTAAAAAGACACTGTTAAAGGTCAGGAGAATAAATGAAACATCTTAGAACGTTGATAGTCATTTTACTGATAACGGTGATTCTTACTATTGCTCCGTACTTTTTCAAATTTCATGATTTATATCAATATGCAACAACACAAGACTTTGCGAATTTTGGTACGTATATCAGTGGGATTCTAACTCCTATATTTACTCTTGTTTCAATACTGTTTCTAGGTTTGCAGGTGATTGAGTCAAGCAAGCAGTCAAAGCTGGATAGAGTAATATCCGAGCATAAAATATCGTTAAGATAATTTAATTAGCTCCCTCGCAAATGAAAAGCATCTCACGGAAGTAGAAGATCAAGCATATCAATCCTATTTGAGAGGTGAAAATGTGTACTTATCATGTTCGGAGTTTTACAGAAACAACTCTCGGATGATTGAGTCATTTGGCGTAGTTTCACAAACGCTATCTCATGTTAAGAAGTTAGATGAAAAACAGTACAATATCTCAAGAGGTTTAGTTATTTCAGCCATTGACAGGGATAAGTTAGGTAAAGTTGAAAGGTTAAAGTTTTATCTCGATAACTACCGCTATAGTAGTAATCCAGAACACTATAGCTGGATTTGTGAAGAGTCTAAGCAATACGTGGAAAAGTGACCTTTAACCAACTGTTCGAGAGGGATTCGCAACGCGTGGCATTTTTACTATGCGTTGGTTTAAGTGATTAAGGTGGTGTGCGGCGGCTTTAGCATTGCGTTGCTCACCCCTTAACAGAGAGTTAGCTCACAATCATCAATTTTTAATTAAGAGGCAATATGAGAAAAGACATTCCCGCGCCCGTAATAGCGGTTTTATCAGACAATTTATCTACACTCGAAACTCATGCAAGTCTCGATAACCTTTTCTTATATGCTGATGCTCCAGGTGAACCGCCTGAAGGTTCTAAACCCGTTAAAGTTCAAGCGTGGCTAAGACGAATTAACAAAGAATCAGGCGAACCACTAAAAGTCCTTGGTAAGTTGATTGAAACGTATATGGAGTTACCAAAGCAAGAAGAGGAAGAGGTCTTCCTGTGGGGAACTAACGTTACAAATCATAAAAAGGAATTCAAAGAAAAGCTTGAGTCAATTCTTGCGCAGTGCAATCTAACTTACATTAATGGCGGTATTGTATCTGATGGTAGTTCAGCTCCAAGTCGCTCCTTGTCTGACTTTATTAAAGGTAGAGACATTCCCTCAATTGAAGCTGAATTTACAAGAGCGCTAGCAAATGTAAACTCTGAGCCTAGAGAATCCGTGTCAGCAGCTTGCAACATTTTGGAATCCATATTTAAGGTCTATATTGCTGATGAGCAATTAGCACAACCTCAAAAGCAAGATCTACAAAACGTTTGGAAAGTTGTGCGTGATGATTTAGGTTTCGATCCTAAATTACTTCAAGATGATGACTTAAAAAGAGTGTTATCAGGCATTCTGTCAATTGTTGACGGTATTGGAGCATTTCGCACACATGCCAGTTCAGCGCACGGTGAGGGTCGAATTATGTATAAATTAAAACCTCGTCATGCTCGTTTGGCAATTAACTCTGCGCATACAATAGCGATGTTTGTGCTTGAAACTTGGGACGAAAAACGTAAGTCAGCGAGCTAACAAACTGTTTAAGAGTGATTCGCAATGCGTGGCATTTTGGGTTTGATTCAGCTTATGTGTTTAAGGTGCAATGGTTTAGGTTTGGCGGTAGCGTTGCTCACCTTAATGCGGCTAGGTTTTTGGGGAATAATTTGAATAATCTAATTCGAGATAATATAGCAACTATTGTTGCTGTTTTTATTACAGGTATAAGTCTAGGTGCTTTTTTTATAAAGTTTCACTCAGGTCTCTCAAATGAGCAGAGTGACTGGGGAAGCTTTGGTAGTTATATTGGCGGCGTTCTTGGTCCTTTGTTTGCGTTTTTGGCGTTTCGTGCAGGTCTAGAGAATTTAAAATTTGTTAAAAATCAACAAATTAGCTCTGAGACGCTAATCGCTATTCGAGCTTATGAGAAAGATCTTAAAGGTTTGTATGAGATGGTTGTAACTTGTGATGAGCCATGGCATTGGACGTACGATATGGGAGGAGAGTATGCAGGGTTGAAAGAACTTCCATTAAGCACTCTTTTAAAAAGTGATTCACTAGACTGGGAATATCACTTGTCAGTACTTAAATAGAGTCCCAAGTTACGACGCCAACCCGATGGTTCTTTGTTTCAAGATAATGAAATATGGTTACAAGCTCTAAATGCGTCCAACGGGCTGTTTCGGTATATCGACTTATATCAGAAACAAGGCGGCGATCAGTCAATAATTGATTATTATACTAGTGCTTATGAGGTTACTTACAATCGGCTTATACATAGTGAGATAGTACAAACCCATACAAACGTTTAAGGTTTCAAGATACTTTTTCTAATCCAAATTTCGCACGTTAAAACCCATACTCTAAATTGCTTCTGTCCAAAAGTAAGTTAGCAACTTTAGAATTATATTCATATTTCTGAACATTATTAAGATAATGAAACAATCATTATCAATTTATGATTGTTGCGATATATCATTGATATAATTACCTTTAACCCTTTTACCCTCTGGAGTTGCGCGCCTTTAACTAATTGATAACAATGCACATAAATCGAAATGATGTCGTTTTCCTTATGTAACTAAGGAAAATAGAAAATCCTGTGTGATAGCCTTACGTCGAATAAAAATAATACCTAGTTACACAATGACAAGGCGAGGACTATGAATACTAACGCAGCAATTTCAACGAATAGCAGTCAACAAAATTCGAATATGAGCAAGGTACTTCTCAATGACCTACCCTACCCTAAGCTGAAGAAAAATACTGAAGCACACAATATCTCAACATTACGCAAAATGTCTGATGCCTTTGAGGAAAAAGTGTGTTCGCGTGGTGATATTTATCGCGTTAACGTTGAGTTACTGTATGTACAGGAAGGCTTCAATCTTCGGGAGATCGATACAGAACATGCTGGACGTATCAAGAATTCGTATGTATCAGGTGTTTATGTTCCACCTATCGTTGTGAAAGTTATAACGGTTGATAATCTGCCACGCTTACAGATTATTGACGGACACCACAGATATTGCGCTCTACGCATGGCAATGGAAGAAGGCTGCACGATTAAGGGCGTATACGTCACGGAGTTCTCAGGCAGTCAGCAACTCGAAATCGTCAATATGCTGACATCTTCAGAAGGGAAACCTTTAGCTCCGTTAGAAAAAGCTGATGGTTTCCATCGTTTACTTAGTATGGGATGGGAAAAAAAGGAAATTGCACGATATACGAATACAAGTGTTGTTACGATCAACAGATTATTACGCTTGTTCCGAGCAGATTACAGAATCACTGATCTTGTCAGGAAGAACCTGATTACTTCAGATTTAGCCATAGAAATACTGCTTGAGTGTGAAGAAACTAATCAAGAGGCATATGATGTGATCATTGCAGGATTGCAGAAGGCGACTGACAGCGGTAAAAATAAAGTCACACGGAAATTTGTACCTTCAGCGAAGAAAGTACCTTTTTCAAAAAAAGAAATACATTCCGTGTTTTCACAATTAAGTGAAATCCGCACAACAATTCACGACAAAGTTGCTGATATTCAAGAAAATGATGAAACAGTGACTGTCGAAATGCCGGTAACAATTGTGACCCTGCTTAATGATGTTCTTCAGAAGTTTGCGAATGATGAATCCGCCGCATCTAATGATGATGAGAACGAACCGAGCGAAACCGAATCCAACACTGAAGCTATTCAGGCTTAACTATGGAATTACTTAACAAGGTGCAACTGATCGCACGATTAGGTTCGTCCCCGAAAGATAATCTGAAGTATTCAGAACGTAACGGTGAGGCAATGACCTACTTCTCTGTTGCAATTAACCGGCATGACTCGAAAGGAAACCCGATAACAGATTGGTTTAACATTAGTGCATACGGAAAAATAGCAGAAATAGCAGCTAATTTTGGTCAGAAAGGACAACTTGTTTACATCGAAGCAAGGCTACAACCGACTAATAATTCCTGTTCTATAATAATGAATTACCAGACAGGTGTGTTTAGAGTATTACCTAATAGTAAAAATACAAATGCAGGAGAGCAGAATGGCTAAGGCAGACCAAATTTCAAATTGTAACGTTCAAAATCCTAATTATGTGATGGCAGAAATGAAACGAGATCAAACAGTTCTAAACTATGCCCTATTTAAAGCGCGTGAGAAGCTACACGAGCTCAAACACCTAATGAATACGTCACAGTGCAGTGAAAGTGAAATTATGCGCTATAACGGGGTTTTGGAGATGCTGGATAGCATATTTTCATCAGATGAAAAGGAACGTCAGAACTTATATCACTCTATGATCATGTCTGGTGTACAAATCATGTCCGGTAAGTTAAGTGGTGAGAATAGACAAGCCGTATTAGAAGCAACGACACCAGATCAGTTGGATGAGGTTTTAAAAGCCTCGGAAAATGAGGTATGGACTGAGTTGCAACTGCTATGTGAACAGCAGAACAACCTAAACTAAGAATCCAAAATGAAACTTAAAATATCCTTGCCTTTCATTCTGATAACTACGCTGATCTCAGTGCCAGCGTTGGGTAATAGTTATTCTGCAATGGAAGGGATTGAAGGACAGCGATATTCTGATTTAGAGAAATACAAAGCCAACTGTCCAGCTTGTATGAGTGTTGTACAAAACATTAAAGATATCCGCTATCGGGCATGTGCACAATCAGTCACGGCAGATGATGTGATAATTAGGGACCCATTATATGGCTATTTGAATAGTATGAAATTTATGCTAAATAATGATTTGTATAATCAAGTATTGTCTATCATTATTAATGAGAAGGACTGTATTGATAGCTTAAATTGGCTTGAACGAGCCAACTTAAAAATTGAATCATTGGTAAATAAGCCAATTTAGTAAGTGTAAGCCCATAACTCCCAGCGGTACAATATCGTTAAACAGTCGCTATTTTTCTTCATAAGCATTATTTACGAACCTTTTCGTAACAAATAACGCCGTATAGCGGCGTTATCACCAAAATATGAATTTATTGTATATATCAGATAACATCTCAACAACAATTTAGTTAAGAACAAAAAGTAGTCGATTTTGATTCAACGTGACAGCTATCCCTATTGCAAATTTTAGGAAAAAATGCATTAATCAAGGTAAATTTAACATATGGAAAGGAATAGCTATGTCAGAAATGATTTACTTAACGCTAAAGGGAAACAAGCAAGGGCTTATCTCTGCGGGTTGTTCGAGCTATGATTCAATTGGTAATAAATATCAAGATGGTCATAAAGATCAGATACTTGTCTACTCAACAACCTATGATCTAGCACGAAAACAAAATGTATCTTTGTAGTGCCTAGAGTTCAAGCAGATCAAATAGGGGTTACGCGCCCATTTCATCGAAAAGTCCAAAGTTTGCTCGTTGCCCTGTAATATCAAGGGCTACAGACGATATCTTATACGATAGTATTAACACTCGATGCTATTACATTGAAAAATTGTAAGTTCTAAGCTCCTCAGTAAGAGATTATTAATTAATAAAGATAGCGTTGTAAAAAAAACCATTTAGAGAATTCATAGGCTATCATATATGTTTTGACGAATGTATTTTTTGAGTATACCTTATATACATTAAATATAGGAGAAGGTATGAAACCACTAGTGCTATTTAAAATACTCAGTGACCAAACCAGATTGGATATCGTGTTGCTTTTGAAAGCATCTGGTGAGCTATGTGTCTGTGATATCTACACGACCTTAAATTTATCGCAACCAAAGACTTCTCGACATCTGGCAATGCTCAGAGAGTCGGGTCTTTTGCTCGATTCAAAGCATGGTAAATGGGTTCATTATCGATTATCTCCAGCATTGCTACCTTGGGTGAAAAGTATCATTGATGTCACCTATGCCACAGAGAAAAATAGAGTTGCAGATTTGCTCAAGCGCTTAGAGACAAAAGAGTCTGCGAGTAGTTGTTCTGTATAAAAAATTTTTAAATTAACATATATGATAAACCACATATAAGGTTGAGATATGAAAAAACTAGAAGTATTTGATCCCGCATTATGCTGTAGCACTGGTGTTTGCGGAACCGAAGTCGATCAAGCATTGGTAGACTTCGCAACAGATGTGGATTGGTTAAAAAAACAAGGGGCAAGTATAAGGCGTTTTAATTTAGCGCAAGAGCCTATGGCGTTTGTTAACAACACAAAAGCAAAAACATTTTTGGAAACCGCAGGTGCCGAGTCACTTCCACTATTGATTCTTGACGGTGAGATTGTGCTGACCGGTCGATACCCAAAACGACATGAGATAGCCAGATGGTTTGGTATTCGACCGAATATTGAAAAAGCTGAAATTGTTAAATCGTGTTGTGGTAATGGTAAAACGTGTTGTTAACAGGAGCAATAAAATGAAATTTTTAAATAACACACCTAATTATTTATTTTTTACTGGAAAAGGTGGTGTGGGTAAAACCTCTATTTCCTGTGCGACCGCAATTAAGTTGGCTGAAAAAGGGAAAAAAGTTTTACTGGTGAGCACTGATCCAGCTTCTAACGTTGGGCAAGTATTCTCTCA
The DNA here is from genome assembly GCF_011077905.1 of Providencia sp. M-27. Lineage (NCBI taxonomy): Bacteria > Pseudomonadati > Pseudomonadota > Gammaproteobacteria > Enterobacterales > Morganellaceae > Providencia > Providencia sp. M-27. The sequence continues at coordinate 2,153 of NZ_JAALBT010000033.1, read as the reverse complement.
ATCGATAGGCAACAATATTAAGCCAATAACATTGGTTCCAAATCTATTTGCTATTGAAATAGATCCTCAAGCCGCAGCCGAAGAATATCGAAACAAAATTATTAATCCAATCAAAGAAAGTTTACCTGAAGCGGTAATTCAAAGTATTACGGAACAGCTATCAGGTGCCTGTACCACAGAGATTGCCGCTTTCGATGAATTTACCGGGTTGTTAACCAATACCGAAATTACAGAGCAATTTGACCATATCATTTTTGATACCGCACCAACGGGGCATACCATCCGTTTATTACAACTCCCGAGTGCATGGAGTGATTTTATTAGTGACAATCCTGATGGCGCGTCATGTTTAGGGCCAATGTCTGGTCTTGATAAACAACGTGAGCAGTACAGCATGGCGGTGGAAGCGTTGAGTGATAAATCACTAACAAGGCTAGTCTTGGTTGCACGAGCTCAGTCTGCTGCATTGAGGGAAGTCGCGAGAACCTATAGCGAGTTGTCATCTCTGGGTATCAAAAATCAGCAATTGATTGTCAATGGTGTTTTCCCTGAAACGGCGATGACTGAAAATGATAAGTTATCCCATGCGCTCTACTCTCGTGAACAAGCGGCATTAGCGTCTATGCCTGAAGCATTACGTTCGTTACCTATCGATATTCTTTATTTACAAAATATCAATATGGTTGGAGTTGATGCACTGAAACAGTTGTTATCTAATGATATGCTACAAGTTCCAACTATTACCCCGACAAAACAACCTATTTCTTTACCTACCTTGTCAGAACTGGTTGGCGAAATATCTCAGCAACAGCACGGGCTGATTATGTTAATGGGCAAAGGTGGTGTAGGGAAAACAACGATTGCGGCATCAATCGCGGTTAAATTGGCAGAAAAAGGGCTTGATGTACATCTGACGACATCTGATCCAGCCGCGCATATTGAATCAACCCTCGATGGTGTTTTACCCAATCTTCAAGTTAGCCGAATTGACCCTATCGCTGAAACTGAACGTTATCGTCATTATGTATTAGAAACCAAAGGGAAAGATTTAGATACACAAGGCCGAGCATTACTTGAAGAAGATTTACGCTCTCCATGCACAGAAGAAATTGCGGTGTTTCAAGCCTTTTCTCGCATCATTAGAGACGCGGGTAAACGTTTTGTCGTCATGGATACTGCACCGACTGGGCATACATTATTACTTCTGGATGCAACAGGGGCATACCATAAAGAAATTGCTAAAAAAATGGGCGAAAAAGGCCACTATTTAACGCCGATGATGCAATTACAAGATCCTGAACGCACCAAAGTTATTATTACGACACTCGCTGAAACTACGCCTGTGCTTGAGGCGGAGAACTTACAAAATGATTTAATACGGGCAGATATACATCCGTGGGCGTGGGTAATTAATAATAGCCTATCTATTACGGAAACAACCTCACCATTGTTACTTTCAAGAGCAGAACAGGAAGTCGCTCAAATTGAAAAGGTGACATCAACATTGGCAAAACGTGTTGCACTTGTTCCTTTGCTTGAAACAGAGCCTGTGGGGATATCAGCATTAAGTCAGATCGCAGAATAAGTTTCATTTTCTAAAAATAAAAGGTGCACAAAAGCACCTTTTAAACGAGGTTGTTATGTTTATTGCCGCATTAATTTTTGTTCTAACAATTACGTTTGTTATATGGCAACCCAAAGGATTGGGGATTGGTTGGAGTGCATCGGCAGGGGCAGTTTTAGCCCTTATTTTTGGTGTCATTAGCTTTCAAGATATTCCAATCGTTTGGAATATTGTGTGGAATGCCACGGCGACATTTGTTGCCGTGATTATTATTAGCCTACTTTTAGATGAAAGTGGCTTCTTTGAATGGGCTGCATTACATGTTGCCAAGTGGGGTGGGGGTAAAGGAAGATTACTATTCAGTTATATCGTGCTACTGGGTGCAACGGTTGCGGCCTTATTTGCCAATGATGGCGCAGCATTGATATTAACGCCCATTGTGATTGCGATGTTATTAGCACTTGGTTTTAACAAAGGTACGACATTAGCATTTGTCATGGCTGCCGGGTTTATTGCAGATACGGCGAGCTTGCCGCTGATTGTTTCGAACCTCGTGAATATCGTTTCTGCGGACTTCTTTAATATTGGA
>NZ_JAALBT010000032.1:0-9829 GCF_011077905.1 Providencia sp. M-27 | reverse complement strand
TAGATAATTAATAATTAATAATTAATATAAAAACTGAATTATAAGTTTATACTACTTTTAAAAGTAAAGTAATTGTATTTAAGTTCTATTTAAATTAATGCAATAACAATTTAAATAGAACTTGAATTATATTTCCTCGGTATTGCTTTTATTTTATTGAGTTTAGAATTCAGTACCTTATGCTTGTTAATAATTATTTCACGATATTATCGTGATAAGAAAATTGATATGCAAGAAAATTTATTTAAAGAAATTATGCGAAAATGAAAGTTATGCGTTATAATAAGGCTGTCAGATAGATTATTTGAGAAATGGTTTTATGTAATGAAATTATTTTCAGGAATGATGTGAAAAATTTAAAATCATGCGTTATAATTCATATGACCAGATGATAGGCAAAGAAATACAGTGATATTTTTTATTCGATTGTGAATACTGTCTTTTAATGGGCTCTTAAATGAGAGTTCATTAAAAGAGTATTGATATTAAATGATAGTTATTGATGGATATATTATGTACCGTCTAGAATTAAACTGGAAATATTAATTTCACATATTCTAGATTGTAGTTACCTCCAATAGAAAACATGATCAATACTAGTTCACTCAATATTAAATATCCTATCATGGTTTAAACTTAACAATAGGATTTAATATGAAAATCGTATCATTAACAAATTCAGAGTATACATATATTTTAACTACGCAAGATACCATTAGTGAAATTAATAAAGAATTAGGTAAGAAAAGTATATCTATAAGTTATATAAAAAAATTATATAATAATGAAGTGATTAACTTCAAGCATTGGTATGATGGAGCTTGTAATCTATATAGAGATGAATCGATTATTTCATCTGAAATAGTTTGTTTTATAGAAAATAGTAAATTATGTACCTATAGTTTGGTAAAGGAGGTACATAATAAATTTGGAATACTCATATCACCTCGCACTATACAAAGTTTAATGAGTACTAAAGGTACTAACAGGACTAATAGAACTAATAGAACTAATAGAACTAATAGAACTAATAGAACTAACAGGACTAACAGGACTAACAGGACTAACAGGACTAACAGGACTAACAGGACTAACAGGACTAATAGAACTAAGACTCAAAAATAATAGAATAGATAAAACTAGAACTCGGTTTTTTTAGAGTATATATTCTGAAATTCAAATTAAATTTAACATATACGTTCATGGTATTGCCATATCTATAGTAAAGTATTGTGCATTACTATAGATATAACGGTACTGTATTATAATTAAATTTATAACTAGATGATCAGAGGACATTAATACTTAAATATAACTTGTTGTTAAGTGTTAATTAAAATGTTAAACAAGGAAGTAATTTTCAACAGAAAGGAAACACATGAAAGAAGAATTATATTCAAATACTGTTTTGTACTTTACGTGGTATAAAAACAAGTACTCATCTAATAGCAATAGCGATGTAATACATAGTAATGATAGTTGGGATTCAATAGTCGAATGTTTATTAGATAAATGTAAGTGGCCTAGCTTTAATGCTTCAAATATTGATGAGTATAAAAAAGAAAAAGATTTTTTTGATGGCATAATATTTGCCGAAATGATGGAAGGCAAGCCAAGAACACAAGAGAATGTCATAAAATACTACGCTATAGTTCTTGATATTGATGGAGATGCTTCAATTCAAGATGTTCAAAATGACTTAAAAGAATATGAATACCTATTATATTCTACGGGTAGCCAAGGTCTAAAAGGAAAAGATCGTTTTAGAGTTGTCTTACCACTATTAGAGGCAGTTGATAGAGATGAATATAATAGTTACTCTAAAGGGTTATCCTGTAGATTTAATTATTCTGATCCCTCTTTTTGTAAAAGTTTACAGATACAATATTTACCACGAATAAACAAGAAATATAGTTCACAGTTTGTATCCACACACAATAAAGGAATATTTTTTGATATTACTATTTTGGAAAAAAAACAAGCTATAGACAATAATTTTAGTATAGATGTATTTAACGCTCATAAAAGTGGTACTTCCTATGAAGTTAAAAATAAAAGTAAAATATCAGAATTAATCGTTAGCCATAATAATAATAATTTTTTTGATTATAATGAAAAACTCAAGTTAGCGAGTTGTTTGAAAAGTTCAGGTTATCAAGAGGATGATATAGCAGGTATTATCGAAAAAGTAAGTAAGCCTGATGCAACAAACTCAGGGACAGATATGTATCAAAAGGCTCATTCATCATATGGCAGTATTTTAGGATTAAGAAAATTCCTCCCTGAAAAAACTCAGATATTATTAAATACGAATCATATTTCACATGATAATTCAGTGATTTACGATTATGAGATACAACTAGATGAAGAACAATATTTATCAGATGTTATTGATAAAATAGAATTCAAAAAAGGTATTAATTTACTAATTGCAAGTACTGGAATTGGTAAAAATTATGCTATGGGGCATAGAAAAAATACAAAAGTAGTAACACCATTAGTATCTATCGTTCAGCAAGCTGGTAGTAATAACGATATATATAAGGATAATATAGCAACGTGGAATCAATTAAAAACGATGATGAATAGCCCTGAAGAATGTAAAAATTGGGATTTAGTAATAGATGAAGCTCATGGTATTATATTTGACTATGATTACAAACATGAAGTAATTGATATACTTAATGAAGCTATAAAGCTTTTTAATAAAGTTATTTTTATGTCTGGAACAATTAAACCAAATTATTTTTGCCATAGAAAATTTGAGACAGTAAGTAAAGTTACAAAAAAGGATAAAGCAGTAAAACAGATCCAAACATACTTTTGCAAAAGTAAAGAATCTTCAATTATACGAGATTTAAAATGTAGTTATAGAAAATCAATACTATTGATAAATGATAAGGCTAAAGGAGAATATATTGGGCGAGAATCAGGGAAAAAATATTTATTAGTTAATGCTGATGTAAAATCAACCCAAAACGTTAAAGATCTATTTAGTACTGGAACTATGAATGATTATGATTGTATTATTGGTACTAATAGCATTGTAGAAGGGCTTAGTATTATTGATGATTTAGATGAGGTTGATATTTTTATTTGTGAGGAAACAGAACCAGATAGAATTGAACAATTTAGCAATAGATTTAGAAATATAAAAAAAATGAAAAACGTAAATTACTATGTTGAGACAAAAAAGATAATGAAAACCATTGATAATAATATTGAAAAAGCTATAGAATCGGCAAAAAAACAAGCTAGTTCATTAAAAGAATGTTTTGATAATGTACAAAACAATCAACAAAAAAATAGTTTTTATGAACATTATTCTATTGGTAATTTATTGGGTGTATATATTAAAAATGATGATTTTTATGTTGATTATAATATTATTGATTATAACAGCTATTTGAATAGAAAAGAAAAAGCCAGTAATGAGTTTAACTATTTCATGTCAAGACTATTTGAGTACAACTTTCAAATATTTCTCCCAATTTATGACGATTACTCTACTGATACTAATGTTAATAATAAGATAAGTGAAAATAAGAAAGTTGAAAAAAAATCAAAATTACAAAAAGAAAATAATGAGCTAAATGAGTTAAATGAGTACTTCAAATTAGGAAAAGAACCAGAATTTAAAGGTTTTACTTTTAGTAAATACAAAATAATAATTGAACAAATGAAACTAGGTGGCTTAAAAGACAGTGACATACCTCACGTCATTGATTCAATAATAAAAGATAGGAGTTATAAGGATAAAGTACTTAAAGATATTGAGAATAATAAAGCAGAGTGCAAGTATAGACAATTTGTCATTTCAGAAGTACAAAAATGCTTGTTTTCATATCTTAAGGATAATTCATTAAGCAGTTATATAAGCTCAGATAATATTCAAAAGATCGCAATAGAAGTTGTTAAAATAGTATTAGTTGATGAATTCAACAATAACGTTGATTTAATGCTCAATAGCCCTGATTGGAAATCGTTAATTAGTAAAAAAGTGTCCAATGGTAATAATGTAACTCTTAATACCTCTGCTGCCCCATTGGACACTTTTTTTATAAAAAACAAAATGGCAAGCCGAATAATCAAAAAGTACATATCTATAGAGAACTCAACCAAGGTTACTAAATCTAAGAAACGTATCACTGTATATAAAATTCAGCACTTTTCATTATCTGGATTAGCATTTAACAATTAAAATTCAATGCATTAAGCACTATAGATGATTAAGATCAATTAGTTTTTCAAATAAGCTGATTGATCGTTATCTCCTATTGATAGATTGACTATCGATAGTTTTGATAGATTTTAACGATCGTTCTATAAAATTCGATCGTTTTTATCGATCGATATTGAAGGGTGTGGTATAATTGATTCAATTAAATGTAAAAATCTAATCAAGGAGAATTAGGTGTCTCAATTAATTGTTATTGTTATCACTACATTTTTAGCTGTATTAGTCTATAAAAAAATGTCTAGATACTTTAAGGGGAAAGGATTAGGCAAAGGTTCCATATTTTTTGTGGCTATTATTCCTTCTGTATTGTTATATATTGTAATGTACTCAGTACTTCATACTCTGACATCTCCTACTGTAGTTCTTAAGTATAAGAATACAGATAATGAAATTGTATACTTAGAATTTAATGATAAAGATCCATTAGAAATGTCACTTTATAAGAGTATAAAATCTTATCCTATTGGTAGTTTTGAATTTTCGAGAGCAGTTAATATATATTTAAGCTATGGAATAAGTTTGAAAGATTTTGATGGAAAAATTCGTCCAGATTGCCAAAAAGATTTTAATAAATTAAGTTCATGGTATGGTGAGCAAGTGAAGTACTGGCAGCAATTTCCTGTACATGTACGAGATGTTGAAATAAAAAAATCAGAGGAAATACTAAGAAAAAAACAGAAAGTAATTATACCGAAAATGGAGGAGTGTTTCTATACTGAATCTCAAAAATTAACTAATCATATACCCAGAAATCCTGACGCTTTTGAATTTAAATATATGCCAAAGACATTTTAGTTGGATTTAGTCTGAACAATAGTTAAGTGGGTGTCAATACATTTTATTTAATTCATTAAATAATAACATGATATAAGTTAATTGATTGATATTTAACAAGTTAAGAAACAATTTCATCTAATAACCACTGTTAATAGTCATTTAATATAGAATGGGGCTTTTTATGAATCCGTTAGTGCTATTTTTAATTAGTATGTTAATAGGAATATATTGTTATATAAAGTTGAATAAATGGTGCATTAAAAGTAATATAAATGGGTTTATTAAATATATTTTTTTGGTTGGCATTAGTTTTATTGGATTTATACTAACATTTTTAATTTTAGTATTGGTATTCAATACTAACAAGAATGCAGAGAATAATACATCAAAAAATAGCGTAAATAATTCCAATAAAGTCCCAGTATCTAGGGAAGTTGAGCGTTCGATTGTAAAAGGAAGCTCAGAATATGAAAAAGAAATATTTTATGTTGCTTACTGTTACGGCTACTCAACTGCGGTTCCGAATAATCGAAAAATGGCTAAATTTTATAGTGAAAAATTTGATATATACTTTTATCAAGTTTTAGAACAAGCAGACAGGAATCCATATCAATTTATCTCATGGCGAGATGGAATGGTGAAATATAAAAATATAGGTATAAGATCATATTCTAGTAATAAAAATAAAACAGTAGATCAAAAAATGTGTGATACGTATTACGATCTTGCAGGTAATATATAATAGTATTCCAATAAATTGGAGTGAGTTACATAAACTCACTCTTTAATTAAAATAAAACCTTTTAATACTATGATATCAATAGGATTGTCCTATAAAGATATAATAAGTAAAAAAAATGAGCTATGTTTGTTGGTTAACTGATCGTAATTTCTTCACTCTAAAAACCGTAGCTCGACCACAATCACAAAGCTTAGCTATTTCATCAGCAGTATATTTTCCAGTTTCTAGCATTTCACTTATTTTACTATGTAGTACTGCATTTTTTTGTTTTCCTTTGTATTTTCCAGCTTTTTTAGCAATAGCAATGCCTTCGTCTCTTCTAGATGCAATAATACCTCGTTCAAACTCTGCCACTGCTCCCATCATGGTCAAAATTAGCCTTGAAGCGGGAGAATTATCAAAACTCATGTTATTGTCTAAGAACCTAACAGTGATTCCTTTTTCTACTAACTCATCCACTAGCGATAAGAGTTCTTTAGTATTACGGGCTAATCTATCGATAGACTTTGTAATGAGAGTATCACCTTCCCTTAAATGCGATAATAGTAATAGTAGTTCTGGCCTATCGTTAATATTTTTCCCTGATACTTTTTCTTGGATCACTTTGTCGCAAATAGGCTCCAGTACTGAAAGCTGCCTTTCTAAATTTTGATCTTTTGAAGAAACTCTTGCATAGCCGAATATCATATAAGCCCTTTGGTATCATTTATAATACCCAAATGATACTGAATCATATAGATGGGTTCAAGTGCTAAATGATACTATTTTAGTTGAATTAGGCGGGTATCATTAGGGAGTAGTCTATAGATAAGCATTAGCACAAATAATTGATATGCTGTATGGGGAAATGTTACTCTTATTTTTCCCCATTTATCTAAAGTATTAGGCTTTATTTATTGCTTCGATTTGATCTGCAATTTTTGATATCTCATTTAATGGTATATTATTTTTTGCTAATGAAGTCATTGCATTTAGGTATGGAACTATTGTTGAGAACATTTTTTTATAACCATGACAAAAGTAAGATATATTTGCATTTGTAGCTTTATTAATCCGATGCTTAGGACATCCTCCATTACATATGGATTTATAATCACATTCCAAACATTCTTTAGAAAGATTTGCCTTTTCAAATGATAATTTCGGAGTGGAAATATTTTCGATATCTTCATCTATATTTGTTATTTTAAAATCTGGATATACAAAGTGGTCACATTCATATATATCACCGTTTGATTCGATCACAAAATTATCGTGGCATACAGGTTGAAATATGCAACTGCTATGTCCATTCCCTAGAAAACAGCTAATAAAACTCTCAAACTGCCTTATAAATATATCTCCAAAATCATATTTAATCCAACGTTTAAATATTTCGGACATAAAAATACCATAGGACTCGGATGGTACAGAGAAATTTATAATATCAAACTTTATATCACCAATAAATTTTTCATTGGGAACATCTGTTTCTAGTAGTTCTATAAATTGAATATGTTTACTACCAATTTCTTTTAAAAATTCATAAACGACAATTGGATGATTTACATTATAATTATTTATGACTGTTAAGGTGTTAAACTCTATATTGTACTGTTTAAATAGTTCAATAGCATTTAGTACTTTTTTAAACGTACCTTTCCCTGAACCTGTTTTTCTATATTTATTATGTAGATCCTCTGGTCCATCTATAGATATTCCAATCAGAAAGTTATTTTTTTTTAGAAATTGACACCAATCATCATTAATCAGTAATCCGTTCGTTTGTAATGCATTAAAAATTTGTTTACTGCCTTTATATTTATTTTGTAATTCTACAACTTTTTTATAAAAGGAGATTCCTGCCATAGTCGGTTCTCCTCCTTGCCATGTGAAATAAACACTTTTTGTATTACAAGCATCTATATATTTTTTTATGAATTTTTCAAGAACTTCATTGTTCATCCAGTTTTTATGTTGAAAAATATGTTCTTTTTCTAAATAGAAACAATAATCACATTTGATGTTACATTGGAAACTTGTTGGCTTAATTGTGAAGTGCATATACCCACCTAAATATGGCAGGTATTACCTGCCATTTATTAATTAAAGACCTAATGATTTTTTAATCTCACCAAACTTATTTTTATTAATATCATTGATTGGTGGTTTACTTGAATTAATAAATTCTTTTATTGTTTCTTGCATTTCTTTTACAACTTCTGGTTTATCATCTGCTAGGTTGTTTTTCTCTTGTAAATCCGTAACTTTATATAACCCTAATTTGTCATCTTCTACTGTATAGACTAAGGAGTAGTCATTATTTCTAACTGTATAAGAAAATTGACTCAAATCCTCAGTATTTGGATTGTGAGGATAATCATCTGATTCTTTTCTAACAAATTTATGATATCCATCCCAGAATGGAATGTTTTCTTCATCAAACCAATGTGAATATGCAGTTATCCAAGCTAAATTTTTATGAGGTTCACTTGATTTAGAGTTGCTTTTATCTTTAGAAATATAAGGGAGTAGAGATACGCCATCTAAATTTTTAGGACGCTCTATTTGAGCTGCATCTAAAGCTGTTGGGAAAAAATCCATTGCTGAAGTTAGCTTATCGTAATTGCCATTCTGAAGTTTTCCTTTCCACCATACAAACATTGGAGTATGAACACCACCTGGATTTGTTTGGCTCTTATAGCCTTTTTGGTCACCATTTAATGGTAATGGTCCATCAATAACAGCACCATTATCAGATGTAAAGAATATAATTGTATTATCTAATTGGCCGTTTTTTTCTAACTGAGAAAGTAATTTTTTAACGCCCTGATCAACTGAGTAAACGGAAGCATAAAAATTATCTGCTGTCTGATTTCCAGTATTAAAGTGTTTTTGATAAATGTCAGGTGCTGGATCATCGTTAGGTAGATGTGGTGCATTATAAGCTAAATAAAGCATAAATGGTTCATTAAGCATTTTGGCTCTATCAACAACACCAATTGCTTCATCAGTTAGTTGATCACTACTATAGCCAATTGCTTCAATACGTTCTCTATTTTTAAAAAATGATGGAGAATTATAATATGCTACACCAGCTGCATGATAGCCCATGAAGTAATCAAAACCGCGATTTTGTGGCTGCCACGGTTCATCTGAATAAGTGATAAAGTTATCATGATAGTCACGAGTTTGTTTTTTTTCATCAACAGGAACATTACTTATTTTTGACAAGTGCCATTTCCCTATTGCAGCGGTATAATAGCCATGTTTTTGAAATAACTCAGGTAAAAATAATTCCTCTAGAGGTACTCCATCCTGAGCATCTGTGTTTGAATAGATACCAAAGCGTGCAGGTGAACGACCTGTCATTATTGCCGCTCGAGAAGGACCTGAAACACCGTGAGCAACATAGCCATTAGTTAATTTTACACCGTCATTCATCAATGATTGCAATGTTGGTGTTGATTTTTTAGCGGCTTCAATCGCTTGTTCAATACCAATTTTATAAGTATCAACGACTTCTCTGTTTTCCATTGATTTATGATTAAAAGAACGTTCATCAAATGGAAGTTGACCATAGCCTAAATCATCAACAGTAATAAGTATAACATTTGGTTTGTTTTTTGTGGAATATTCTGTAGGGGTAAAATCAGAAAACGCTACATTCGTTTTTGTGGCTTTTAACTTGGTATCATCTGCGGCTAATGAACTTGTACTAATCATCCCAGTAATCGCTAGTGATAATGAAGTACTAATAAGCTTTTTTTTTAGATTCATTTTATCCTCACATTATTAAACAGTTATTTTTTACAAGAAATAAAGTAAATATTATGGAGCTTTATAATCAGTAACAGGTACAATTAGACATTATTTTAATTTAAATTTCCATGCCTTCTATCACACATTTACCATTCTTATTTTGTGATGAAAAATATATAATTAAGATATCTAATATTATGAATTATATATAAAATTACCCAAATAAAGAATTTTGAACTGTTAATATCACTTATGATAATCCTCCTGTTTATTACTTGAATAAATGTGAATCTAGTTCTAATATCGAGAGGTTTATACATAGTTCTTAG